>NZ_JASHKY010000002.1:255642-514071 GCF_030056935.1 Rhodococcus sp. IEGM 1302 | reverse complement strand
TGGACAAAGTTACGCGAAGATCAACACAACACCAAATCGCCAGGTCAGAGCACTGCGGTCGGTTAACTTCACGGAACCCAGTACCTCTCGGCCAGTTCTTCGACGATCGGATCGCCTTCCTCGGCCTGCTCCAACGCTTCGAGATCGTCGTTGATCGACACCAACCGCGGATCGTCACCCTCAGCTTCCTGAATCGGGTGCCGACCGTCCTCGGCGAGTTGCCTCAGCAACTTTTCCTTGACGCGGGCTTTCAACGAATCAGCCATACCGCCAGCATGTGCCGCGCGGGCCCAGTTGTCGAGGCCTACTCGTCGTCCTTCTTGCCGAAGACACGTCGTGCCGTCGGAATCAGGATGATCAGCGCGCCGAGCAGAACGATGAGCGAAAAAACCTGCAGTGCCATGTCGACCTCTTACCGTCACGCCGGCGCGAGCCAGCTCCCCCACGGGGTGTTTCGAACAACCGTAAATGCAACGAGAACTCCGAGCACCACGATCGTCACAGTCGGCCGAAGCACGATCATGCGATCCCGCGTGCCTTTCCAACGGCGCACTGTCCAACCGATCCACGCGATCACCAACACCGCGATAAACGGCACGATCAAGGCATTGCTGGACACTGCGGCGCCAATATCCAGATTAGTCAGGTCATTGACCGCACGAAGGCCACCACACGCCGGGCACCACAATCCCGTCAACGCGTACATCGGACAAACGCCGTAACTACCCGCGCTGTGGGGATCACGGACGTGGAGTACCGCGGCGGCCGTCACGGCCACTGCAGCAACACCGACGGGTGCGGCCAGCGAGCGTCGTCGACTTGTGACCGCTTCCAACTCCATGGCACCCACTGTAAGAGACCTCGGCAGCGACTAGCGCGCGCGAACGACTACCGACCGGACCACCATGTCGTGCCAGCACTGGTGCTTCGAGTCCCAGAGCGGCCAGAGATAGTTGAGGAAGCAGGCGCCACCCAGGATCGCCATCATGATCCAACGAAGCAGCGCCATCACCGGGCCGAGAGGCACACCGTCGGACTCCCGAATCACCGAAATTCCCAGCCACTTCTTGCCGAGCGTCTGTCCGGTGTTCCCTTGTCTGAAGACGAGGTTCCATACCTCGATCAAGAAGATCGCCAGTATGCCGACGACCATGACGATCACGCCGACCGGATTGCCGCCTTCAGCGCTCACGCTGCCGTCGTCGTATGTGGTCACTTCGGATCCGGAGAACGCGATCACCGCCCCGATGATCGCGAGGATGACGCCGGGGAGCGGAACGACAAAGCCGTCGAGGATTGACGCAAACACCCGAGAGATCCAGCTTGCGTACGGATAGGCGGGCGTCGGCGGCTGATAACCCTGCGGCGGCATCGGCGGCATCTGCCCGTACGGCGGCTGATTCTGCGATGGTTGGCCTGGTCCCCAGTTCTGATCCGACATCGAGGTCTCCCCTGTTCAGGCACGTGTTCGCCGAACTCAGGATAAACCGCACATACGCAAGAATTGGGAACTAACGACAAGAGCCCCACATCCGGATTTCCGGGTGTGGGGCTCTTGGCTGAGCTGCCTGAGAGAATCGAACTCTCGACCTTTTCATTACGAGTGAAATGCTCTACCGACTGAGCTAAGGCAGCGTGCCTTTCGGCGGTGGCGAGTCTATCTGGTCAACCCCCGGATCGCGAAAACGGGGGTCGGAAAGCGGCTCCGATGGAGGCAACCATCGCATCGAGCGCCCACTGCAACTTGACGTTGAAGTCGACGGCCTCGCGGCATTCGAGCACCGCTTCGATGCACTTGAGCAACCCCTCCGGGGACGTTCGTGCAGCCAACTCGGCGGCCTGCCGAGCCATGTCGGGATGGGTCGCCGTCGACGTCGACCCCAGCGAATAGGAAAGCGCGTCCCTGTACATGCCGGCCAGGTCGATCAGCGTCCGGTCGAGAAGATCGCGGCGGGCCCGGGTGTCGCGCGATTTCTGACGCGCTTCGAGGTCCTTGATCAGACCAGCCGATCCGCGCAGAGTCCCGGCTGTTCCCTTGCCGGTTCCACCACCACCCAAGGAAACCTTGAGCTCCTCGAGCTCCTGTTCCTTGAGTTCGGCGTAGAACGCCTTGGTGTCAGCCTCGATCGACTTCACCAAGTTCTCTGCGGCCTTGTACGCCGTCGAAGCCCCGATCGCGTCTGCGGCAAGTCGAAGCGAACGCTGACGCTCGTCGCGCGCGCTCTCGTCGGTGGCGAGACGCCGAGCCCGGCCGACATGTCCGCCGCTGATCGATGCGGCGATTCTCGCCCGTTCCGGATCCAGCCCGTCGCGGTCGATCAGTACCTGGGCGATCGATTCGACGGACGGCGTCACCAACGGCATGTGCCTACACCGCGATCGGAGGGTGACAGACATGTCTTCCGGATCGGTCGTCGGCGCGCAGAGCAGGATGACCGTGCGGTCCGGCGGCTCCTCGACAACCTTCAGGAGGGCGTTGGCTGCGCCTTCGGTCAAACGATCGGCATCCTCGACCACGATCACCTGCCACCGCCCCGTCGTCGGTCGACGCGAAGCGATGTTGACTATCTCGCGCATGCCTTTGACGCTGATGCTCAGGCCGTCGGGGATGATCCGTCGTACGTCACCATGGGTTCCACCCATCGTCGTCGTACACGCATGACACTCACCGCACCCTGGTGCACCGTCGGAGGTGCATTGCAGGGCAGCGGCGAAGCAGAGAGCAGCCACCGAACGACCAGAGCCGGGTGGCCCGGTGAAGAGCCACGCGTGGGTCATCTCCGAGCCGCTGGAATCGCCACGAGCCGACAGTGCAGCATCACGCAGGCTCTGCTCGACGTCGTGCTGACCCACCAGCCGACCGAACACACCTCGTTCGGCCACTTCAGTACTCATGCAAAAACCCTAACCGTCGGCACCGACGAAGCCTTACGAGTCCTTCTTCGCCGGAGCCTTCTTGGCGGCGGCCTTCTTTGCCGGGGCCTTCTTTGCGGCTGTTTTCTTGGCAGCGGCCTTCTTGGCCGGAGCCTTCTTGGCTGCTGCCTTCTTCTTGACCGGGCCGCGCGCACGACGATCAGCCAGCAACTCCGACGCCCGAGCATCGGAAATGGATTCGACGTCGTCGTCCTTGCGAAGGCTGGCGTTGGTCTCGCCGTCGGTGACGTACGGACCGAATCGGCCGTCCTTGATCACCATCGGCTTCTCGCTGACCGGATCGACGCCCAACTCACGCAGCGGAGGCGTTGCCGACGCCTGACGCCCACGACGCTTCGGCTCGGCGTAGATCTTGAGGGCCTCGTCGAGCGTGACGGTGAACATCTGCTCTTCGTTGGCGAGCGAGCGTGAGTCCGTGCCCTTCTTCAGGTACGGACCGTAACGGCCGTTCTGCGCGGTGATCTCTTCCTTCGATTCGGGGTCGACACCCACGACGCGCGGAAGCGACAGCAGACGCAGCGCATCTTCCAAGGTGATCGTCGCCAAGTCCATGGACTTGAGCAGCGATCCGGTCCGCGGCTTGGGGCCTGCGACCTTCTTGGCAGCCTTCTTCGCAGGCGCCTTCTTGGCCGCGGCCTTCTTCACCGCAGTCTTGGTGCTGCCCGAGCTGATTTCTTCCGGCTCGGGAGCGGTGACGGGAACGATGTCCGGTTCCGGCTCGGCCGGCGGTTCGGGCAGGATCTCGGTCACGTAGGGACCGAAGCGGCCTTCCTTCGCGACGATCTCGTGGCCCGTCAGCGGGTCGACGCCCAGCTTGCGGCCCTCTTGAGGCGTCGAGAACAACTTCTCGGCGTACTCGGGAGTGAGCTCGTCCGGTGGCAGGTCATCGGGAAGATTTGCCCGCTGCGAGATCAAATCGCCTTCGGGATCGTCCGGGTTCTGAACCATGCGCTCGAGATACGGGCCGAACCGGCCGACGCGCACGTGAACTTCGCGACCCTCGGCGTCGTCGAACAGTCGGATGGAGTTGACCTCGCGAGCGTCGATCTCCTCGAGATTGACACCGACCATCTTCTTCAGCCCGCCCTCGCGGGCGACCGAACCTTCAGCGCCTGTCTCGCCGCCGAAGTAGAAGCTGCTCAGCCAGTTGCCACGCTGCTCACGGCCACCGGCGATCGCGTCGAGATCGTCTTCCATTCCTGCCGTGAAATCGAAGTCGACCAGCCGGCCGAAGTGCACCTCGAGCAGCCCGATGACGGCAAACGCCACCCAGGACGGAACCAGCGCGCTGCCACGTTTGTAGACGTATCCGCGATCGAGGATGGTCTTGATGATCGACGAGTAGGTCGAAGGACGGCCGATGCCGAGTTCTTCGAGCGTCTTGATCAGGCTGGCTTCTGTGTAGCGAGCGGGCGGGTTGGTGCTGTGCCCGTCCGGATCGAGCTTGGTGGCCGTGACTTCCTGACCCTTGACCAGCACCGGAAGCCTGGATTCGGCGTCGTCGGACTGACCGCCGGCCTCTTCGTCGACGCTCTCGACGTAAGCCTTGAGGAAGCCGGCGAACACGATGGTGCGACCCGAAGCGGAGAACGTGCAGTCCTCGCCGGTGCCTGCCGTGCCGGAGATGCGAAGCGTCAACGTCGTACCGCGGGCGTCGGCCATCTGCGAAGCGACGGTCCGCTGCCAGATCAGTTCGTACAGCTTGAACTCGTCGGAATCGAGCTTGGAGTGCAGCTGACCCGGGGTCTGGAACACGTCGCCGGCGGGGCGGATCGCCTCGTGGGCTTCCTGCGCGTTCTTGACCTTGCGGGTGTACTGACGCGGCGTCGGATGCACGTATTCCGGACCGTACAACTCGGTGGCCTGCGCACGAGCGGCAGCGATCGCCGACTCCGAGAGAGTCGTCGAGTCGGTACGCATGTAGGTGATGTAGCCGTTTTCGTACAGACGCTGTGCGATGCGCATTGCACG
Organism: Rhodococcus sp. IEGM 1302; assembly: GCF_030056935.1. NCBI lineage: Bacteria > Bacillati > Actinomycetota > Actinomycetes > Mycobacteriales > Nocardiaceae > Rhodococcus > Rhodococcus sp. IEGM 1302. The sequence goes on along the minus strand of NZ_JASHKY010000002.1, from coordinate 509,166 downwards.
CTCGGACGTGAAACGAAGTTTGCGTCCGGCTTCCTGCTGGAGCGTCGACGTCATGAACGGCGGGTAAGGCTTGCGGGTGTACGGCTTGTCCTCGGCGGAGGAAACCGTGAGGTCGACGCCCTGCAATGCTTCCGCGAGACGACGCGCGTACGCCTCGTCGAGCACAGTGACCGCGCTGCCCTTGAGCTTTCCGTCAGCTCCGAAATCACGGCCGGAGGCGACACGCGAACCGTCGACGGAGACCAGGCGAGCACCGAAACTACGCGGGCTGGCCTCTGCACCGGCGTCGAGCGTCGCGGAAATGTCCCAGTACGACGCCGACTTGAACGCCATGCGCTCGCGTTCACGCTGGACGATGACGCGAGTGGCCACCGATTGGACGCGGCCGGCCGAGAGCTTCGGCATGACCTTCTTCCAGAGAACCGGGCTGACCTCGTAGCCGTAGAGACGGTCGAGGATGCGGCGGGTTTCCTGAGCATCGACGAGGTCGGTGTCGAGTTCGCGGGTGTCTTCGGCGGCAGCACGGATTGCCGGCTCGGTGATCTCGTGGAAGACCATTCGACGAACCGGAATCTTGGGCTTGAGAGTCTCGAGGAGATGCCAGGCGATTGCCTCGCCCTCGCGGTCGGGGTCAGTTGCGAGGAAGAGCTCGTCGGCGTCCTTCAACAGAGACTTGAGTTCGGCGACCTTGCCCTTCTTTTCCGGGCTCACGACATAGAGCGGCTCGAAGTCGTGATCGACGTTGACGCCGAGACGGGCCCACGACTCGCCCTTGTACTTGGCCGGAACGTCCGCTGCGCCGCGCGGGAGGTCGCGAATGTGACCGACCGATGCCTCGACGACGTAGTCCTTACCGAGGTAGGGAGCGATTTTGCGCGCCTTGGTCGGTGACTCGACGATCACGAGGCGACGAGGGTTACCGGACGCTCCCTGACCGCTGCCGTTGTCCGCTTTAGCCACCTGCTGCCCGAGCCTTCCTTTGGACGTTCACTGCCGTCGGCAGATCTTCAGAACTAGACGTGTGGAGCAAGTTATACCCCGTGTCTCTCTTTACAGAGTGACATACCCGCAAGACATTCGTGCAGATCAGTACAGTATGGGCTCCGTCGGACACGCGGCATCAGCACCGGCGGACACGCGGCATCAGCACTGTCAGACGTGTGGCCAGGCGACAGAGGTGTCGACGTGTTTCGGCGCCTCACCGAGGTATTCGACGAGCTTTGTCAGTCTCTTCTTTCCCGACACACGGAGCCCCGGGCCCGGTGTCCGGTTACCCAGTTGAGTCGGCGCGATACCAACCCGCATCAAGGCCTGAGCCAGCGGTGCGTGCGTCTCCTTGGCATGAGGGTCGAGGCCGAACACGAATCGCTCGCCGCCTTCTTCGAGCCTGCCGGCCGCGACGGCCCACACCCGGAGTTGGCGGGAGTTCGGTACCCAACCGACCGGCACCGCCTTCACAGCTCCCTTGGTCCACTGCACGGACAGCGGAAGGAGTGCGGGCGTCGACTGAGTGCGGACCAATGGGCTGCCTTCTTCACTACGCGTCACCTCGGCCCCGAGTCCGCACTGCGCGATCAACTCGGCAACGGCCTGCGCTCTCCAGTCCCGATCCACGACGATCGAGATCCGGGCACGGTCCTCCGAGGTCACGACCTGACCCGGTCCGGCCAGCATTCCGGCGAGGTCCGTCACGGCAGGTGGAATCGACTCGGCAGAGAAAAAGGACAGTTGGCTCACAGAGTGAAACGTAAGCCACGAAGGTATCGACGGCATAGACGACCGGCCGTGGCCGAACAGCTGCGTGCATTCACCTCGGACAGGGAAAGTACTAACTCAGCCCGAAAAGATTTGTCCCCCACCGCACGGATGCGATGGGGGACAAATACTGTCCGAACTAATCGCTCAGCAAGTGAGCGGAAAAATCAGACCGCGCGAACGCCGGTAGCCTGGGGACCCTTGGTGCCCTGGCCGACCTCGAACTCCACACGCTGGTTCTCCTCGAGGGTACGGAAGCCGTTGCCCTGAATTTCGGAGTAGTGAACGAAGACGTCTGCGGAACCGTCTTCGGGAGCGATGAAGCCGAAGCCCTTTTCAGCGTTGAACCACTTCACAGTGCCCTGTGCCATGCTTTTCCTTCTCTTTCTAACACCGGATTCGGTGAACAGCCCTTACAGTCCACCGGGCCGGTTCCGACCGCTGTACGTCTTTATTTCCCCCTCAGGAAAGGCAGAGCACCGCGCCCGCAACAACGATCCTGCGAGCGTGCACTTTCTCAAGCCTACGAACACAGAAGCTGCGACCGATTGTCAGTCAACCATGTTCTCCGCGTGCACAACAGTCGAAAAGGGAACTAAAAACGTTAAAAGTTCGCTACGAGAAAAACAGCCCACGATCGTGGTTTCCCGCTCGCGCGCCGAGCACCCGGTTCCACCAAGACCGCCGACCGTTGCGTATCATCAAAACTGCAGGTAGCGACAGTTTCCGATTGCCGCCACACCCCAACGCCGAGCCCGGAGAGTCACGTGAACGCACCTTCCCCGATCCCCGCCCCGGGAGGGAAGCCTGGCGAGACCTACGGGCAGATGCTGCTCGATCGGGTCGTCGCAGGGGTCAGCGGAAGCGAAAAACCACTGATGTTCACCGCGCAGTTACCTGCTCGCGTAGCCGAGTTCACCGAATGGCCGGAGTGGGTGCACCCCAGCGTCGTACGTGCGCTCGCCGAGCACAGCGTGCGGTCCCCGTGGATCCACCAGAGTGAGGCCGCCGACCTCGCTTACGCCGGAAAACACGTGGTCGTGGCCACCGGTACGGCGTCGGGTAAGTCACTGGCGTACCAACTCCCGGTGCTGACGGCCATGGCGACCGATCCGCTCGCAACAGCCCTGTACCTCTCCCCCACCAAAGCGCTGGGCTCCGATCAACTGCGAGCAGTGCTGTCCCTCACCGACTTCGACGTCGAACTTCGCAGCACGAACGCCAGTGCGTACGACGGCGACACCTCTCAGGAACTCCGCACTTGGGCACGTGAGAACTCACGCTGGCTCTTCACCAACCCCGACATGATCCACATTTCTCTGCTCAGAACCCATCAGCGATGGGCACACTTCTTCCGCAACCTGAAATACGTGATCATCGACGAATGCCACTCCTACAGGGGAGTCTTCGGATCCAACGTCGCGCTCGTGATCCGGCGATTACGCAGAATTGCAGCCCGTTACGGCGCCGAACCCACCTTCATTCTGGCCAGCGCGACCACAGCAGATCCCGGCGCGGCGGCCTCGCGGCTCATAGGCGCACACTGCACCGAGGTCACGGAAGACGGATCGCCGCACGGCCCACGCACCGTCGCGCTGTGGGAACCACCGCTACTGGAGGCATTGACCGGCGAAAACGGTAGCCCGGTACGACGTCCCGCGGGCGCGGAAGCCGCGCGGATCATGGCCGACCTCATGATCGAAGGCGCCCGCACTCTCACCTTCGTCCGCTCCCGCCGCGGCGCCGAACTGACCGCGATGGCCACCAAACGTCTACTCGCCGAGGTGGACCCGGACCTCGCCGAGCGAGTCGCGTCGTATCGCGCCGGATATCTGGCCGAGGACCGACGCGAACTGGAAGCTGCACTCGCCGACGGCACACTGCTGGGCGCAGCCACCACCAACGCACTGGAGCTCGGCGTCGACATCGCAGGCCTCGACGCCGTTGTCGTGGCAGGCTTCCCGGGCACCGTCGCCTCGTTCTGGCAGCAAGCGGGTCGCTCCGGGCGACGCGGTGAGGGTTCACTCGTCGTGTTGATCGCCCGCGACGATCCACTCGACACCTACCTCGTTCACCATCCGTCAGCGGTACTCGACAAACCCGTCGAGGCGACGGTGACAGATCCCGGAAATCCGTACGTCCTGGGACCACAACTTCTCTGCGCTGCAATGGAACTCCCACTTTCCGATGCCGAGGTGGACGCGTTCGGGGCTCTCGAGGTTCTGACGAGACTGTCCGAGGAAGGCAGGATCCGGCGCCGAAAGCACGGATGGTTCGTCACCGCCGATTCGAACCCCCACGGCTCTTTGGACATTCGCGGCGGCATCGGAACTCAGGTGGCCATTGTCGACGGTGAATCCGGCCGGATGCTGGGCACTGTCGACGCGGGCCGCGCTCCGGCCACAGTTCATCCCGGCGCCGTGCACATCCATCAAGGCGAGACCTACGTCGTCGACGAACTGGACCTCGACGTCGGACTCGCACTGGTGCACACCGAGAATCCGGACTGGACCACCTCGGCTCGCGAGACCACCGAAATCACGATCACCGAACAACTCGAGCACAAGAACTACGGCGACATCGCCGTCGCTCTCGTCCAGGTCGAGGTGACACATCAAGTCGTCGGGTACCTACGACGGTTGACTTCGGGTGAAGTCCTCGACTCGATCGAACTCGACATGCCCGCACACACTTTGCCCACCAGGGCAGTGATGTACACGGTCACGCCGGAACTCCTCGAATCCATCGGGGTCCCGCCCGAACGGTTCCCCGGATCACTGCATGCCGCCGAACATGCCGCAATCGGCCTGCTGCCACTGGTGGCGATCTGCGACCGCGGAGACATCGGCGGAGTGTCCACCGCGATGCACGCGGACACCGGACTCCCGACCGTCTTCGTCTACGACGGTCATGCCGGCGGCGCCGGGTTCGCCGACCGAGGGCACAGCGAACTGTCCCGATGGCTCACCGCGACGCGCGACGCCATACTGTCCTGCGAATGCGCTCACGGTTGCCCGTCCTGCGTCTATTCACCCAAGTGCGGCAACGGAAACGACCCACTCGACAAAGACGGCGCGGTCAAGGTTCTGACCGCCGTCATCGACACCATCAGCTGACCGGACCCGCACGCGCGTAAGCCTGCGCATCCCCGATCCCGAAGCCCGACAACAACACCGGTGCGCGTATCTCGACCAATACATCCCACCCCTGCACCTCGCACTCCGCGAGCACCGTACGCATCCGCTCCGCGATCACCGCGGACATCTCACACGCCGACTCGTCACCGCCGTCCAAGGCGCCCGCACCGCCGAGAGCCGAAAGATCAGCGGCCGACTGAGCCGTGTGCCGAGCCACCACTGCGGAACCGACATGCAGCATCCCACCGGTCAACATCACGATCGCCGCCAGAACGCAGCACGCCAGAACCGTGGCAACACCTTCGTCGTCACGTAGGTTCACTCCTCCTCCACTCCCGACTCCACAGCTGCCACCGCCTCGGAAGAAATGTCGACCAACGGCAGCAACGCACTCTCGGCGCTGACAACGGCCACCGCAAAGCCGTCGACGATCTCCACCGAGATCGACGCATCTTCGGGTGCGATCCGGCGGGCCGTGGTGACCGCAGACTCACGATCACCACGTGCCACCAACCGCGCGGCCTCACGAGCGGCGTCGACACACCGAACCTGCATCGACACCGCCAGGACTCCACCGACACACAGCACGACCACCGTGACGATCGAAGCCAGAGCAATCGCGGCCTCCACCGTCACGGCGCCGTCGTCGGCTTGCCGAATACCTCTCGTGGACAACATCACACAGCTGTCTTGAGCGCCTTGTCGATGATGCCTGTCAGCGCCGAGACAATGGAGTCGCCAGTGACAACCGTGTACAGGACGGCACCGAATGCGGCAGCCGCAATCGTGCCGATCGCATACTCCGCGGTGGACATGCCGTCGTCCTCGGCAACCAACAGCGCAAATCTGGCCGACACCGTCCTCAACGTCTTCGAAATCATTTCTCCCCCTTCAATCGAAACCTGTGGCAGCACTTCTGCCGCAGGAGCTTTCACTCGGATCCGGCTCACAGCAGGCCGTTACCGAGCACAGTCGTGGCAAGCCCGATCACCACCGGGACGATGCCCAAGGCGATGAACGCCGGCAGGAAACACAGCCCGAGTGGACCGCTGATCAGCACTCCCGCGCGTTCGGCTGCAGCAGCAGCAAGATCCTCGGCGTCACCTCGACTGCGCTCGGCGAGTTCGGCCATGGATGAGGACAGCGACGAACCCGAACGGGCGGAACGCCGAGCCATTCTGGCGAGCGCCTCGGTATCGGGATCGAGAGCGGCTTCGCCCCACGCGGCGTCGGGATCGGCACCGAGCGCCAGAAGGTCGGCGACGCGACGAAGCGAGTCGGCCATCGGTTTCGGTGCCGTCGACGCCATCGCTGTGATCGCGGCGGAGACGGGAAGCCCCGCTCGTAGGCAGGCCCCGAGAAGGTCGAGACTTGCGGCAACTGCGAGTGGATCCGGCTTGTCCGGGACTGGAACCGAATCTTCTGTTGTTGTGTCCGCGAAGAGAATTTCTGCCGCCCTGGCCGAAGCACCGCGACGAGCGGGAATGATCGCGAACGCCAACGCCATCATCGCCACGGATGCCCAACTCACGACGTGACCTTCGCAGTTATCCGGTCGGTCCAGAGCAGACCAGCTGAGACACAAGCGGTTCCGATCACCAGGAGCACGCCGCCGAGCCCACCTCCGAACAGCACGCGCAGCGGCGACGCACCCATCAATTGCCCGAGACCGATCCCCAACAGCGGGAGAAAGGCCAACACCGCCGCGGTCGCCCGAGCGCCCGCCAACCCGGCCTCGGTACGCTGACGAAAGCGTCTACGTCCCAACATGTCCGTCCGGACGGCGCCGAGTAGTTCCGCCAGCGCCAGCCCGTGTTGGTCTGCGACCCGCCAGACGGATCCGATGCGGGAGAACTCACGCTCGATGCACGAATCCGGTACCGCGAAGGCCGCTGCGGCAGAACCACCGAGACGCGCCCTGGCCCCAGCGGACCGGAATACGGCACTCACTTCTCCGGTACATTCCTCGCCTGCAACAGAACTGGCCGCTGCAGGATGCGCGCCGACGCTCAGCTCGGCGATCAGCACCTCCAGACCGGAGAGCAGCATCTTCTGTGAGAGGTCCCGGGTTTCGGCTGCATTCGCGCGTCGGCCACGGAGGATCAGGGTCCCGGCGAGGACGACAGCCGCGCACCCTGCCGGAAGACCTCCGAGGATCCACGCGGCCGAAATCGCGAGAAATGCGGCGACGAACTGCCACGGAATCTGCTGGGAGGGCTTGCGGACACTCGGGGTGTAGGTAGCGAGCCGAGCACGTGAATCCCGCACCGGCGCAATCGAGACCGCCAACGCGAAGGCCAAGAGGGAAACCGTCACGTCCCGACCTCCCGATTGCGAAGCCGGAACATCCGCTCGAGCCGCTCACGACCCGAACCGCCGTCCGGCCACGCCTGCATGATTCGTACATACCCGTCCGCACCGCGGTCGATGACACCGATCTGTTCGAGACGCCTCGATCCGTCAGCCAATCTGTGCACGTGCAGGATCACTTGAACTGCCGCGGCAAGTTGACTGTGCAACGCGTGGCGATCCATCCCGCCGAGCGCCGCCAACGCCTCGAGTCTGGCCGGCACCTCTTCTGGCGAATTGGCGTGAACGGTGCCGGCGCCGCCGTCGTGGCCGGTGTTCATCGCCGTGAGCAGATCCGTCACCTCTGCGCCGCGGACCTCACCGACGACGATGCGATCGGGACGCATTCGTAGTGCCTGCCGAACCAGATCGCGCACCGTCACCTCTCCGACTCCCTCGACGTTGGGAGCTCTGGCGACGAGGCGGACGACGTGCGGATGCGGCGGCGCCAGTTCGGCCGCGTCCTCGACGCAGACGATTCGCTCGCGCGGGTCGACGGCACCGAGCATCGCGGACAACAACGTGGTCTTTCCCGCGCCAGTTCCGCCGATCACCAGAAAAGCCAAGCGACAAGAAATGATGCGATTGAGGAGTTCGCGCGCGTCCGGTTCCACGGCGCCGTGGGCGGACAGCGCGTCGAGACCCTGGGTCGCGGGCCGCAACACTCGCAGTGACACGCAGGTTCCACCCTGGGCCACGGGTGCGAGTACGGCATGAAGTCGTACCCCGAAGTGCCCGTCGCCGACGCCCCGCAGGCGGCCGTCGACCCACGGTTGGGCGTCGTCGAGGCGTCGACCTGCCGACAGTGCCAACCGCTGCGCCAGTCGACGCACGGCTGCCTCGTCGGTGAACCGGACCCCCGACCTTTCGAGGCCGACCCCGCGGTCCACCCAGACCTGATCCGGCGCGGTCACCAGTACATCGGCGACCCCGGGTTCGTGCAGTAGAGGTTCGAGCGGCCCCGCGCCTGTCAGTTCCGTCTGGAGCACCCTGACGACCTCCAACAGATCCGTGTCCGCCAGAACGCCCGAGGACTCAGCTCGCACGGCATCGGCAACGGTGGCCGCCGTCGGCTCGCCGACCGACGACGCCGTCAATCGCTCGCGAACTCGGTCGAGCAGTTCGGCCGTGACCAACGCACTCATGCGGCAGCCCTGCGCGGGCGTGCGCCGGATTCGACGGCGTCGAGTACCGCTGTTGCCGCCACACTCAACGGACAACCGCGGGTCAATTCGAGGCCACCACGCTCGAGCATCGGCGCCAGCGATCGGTGGCCGCGCATCACGGCCGTCAGGGGCAGGCCGAGCATGTCTGCCACATCGGCGCCGCGTAGGCCTCCCGGTGCCGGCCCACGCACGACGAGACCGACGTTGGAGTTGTGTCGCACCACCCAGGCTCCGACCTTCTCGGCCGCGACGCATGCGGCCACGGTGGCCGGAACCACCACGAGCACCGAATCCGACATCTCCAACACGGCCTGACCTACCTCGCTGGGATGACGTGGCACGTCGCAGACCACGAGTCCGCCGGAACTGCGACCTGCGTCCAGCACGGCGCGAACGGCGGTCACTGTCGGACCGTCGATCTCCCGGCGACTGCTCGCCAGAACCCTCAGAAACTTTCCCTTCGCCGGCAGTGCATCGCGCAGCGCATCCGGGGACAACCGCCCGCCCTCGACGGTCAGTGCACCCCAACGTAATCCGGGAGCAGTCTCGATACCCAACAGCACGTCGGCGCCGGAACCGAGTGCGTCGACGTCCACCAACAGCGTCGGGACGTGACGTGCCGCCGACGTCAACGCGACAGCCGCAGCAGTTGCCGAGGCTCCGCCGCCGCCACAACCACCCACCACGCTCACGACGGTGCCGTCACCACTGACGTCTACGTGATCGGCCAGAACTGCGACCAGCGCGTTCTCTTCCTCGGGCAAGGACAGAACGCTGTCGGCTCCGATCGCGGTGGCGCTCTTCCAATCGTCGACGGTCGGTGTGCCGTCGCATACGAGGAACACTCGCGTTCGCTTGGGGGAACGAGCCAGAGCATCTCGCGCCGCCGACGCGTCCAGTACCACCGCCGAGGCCCGGTTCCACTGTTGCCGGGACACGGGATGTTCGGCCTCGTCCAGCCGGCGGTCCACCGCGGCAGCGACGCGTCGCACGCTCGCGAGGATTTTCGCGTCGTCGACGAGAACCAGAATGGGAGCCCCGGTTTCCTGAGAGCTGATCGTCGTGTTCATGACTGCAGAGCCTGAACGAGCACCGGCACCGAAAACAGTGGGCCGAACAACCCTGTGGACAACTGGGAGGTTGGGGAGAAACAGGCCTGAGACAGAGGACGACCCCCGCCAATGGGGGGAGGAGGCGGGGGCCGTCTGAGTTCAGCCCCGGGGGGTCGGGCTGAACTAGTTCGAACGAATCGAACAGCAACGATCTTACACCCGCCATCGGCGAGAAATGCAAGCCTGAGCTGCACTGAACTGCTGTTTTTCGCCGAAAGAGGACGCTTGCCGAAGAGCACACGAACCGCCTGTCGGACTATCCTCAATCCTGTGACCGACAAGCCTGCGAACGGACTGAATACCGGGCGGACAGCCGCTTTCTTCGATTTGGACAAAACGATCATCGCGAAGTCGAGCACCCTGGCGTTCAGCAAGCCATTCTTCGCACAGGGTCTGATCAATCGACGCTCGGTTCTCAAGAGCAGCTATGCGCAATTCCTGTTTCTACTGTCCGGCGCCGATCACGATCAGATGGAGCGCATGCGCGAGCATCTGACGGCGATGTGTGCGGGCTGGGACGTGGAACAGGTGAAGGCCGTCGTCGCGGAGACTCTGCACGACATCGTCGATCCACTCGTCTTCGCCGAGGCGGCCGATCTGATCGCAGATCACAAGCTGCGTGGACACGACGTCATCGTCGTGTCTGCTTCGGGTGAAGAGATCGTCGCACCGATCGCCCGCGCCCTCGGCGCCACCCATTCCGTCGCGACGTCGATGAGGGAGGAAGACGGCCACTACACCGGCGAGGTGGACTTCTACTGCTACGGCCCCGGCAAGGTCGAAGCCATGGAAAAACTCGCCGCGGAGTACGGTTACGACCTCGCCGCCAGTTACGCCTACTCCGACTCGGTGACGGATTTACCCATGCTCGAGGCTGTCGGACATCCGACCGCAGTCAACCCCGATCGAGCGTTGCGCAAGGAAGCAGCCGTAAACGGTTGGCCCATACTGACTTTCTCGAATCCGGTCTCACTTCGTGCCCGATTGTCGGCCCAGTCCACGACCACGGTGGCCACTACCGCTGCGGTGGGAATCGCAGCTCTGGTGGCCGGCGCCATGACCTTCGGGCTACTGCGCCGGAAACGCTGAAATCCAAGGCCCACAAACAAAAATTGGTACTTGCTGTGAGCCCGGACACAGGGTACAAAGGAGTTACGGAAGAACGGAAGGCCAGGAACGGCTCGGAAGAGAAGGACCGTTTCCCCAACCGAAATTCCTAGCACGGGCACTAGGGCACCCACGCGGAGCACAAGCCACTATAAGGGCAGAAGCGTTGTGGGCCTGCGAGATTCGTTCAATTTGAGCGAGGACCCCGCACAGGTTGCGGGGACGACCTCAGAAAGCGCGATCCCTCGCCGAGGCCACCCACACAACCCACCGAGCACGCTTGGTAACGAGTAGTCCGTGCTGACGGGCGGCGAAGTCGATTTATCGGCAGCGCCGCCCGTTCGTTATGTTCCGACAGGCGCAATTTGCCGGACTATCCGGTAGCGGCGTCGGCAATCGAAGTCGCCTCTCGCGCACCGGCTTCGAGAGCACCACAGCACAGAATCACCCAGCTGCCGACGCCCGCCGGATTTCCCGAAGCGAATCCTGCCGCGCCGTCCGTGTACGCCTGTGGCCGCCGAAGCCAACTGACCTCGGGGACCCCGAGATTGTGCGGATCCAGTCCCGACGAGACCGCAACCAGACGCGAGGCCGCGCGGGCGACGATGCCGTCAGCGGTGCCGAACGGGCTCAGCGCCAAGAGTTCTCCGTGTACGACGGCCGCCAGAACAGGTGCCGGTGCACTGGTTCCGCCTGTAACGAGTTGGGCGAGAGCGTCCAACCGCTCCCCCACTCCGCGATCCGACCGTGGCCGCCCCAGTTGATCTGCGTCCTCGACGAGATCCGCCGCGGCCAACAGGTGCAGCCGGGCCAGAGCCTGAAGTGGGGCGCGCTTCCACGTCGACTCCATGAGCGGAAGGCTGTCGCCGTCGAGAGCCTGAGCCACGCGCAGAGCACCCGCGAGAATCGGATCACCGGCCATGCCCTCGGTCGGCAATTCGGTGGTGCCACCGGCGAGCGATGCGGAAGCGCGCGCGGCACGAACCGCGGCTTCGGCGGCAGTGGTGGGCCAACCGCGACGGTTGGTCTTGTGCCGATGAACCTCACCCAGAGCATCGCGCGCATGATCGGCGGCGGCGCGTACGCCTGGAAGATCGACGAGGGGCTGCAAGGGGTCCGTCACGATCAACGACGGTACCCTTGCAGCCCCTCTGCGGACTTGCCTACCTACCTGTTGCGTCAGCTTCCCAGCTTGATGGACCCACCGGGAATCGCGTCGAGCAACTTGCGGGTGTAGTCCTGTTGCGGATTACCGAACACGTCGTCGATCGGTGCCGATTCGACGATCGAGCCACGCGACATCACCAACACGTTGTCCGCGATCTGACGAACCACGGCCAGGTCGTGCGTGATGAAGAGGTACGTCAACCCGAACTCTGCCTGCAGGTCGTTGAGCAGGGTCAAGATCTGATCCTGCACGAGCACGTCGAGAGCGGAGACCGCCTCGTCGCAGATCACGACCTCCGGTTGCAGTGCCAACGCTCGCGCAATTGCGACGCGCTGACGCTGTCCGCCGGAGAGCTCGTTCGGGAACCGTCGCATGACCGACTGGGGCAGACCGACCTTGTCGAGAAGTTCGCGGACGCGAGCCTCCCGTTCGGCTTTGGTCCCGACCTTGTGGGTACGCAGCGGCTCTTCGATCGTGCGGTAGATCGAGTACATCGGGTCGAGCGTGCCGTAAGGGTTCTGGAAGATCGGCTGCACTCGACGACGGAACGCAAATGTTTCCTTCGCACCGAGTTTCGACACGTCCTGACCGTCGAAGACCACGTTGCCTGCAGTGGGCTCGAGCAGACCGAGGACCATCTGTGCGACCGTCGACTTACCGGAACCCGATTCGCCGACGATTGCAGTCGTGGTTCCGCGGCGGACCTTGAAGGACACGTCGTTCACGGCTGTGAAGTCGGTGGTCTTGCGGAAACCCTTGCGCAGCTTGAACACCTTGGTCAGATGATCGACGACAAGAACGTCGTCGGTCACCTTGCCGAACGACTCTGCCGCACTTTCCTCGGCCTTGACCGCTTCGGCGACCTCTTCCGCCTGTTCGCGAATCTCGGCGCGCGCCACCGACGAGCTGAGCCGCTTCGACGCCAACGACGGCGCAGCCGCGACCAGCTTCTGCGTGTACGGATGCTGCGGGCGCTTCAGAATCTCCAGTGCCGGACCGGATTCGACGATACGACCCTTGCTCATCACGATCAGATGCTCGGCGCGCTCGGCGGCCAGGCCAAGATCGTGAGTGATGAGCAGAACGGCGGTGCCGAGTTCCGTAGTCAGACCGTCGAGGTGGTCGAGGATCTGACGCTGGACGGTGACGTCGAGCGCCGACGTCGGCTCGTCCGCGATCAGGAGTTTCGGACGAGCGGACAACCCGATCGCGATGAGTGCGCGCTGACGCATACCGCCCGAGAACTCGTGCGGGTACTGCCCCAACCGGCTCTCGGCTTCGGCGAGTCCTGCCTCCTCGAGCAGTTCGGCGGCCCGAACCTTGGCTGCCTTGCCCTTGGCGATCCCGTTGGCGGCCAGTGCTTCCTCGATCTGGAAGCCCACTTTCCACACGGGATTCAGATTCGACATCGGGTCCTGCGGAACCAAACCGATCTGGCTTCCCCGGATGTGGACGAAGTCCTTCTCCGAGATCTTCGAGATGTCCTTGCCGTCGAAGATGATCTCGCCTGCCGTCACCTTGCCGGTGCCGGGAAGCAGATTGATGATCGAGTGGGCGGTGGTGGACTTACCCGAACCCGATTCGCCGACGATCGCGACCGTCTGACCCGGGTAGACGGTCAGGCTGACGCCTCGAACTGCCGGAACCGGACCGGAATTGGACTGGAAAGACACCTCGAGATCACGAATCTCGAGCAACGGAGTTTCCTCCGAGGTGAGAGTTTCCTTGGTGGTCATCGTGCTCACCGCTTCCGCGACTTGGGATCGAGGGCGTCGCGCAGAGCGTCACCCATCATGATGAATCCGAGAACGGTGATCGCCAAAGCCGTTGCCGGGTAGAACAGAATGGTCGAACCCTGACGCAGCGTCACCTGAGCGTTGCTGATGTCGCCGCCCCACGAAACCTCGGTGGACGGAAGACCGATACCGAGGAAGGACAGCGTCGCCTCGGCAACGATGTACGTACCGAGCGAGATGGTGGCGACCACGATGATGGGCGCCAACGAGTTCGGGATGACGTGGCGGATCAGTGTCTTGAGCTTCGAGACACCCAACGCTTCCGAGGCCATGACGTAATCGTTGTTCTTCGCCGAGATCACCGCGCCTCGAGCGATTCTTGCCATCTGCGGCCAGCCGAAGAGCGCCAGCACACCGACGACGGTCCAGATGGTGCGATCGGTGAACAGCTGCATCAGGACGATGGCAGCCAGGATCAGCGGGATGCCGAAGAAGATGTCGGCGACACGGGAGAGGATCGAATCGGTCCATCCGCCGTAGAAACCGGACAGCGCACCGAAGATCACGCCGATCACCAGCACCGACGCAGTGACACCGACGCCCACGAGTACGGATGCGCGAGCACCGTAGATGGTGCGCGAGTACACGTCACAGCCCTGGCGGTCGAAACCGAACCAGTGCCCTGAGGTCGGCCCCTGCATGCTGTAGGTCAGGTCGCAGAACCGCGGATCGGTGCTCGTGAACAAGCTCGGAAACGCTGCGATGACGATGACCGCGAGGATGATGATCGTCGAGATGATGAACAGGGGGCGCTTGCGTAGGTCGCGCCACGCGTCGGTCCACATGCTCGTCGGCGCCTGATCGAGTTTGACGGCGTCCGTCTCCCCCGGTGCCGCAACTTCGGGCGGTGCCACGAAATGACTTTGCCGGACGGCGCGTCCGGTCTTCACGGTCTCAGACATAGCGGATCCTCGGATCGAGCGCGGCGTACAAGAGGTCGACGAGCAGATTTGCGATCAGGTAGATCACGATGAGAATGGTGACGAACGAAACCACCGTCGGCGCTTCACCTCTGGTCACGGCCTGGTAGATCGTGCCGCCGACGCCGTTGATGTTGAAGATGCCCTCGGTGACGATGGCGCCGCCCATCAACGTTGCGAGGTCGGCGCCCAGGAACGTGACCACGGGGATCAGCGAGTTGCGCAACACGTGCACGCGAACCACTCGTCCACGGGAAAGTCCCTTGGCGGTGGCAGTGCGCACGTAGTCGGCACTCAGGTTCTCCGCCACGGACGTTCGGGTCAGTCGCAGGACGTAGGCGAACGAGACCGAACCCAGAACCAGGGCGGGGAGCAGGAGATTCTTGAAGCTGGTGTTGCCACCGACCGTCGGCGGGACGATGCCCCATTTGACGCCGATGAAGAACTGAGCCAGGAAGCCGATCACGAAGATCGGGATGGCGATGAGAACGAGGCTGAACAGCAGGACGGTGCTGTCGAAGAATCCGCCCTTACGCAGGCCTGCGATGAGGCCGAAGCCGACACCGAAGACGGTCTCGACGATCAGTGCCATGAAGGCAAGTTTCATCGTGATCGGAAATGCCTGTGCCAGAACTTCACTGACAGGTCGTCCGGAGAACGACGTGCCGAAGTCCAGCGTGAAGATGCCCTTCAGGTACAGCAGGTACTGCTGATAGAAGGGGAGATCGAGGTGGTAGCGCTCCCGAAGCTGTGCTGCCACAGCCGGACTGAGCGCCTTGTCGCCCGCCAACGCGGCAATCGGATCACCGGGAAGCAGGAAGACCATGGCGTAGATCAGAAGAGTGGCCCCGAGAAAGACCGGGATCATTTGAAGCACTCGGCGACCGATGTACCAGAGCATCGGATCACCTCCTTGTCGATGATCGTGTACGTCAGCGGACAGTCCGGTGTGAACACGAGTTCGGGACGGCAGGCAGGGCGCCTGCCGCCCCGAACTCACGTTTCAGATGCGGATCGTTCTACGCGTCAGTTCTTTTCGATGTCTTCGTAGACCGGAATGCCGTTCCAGCTGATGGTCACGTTGGAAACGTTCTCCGACCATCCACTGGCTGCGTTGCGGTACCACGTCGGAATTGCAGGCAGGTCCTTGAGCAGCACTTCCTGAGCCTGATCGAGCAGTTCCTGAGCCTTCGCCTTGTCCGTCTGGCCGGCCGATTCGCGCAGGAGGCGGTCGAACTCGGGGTTGGAGTACTCACCGTCGTTGGAGCTGCCGCCGGTCTGGTAGTTCTGCGCCAGGAAGCCGTACTGCTGCGGGTAGTCACCCTGCCAGCCGGAGCGGAACGCGCTCTGGATGGTGCGGTCGGTGGCTTCGGTGCGGATCTGCGCAAAGGTGGCGTACTGCTTGCCCTTTGCGTCGATGCCGAGCGTGTTGCGGATGCTGTTCGCCGTGGCGTCGACCCATTCCTGGTGTCCGCCGTCGGAGTTGTATCCGATCTCGAAGCTGCCGGACCACGGAGCGATGGCGTCGGCCTTGGCCCAAGCGGCCTTGGCTGCCTCGGGGTCGAACTTCAGGTTGCCGTTACCGGTCAGCGAGTCGTTCCAACCCTCGATTGCGGGGCTGGTGAAGTCGAGTGCAGGCGTCCTGGTCTTGTTGAAGATCTGCTGCGTGATCTGATCGCGGTTGATCGCCATCGAGATCGCCTGACGGCGGAGCATGCCCTCTTCACCACTGAAGTGCGCCAGGCGCCCCGGGATCGTGAACGTCTCGATGGTTGCCGACGGCTGGTTGACCGTGCGACCGGCAAGATCCGACTCGAAGGTCGTGACCGCGCTCGGCGGGACCTGGTCGAGAACGTCGACGTTGTTGGCGAGGAGATCCGTGTACGCCGTGTCGAGGCTGTTGTACATGATGAAGTCGACGCCGGCGTTCTTCGGCTTGCGGTTGCCGTTGTAGTCCGGGTTCACGACCGTGTCGATGCGGACGTTGTGCTGCCACGCGCCGGCGCCGTCGAGCTTGTACGGGCCGTTGCCGACCGGGTTCTCGCCGAATGCGGTCATGTCCTTGAACGCGACCTCGGGCAGCGGGTAGTACGCCGTGAAACCGAGGCGATCGGGGAACGCCGACTCGGGCTGCTTGAGTTCGATGGTGAAGGTGGAGTCGTCCACAACCTTCAGACCCGACATCGTCTGAGCCGTCGGAACCTCGGCGGCAACTTCGTCGTAGCCCTTGATCGGATCGAAGAACGATGCCTGGATCTGGGCGTTGGTGGAGAGGGCTCCGAAGTTCCACGCGTCGACGAACGACTTCGCGGTGACGGGGGTGCCGTCCGTGAAGGTCCAACCGTCCTTGAGCTTGACGGTGAAGTTCTGACCGTCGGTGCTCTCGATGGACTCGGCAACCTCGTTCTCCGTGCCACCGTCGGCGGTGTACGAAACGAGACCGGCGAACAGGGAGTCGAGGACGCGGCCGCCCTGGTTCTCACTCGTGTTCGTGGGAATCAACGGGTTCTGGGGCTCGCCCGCCCAGGCGTTGACGACACCGCTGGACGATCCGCCCGACGAATCGCCGGACGAACATGCCGTGATCAGCACTGCCGTCATTCCGAGCGCGACCGCGCCGGTCGCTATGCGTGAGATACGCAAAGGAATTCCTTCCACATCTAAGTGACCCCGAGCATGCTCGCGGCCTGCCGACAGCCGTAACTGCCGGCGTCGTGTCGCCTACAACTGAAAGTGAACGTGACTTCGAGTTGTGGTCGAATAATGGTTTGACAATAGACACATCCGACGCGGGGCGCGCATCGCACCCATTGTCCGCAATTCCGAGGGAAATCTGTCCGCGCCCATTCACTCGTCGGCGGAAGCGACCACCCGTCGCATCAATTCGACCGATCGTCGCAGGACAACGGGTTGCAACGTGATGCAACGGTGCGTTTACGCGAGCTTGTGACTACCCTCACACGGAGTCAGAAAAGTGTCGATCAAAGTGGAAAGAAGGCCGTCAGCCATGACAAGCGCAGCCGAAACAGACGTCCCCCAGGCATATCCGCCGAGCGCAGAGTTCGCTGCGGCCGCCAACGCGGGACCGGAGTTGCAGGCTGCCGCAGATACCGACCGCCTCGCTTTCTGGGCGAATCAGGCTGAGCGCCTTCACTGGCACGAGAAATGGACCGACGTCCTCGACTGGACCGACGCCCCCGTCGCCAAGTGGTTCGTCGGCGGAAAACTCAACGTCGCCTACAACTGCGTCGACCGCCACGTCCTCGCCGGCAACGGCGACCGCATCGCCATCCACTTCGAAGGCGAACCAGGCGATTCCCGCGACCTGACCTACAACGACCTCCTCGCCGAAGTCAGCCGCGCCGCAAATACTTTCACCGACCTCGGCCTCGTCGCCGGTGATCGCGTCGCGATCTACATGCCGATGATCCCCGAAGCGATCGTCACCATGCTCGCCTGCGCCCGCCTCGGCCTGACCCACTCCGTCGTCTTCGCCGGATTCTCCGCCACCGCCCTACGCTCGCGCATCGACGACGCCCAAGCCAAACTCGTCGTCACCGTCGACGGCCAGTGGCGACGCGGCGCCGCAGCACCCATCAAAACAGCGGTCGACGAATCCGTCGCCGGCGCCGAATCCGTCCAGAACGTGTTGGTGGTCAACCGGACCGGCATCGACGTCGACTGGACCGACGGCCGCGACCTGTGGTGGCACGAAACCGTCGCACAGGCTTCACCCGAGCACGAGGCGCAGGCCTTCGACGCCGAACATCCCCTGTTCATTCTCTACACCTCCGGCACCACCGGAAAGCCCAAGGGCATCATCCACACCTCCGGCGGCTACCTCACCCAGGCCTCGTACACCCACCACAACGTCTTCGATCACAAAGCGGGACAAGACGTCTACTGGTGCACCGCCGACATCGGCTGGGTCACCGGACACTCCTACATCGTCTACGGACCCCTCTCGAACGGCGTCACCCAGGTCGTCTACGAAGGCACCCCCAACTCCCCGAACGAGCACCGCCACTTCGACATCATCGAGAAGTACGGCGTCTCCATCTACTACACCGCCCCCACCCTCGTGCGGACGTTCATGAAGTGGGGCCGCGAGATCCCCGACGCCCACGACCTGTCCTCGATCCGCCTCCTCGGATCTGTGGGCGAGCCCATCAACCCCGAAGCGTGGCGCTGGTTCCGAGAGGTCATCGGCGGCAACAAAGCCCCCATCGTCGACACCTGGTGGCAGACCGAGACCGGCGCGATCATGATCTCCCCACTCCCCGGTATCACCGCCACCAAACCCGGATCCGCGATGGCCCCACTGCCCGGTATCTCCGCGAAGATCGTCGACGACGACGCCAAGCCCCTCGGCCCCGGCGGCAACGGCTACCTCGTCCTCGACGAGCCGTGGCCGGCGATGCTCCGCGGCATCTGGGGCGACATGGACCGCTACCGCGACACCTACTGGTCCCGCTACGCCGAAGAAGGCTGGTACTTCGCCGGTGACGGCGCCAAGTACGACGACGACGGCGCACTCTGGGTCCTCGGCCGCGTCGACGACGTCATGAACGTCTCCGGTCACCGCATCTCCACCTCCGAAGTGGAATCAGCACTGGTGAACCATCACGGAGTCGCCGAAGCCGCCGTCGTCGGTGCCGCCGACGAGACCACCGGACAGGGCATCGTCGCGTTCGTCATCCTGCGTGAAGGCGTCGAGAACACCGGCGACGTCCTCATCGCCGAACTCAAGGCTCAGGTCTCCACCGACATCAGCCCCATCGCCAAACCGCGTCAGATCACGATCGTGCCGGAACTGCCGAAGACCCGGTCCGGCAAGATCATGCGCCGCCTCCTGCGCGACGTCGCCGAAGGCCGCGACCTCGGAGACACCTCGACCCTGGTCGACCCCAAGGTATTCGACGCCATCCGCGGCAAGTAGGGCCTTCGGCCCCTGTGCGCCTTTTTGGTAGTCCCCACTACCGGAAAGGCACACAGGGGCGAAGCCCCTCTCGCAACTTCACTTCCTCTTTCGACGTCAGCCAGGACTCCTCGGCTACGCGGATGTCTGCGGCAACCCTCTTGTGCAAGGACTTTCCGCGCGAGGAGAGAAACACGCGTACCTTCCGGCGATCGTCCTCCCCGACTTCGCGGTAGATGAGCGCGAGCGAGACCAACTTGTCCGCAACTCGCGTCAGCGTCGGAGCCGGTGTTCCCGTTCGATCGCGCAACTGAGCCATCGTCAGCCCCTCGGTCGACGCCAGGGCTTCGAGCGTCATCCAGTGATCGAGAGTGAGATTCTCTGCCGCCAGCGCCTTCTCCGCCGCTGCCGCGGCCATTCGAGCTGCTCGGACCAGCGCAGTCGTCAGCGACGCATCAAGAATTTCGGAGTCACTTTTTCCCACTGATCGCTCCCCCGCTGTTGCGCAGTTCACACTTCTCGGGCAATACTTTCAAATGAAATGATAGTAACCCAGGCCAGGCCGCTGACTCCCGATTCCGGCGGCGACGCATGAGCACTACCGGCGCGCTCGAACGCGCGCGCAGCGCGGTGTGGCGCCTGGGCATGGTGGTTCCCCTTCAGGGGCCGGCCGGACTGTTCGGCCCCTCCTGCGAAGCAATCAGCGAGTTGGCCGCCCGCGACCTCAACAACTCCGGTGGCGTGCTGGGACGCGAAGTCCAGATCGAAGTGATCGACGGCGGCGCGACGCCGAGTGCCGTCGCAGCCCGCGCGCAACAACTACTCGACGCCGGCGACATCGACGCCGTCAGCGGTTGGCACATCTCCTCGGTCCGCCACGCACTCGCACCGGTGGTCGCAGGCCGTATTCCGTACTCGTACACCTCGCTCTACGAGGGCGGCGAGGTCAGGCCCGGCATCTACTGCTCGGGTGAGACACCACGTCAGCAGATCGCGCCGGCGCTGAAGTGGCTGCGCGACAACGTCGGAGCGCGTAAGTGGTTTGTCGTCGGGGACGACTACATCTGGCCGCACAGCTCTCTCGGAGCCGTGAGGCAATTCGCCACCGAACTCGATCTCAGCCTGGTCGGCGGTTCGTTTGTCGACCTCGGGCGCGGAAACATGAAGCAGTTGGTCGAGACCGTCTCGAACTCCGGTTGCGACGGCGTGATCATGCTCCTCGTCGGGCAGGACGCCGTCGACTTCAACCGAGCCTTCGCCCGCCGAGGCCTCGACGAGTCGATGATCCGGTTCAGCCCGTTGATGGAAGAAAACATGCTGCTCGCAAGCGGCCCCCGCGCAACCCGGAACCTGTTTGCCTCGGCGGCGTACTTCCGCTCGATGGTCGACGGTAACTCCATGGACCTGCTCGGGCGCTACATCGCACTGCACGGCGCGCACGCTCCGGCACTGAACAACGCTGCCGAGTCGTGTTACGAAGGGATACATACCCTTTCGGCCCTGGTGCGGCGCGCCGACAGCACACATCCGCGTGACCTGGACGCCGTCGTCGAGGGTGCCGCGTACGACGGGCCTCGCGGAACCGTCGAGTTTCGTGATCGTGTTGCACGGCAGAAGATTCAGCTCGCCGTCGCCGACGGACTCGACTTCTCGATCATCGCAACGCTCTGAGATTTTCCCTGAGATCTCCCTCTTGACTTCTGTGGCGCGCATCACTTAGTTTCATTTGGAATCATTTCATTTGAAAGTAACCCGTCCCGAAGTAACCGTCCCGAAGTAACCGGAGGTGCCCGATGGGCAGTGTTGGTTTGCTTTACGTGGGAGCCGTCCTCTTCGTCAACGGACTGATGCTGCTCGGCACAGTTCCCGTTCGATCCGCCTCGGTCCTCAACCTCTTCGTCGGCGCACTTCAATGCGTCGTCCCCACCGTCATGTTGATTCAGGCTCAGGGAGATTCGAGTGCCGTCCTGGCGGCCTCAGGGCTCTATCTGTTCGGATTCACCTATCTCTATGTGGGCATCAGCAATCTCGCCGGCTTCGAGCCGGAAGGAATCGGGTGGTTCTCGCTGTTCGTCGCGTGCGCCGCGCTCGTGTACTCCTTCCTCTCTTTCACAGTGAGCAACGACCCCGTCTTCGGGGTCATCTGGCTCGCATGGGCAGCGCTGTGGACGCTGTTCTTCCTGGTACTCGGGCTCGGCCGCGAGAATCTCAGTCGCTTCACCGGCTGGGCAGCGGTCCTTCTGAGCCAGCCCACGTGCACGGTCCCCGCATTTCTGATCCTGACCGACAACTTCCACACCACACCCGCCGTCGCGGCCGGTTGGGCCGGAGCGCTTCTGGTTCTCCTGGGCCTGGCCAAGATCCTCGCTGCACCCAAAACCGCAGTACCCCAATCCCGTCCAGTCTTCAACTGATCGACACAACCAAGGAGTGAAAGACAATGCGACACGGTGACATCTCCTCGAGCAACGACACGGTCGGCGTAGCAGTGGTCAACTACAAGATGCCCCGCCTGCACGATCGCGCCGGCGTCCTCGAGAACGCGCGCAAGATCGCCGACATGATGATCGGCATGAAGACCGGCCTCCCCGGAATGGATCTGGTGGTCTTCCCCGAATACTCCACGCAGGGAATCATGTACAACGAGGAGGAGATGTACGCGACAGCAGCCACCATCCCGGGCGACGAGACCGCGATCTTCTCCGCAGCGTGCCGCGAAGCCGACACGTGGGGAATCTTCTCCATCACCGGCGAACAGCACGAAGACCACCCGAACAAGCCCCCGTACAACACGTTGATCCTCATCGACAACAAGGGCGAGATCGTTCAGAGGTACCGAAAGATCCTGCCCTGGTGCCCCATCGAAGGGTGGTACCCGGGAGACACGACGTATGTCACCGAAGGCCCGAAGGGGCTGAAGATCTCGCTCATCATCTGCGACGACGGCAACTACCCGGAGATCTGGCGCGACTGCGCGATGAAGGGTGCAGAACTGATCGTCCGTTGCCAGGGATACATGTACCCCGCCAAGGACCAGCAGGTGATGATGTCCAAGGCAATGGCCTGGGCCAACAATTGTTATGTGGCAGTTGCCAATGCGGCCGGATTCGACGGCGTCTACTCCTACTTCGGACACTCCGCGATCATCGGATTCGACGGCCGGACGCTGGGTGAAACCGGCGAAGAAGAATACGGAATCCAGTACGCGCAGCTTTCCGTCTCAGCCATTCGCGACGCACGCGAGAACGACCAGTCCCAGAACCACATCTTCAAACTCCTCCATCGCGGCTACTCCGGTGTCCACGCAGCAGGTGACGGAGACAAGGGCGTCGCGGACTGCCCGTTCGAGTTCTACAAGCTGTGGGTCACCGACGCCCAGAAGGCTCAGGAACGCGTCGAGGCCATCACCCGAGACACAGTGGGTGTAGCGGATTGTCGCGTCGGAAACCTGCCGGTCGAGAAGACAATCGAAGCGTAAGGATCTCACTGTGCCTTATATCACCGACATGCTCCATGACCGGAACAGTGCAGCAGCAGCACCACCGCCGGCCGAGGAACGAACCGAACCCGTACCGGTCGGGGCCTTCGACGCTCGCAAGCTCTCGAAAGCCCTGAGTTCCAAGATCGTCGGACAACAGGCCGCCGTCGACGCAGTGGTTCGTGCGATTTCGATCGCGCATGTCGGTGCCACGGATCCGACGCGTCCGCTCGCAAACATCCTTCTCGTTGGCCCGACCGGCGTCGGCAAGACGGAATTGGTGCGGCGCGTGGCCGCAGAACTACGGTCAGGACCCGATGATCTGTGCCGCATCGACATGAATGCTCTTGCGCAAGAGCATTATGCGGCGTCATTCTCCGGGGCTCCACCTGGATATGCCGGTAGCAAGGAGTCCTTCACGCTGTTCGACAAGAACACCGTCGAGGGCGATCCGTACACCCCCGGAATCGTCCTGTTCGACGAAGTGGAGAAGGCCGACCCCACCGTGCTGCGTGCGCTCCTGCAGGTCCTCGACAACGGCGAACTCCGGTTGGCGAACGGTCAGCAGAAGATCTCGTTCCGCAACAGCTACGTGTTCCTGACCTCGAATCTCGGCTCTGCTGCGGTGGCAGAACATCGGCGATCCCACCTGCGGCAGCTAGCCGATCGCGTCCGAATCGATCGACCGCGCCATGGTCATCATCTGGTGCAACGCGCGTTGGAGAAGTTCTTCGACCCCGAATTCTTCAACCGCATCGACGAAACCGTGATCCTCGACGAGTTCGACGAACAGACCGCGGAACAAGTGACCCGTCTCGAGATCGAACTGATCACGACTCGGTTGGCCAGGAGAGGCATCGACGTCGAGGTGGAGGACAGCGCCGTCGCCCTGTTGCAACGGCGCGGGTTCGACCCGGTGTACGGAGCACGTGGCCTGCGCCGGACCATCCGGAACGTCTTGGCCGACCCGGTGGCCGCCGCCGTTCTCGACCTTCGGCCGGTCGGGACGCAGCCACTCGCCTTGCAGGCGCGGGCAGTTGGTGATCAGATACAGGTAAAGAAAGTCCCATGAGTGCTCGCTCACGTTGCGGATCGAATCCGCAACGTGGGCGACACATTTCAAACATGTCCGCGTAACGCCACCTCCCTAGGTTGGGTGCCTGCACCACAAAGTGCACATGCACAGGCACCCAGGGGAAGTGACGTCATGACAGCAGTGAACGAGCAGGTGTCCGCCGGCGCACCGGACAGGGCAGATCTCGGTGAGAATGCCGCACTGAAGGAGACTCTGGAGGACTACACCCTCCGATTTGCGCCACGCAGCTACCGCAAATGGGGAACCGGCGTCGTCGCGACCTCCGCGCTCGGCGGAATCGCGTATCTCGCAGACTTCTCGATCGGCGCCAACATCGGCATCTCGTA
This sequence comes from Rhodococcus sp. IEGM 1302, assembly GCF_030056935.1. NCBI lineage: Bacteria > Bacillati > Actinomycetota > Actinomycetes > Mycobacteriales > Nocardiaceae > Rhodococcus > Rhodococcus sp. IEGM 1302. The sequence continues at coordinate 484,838 of NZ_JASHKY010000002.1, read as the reverse complement.
CGGCACCGGTAACGCATTGCTGGGCATCGCCGTGTTTGCCGTCGTCATCATGGCGACCGGCTTCCCACTCGCCTACTATGCCGCGCGATACAATATCGACCTCGATTTGATCACTCGTGGAAGCGGTTTCGGCTACTACGGCTCGGTGGTCACCAACGTCATCTTCGCGACGTTCACCTTCATCTTCTTCGCGCTCGAAGGTTCCATCATGGCCCAGGGTTTGAAACTGGGGCTCGGGATCCCACTCTCGATCGGCTACGCGGTCTCGACCCTGATGGTCATTCCACTGGTCATCTACGGAATGAAGGCTCTGGCAAAGCTCCAAGTGTGGACGACGCCTCTGTGGCTCGTCATGATGGTGCTGCCGTTCCTGTATCTGCTGTTCAAGCACCCTGATTCGGTGAGCGCGTTCTTCGCCTTCGGCGGTGAGGACGGCGCAAACGGCAAGGGCGTCAACTTCGGATCGGTGATGCTGGCCGCGGGTGTCTGCTTGTCGCTGATCGCACAGATCGCCGAGCAGATCGACTACCTACGCTTCATGCCGCCCAAGACGCCGGAAAACACCCGCCGTTGGTGGGCTGCAGTAATTCTCGCCGGCCCCGGCTGGGTGATCTTCGGCGCGTTCAAGCAGATCGTCGGACTGTTCCTCGCCGTGTACATCATCGCGAACGTCGTCGACGGATCCTCGATCGCCAACCAGCCCGTGCACCAGTTCCTCGAGATCTACCAGGACATGATGCCTCACTGGCTGGCCATGACGCTAGCCGTGATCCTCGTGGTCATCAGCCAGATCAAGATCAACGTCACCAACGCGTACTCCGGCTCACTGGCCTGGACCAACTCGTACACCCGCGTCACCAAGACCTACCCCGGACGCATGGTCTTCGTTCTGGTCAACCTGGCGATCGCACTGATCTTGATGGAAGCCAACATGTTCGACTTCCTCAACACGATCCTCGGGTTCTACGCCAACTGCGGTATCGCCTGGGTCGTGGTCGTCGCCTCGGACATCGCGATCAACAAGTACTGGTTGAAGCTCTCCCCGAAAGTCCCCGAGTTCCGACGCGGGATGCTCTACGACGTCAACCCCGTCGGCTTCGTGTCGATGCTGCTGGCCGCGGGCATTTCGATCCTGGTGTTCTTCGGTGCTTTCGGTTCGGCGATCAAGCCGTTCTCCCCGATCGTCGCAATCGTCATCGCACTGGTGATGCCGCCGATCCTGGCCGTCGCCACCAAGGGAAAGTACTACCTACGCCGCACCGACGACGGCATCGATCTGCCGATGTTCGACGAGTACGGGAACCCCTCCGGTGAAACGCTTCTGTGCTGCGTCAGCGGAATCGAATTCGAGCGTCCCGACATGCTCGCGTCGAACGTGCCCGGTCCGAACGGCGAGAAGCAGTACATCAGTTCCTTGGCCTTGAGCACCGACAAGACCGGTGAGCATGTCCTGCCTGCTCAGCTTCCCTGACAACTGCTGTGCGCCTTTATTAACCGCCGGGGGTTAATAAAGGCGCACAGCAGGGTTATGCCCCTACATCGTCGAGCGACTCACCCTTCGTCTCACGCATGACCAGCAGCGCGACAAAAGTCAGCGTCGCCGCTACGAGAAGATAGATGCCGACCCAACCGACGCCGTAGTTCTTCGCGAGGTAGACGGCGATGAACGGCGCCACCGCTGCGCCCAGAATACTGGCCGTGTTGTACGCGATTCCCGAGCCCGTGTAGCGGACGTTGGTCGGGAAGAGTTCCGGGAGAACGGCACTCATCGGGCCGAAGGTCAGGCCCATGAGCAGCATGCCCACGATGAGGAACGCCAACATGCGACCGTCGTTCATTCCGTCCGGTTCGAGGAAGACACCGAAGGTCAAGCCGAACACCATGATCAGACCGGTGATGATCAGCAAGGTGATACGACGCCCGTAACGGTCGGCGAGCCAACCCGAGACCGGCACGGCGGCAGCGAAGAACACGACTGCGATCAACTGCAGGACAAGGAAATCGGTGTACTTGAAGCCCGCACCGGTTCCACCGTCGGCCGGCGTCTTGCCGGTTCCGTGGCTGAGAACCCAGGTGGTCATGATGTAGAACAGCGTGTACGTCGCGAGCATCACGAACGTACCGATGATCAGCTGACGCCAGCTGGTCTTGAATACCTCGGCGACCGGAGTCTTGACCTTCTCGCCGCGCTCGACTGCACGCGCGAACACCGGGGTTTCCTCGAGCTTGAGCCGGACGTACAGGCCGATCATCACCATGATTGCGCTGAGCAGGAACGGAATTCGCCACCCCCAGCTCAGGAAGGCACCCTCGAGGTCCGGGCTGGAATTGTCGTGGTTCATGAACAACGTGATGATCAGGAACAGTCCGTTGGCCATGAAGAAGCCGATGGGCGCACCGAGTTGCGGCCACATCGCCGCCCAGGCCCGCTTGCCTTCCTTGGCTGTCTCGGTCGCGAGCAGCGCCGCACCCGACCATTCGCCGCCGAGCCCGAGACCCTGGCAGAAACGCATGAGCGCCAACAACGCCGGGGCCAGCAGTCCGATCTGGTGATAGGTCGGCAGTAGTCCGATGAGGAAGGTCGCTATGCCCATCGTCAGCAACGAGCCGACCAGAGTTGCCTTGCGTCCGACGCGGTCACCGAAGTGCCCGAAGAGAATCGAACCGAGGGGACGGGCGACGAACGCGAGTCCGAACGTCGCCAACGACGCGAGAAGCGCGGTGGTGTCGTTGCCCTTCGGGAAGAACAGGTGCGGGAACACCGATACTGCCGCTGTTGCATAGATGTAGAAGTCGTAGAACTCGATGGATGTACCCACCATGCTGGCGACCACGATTCGGCTGCGCGGCACTCCGGCGACGGTATCTGCGTCGCCGCCCTCCGGCTTGGGTGGATTCTCACTGACTGACGTGCTCAAAACATGCTCCTGCGCCGTTATACGAAAGATGCCCAATTGGTGGGACAGTGTCCCAATCAGTAGGAATTGAACACCCGCGGGGTTTTCCGACGCAAATTCGGTTCGCGAATTCGGCTCAGCGGGCAATCCGCGATAAAATTCCGTAAAGGTGAGCCGGGAAGTCTGGTCGGCACGTGCATTCGATGCGTCACAACGTCGATCACGTTCATGTCTGTTGCATCCGAATTCGGTTGCACGAACAAAGGTCGTCCCCACGCGTGATCTCCACCCTGCGTTCCGAACTGTCCCGCTACCTCCGCACCGAAACGGTGGGCGGATCGATCCTCCTGATCGCTGCCGCCCTCGCTCTGATCTGGGTGAACTCGCCTTTCGGTGAGAGCTACATCGCACTACGTGACTTCCAGATCGGTCCGTCCGCACTCCATCTCGACCTCAGCTTGGGCACGTGGGCGCAGGACGGACTGCTTGCCGTCTTCTTCTTCGTCGCCGGCCTCGAACTCAAACGTGAACTGGTGGTCGGCGAACTCGCGGACCGCAAAGCCGCGATGCTCCCGATCATCGCGGCGTGCGGCGGCGTCCTGGTTCCCGCGATCATCGCGGCGTCCATCGGTTTCGGCACGCCCGGCATGGACAAGGGCTGGGCCATTCCCGTCGCGACGGACATCGCTTTTGCCCTCGGCGTGCTCGCGCTGACCGGCTCGAAGATCCCGGCGAGCGCCCGAGTTTTCCTGCTCAGCCTGGCCGTCGTCGACGATCTGCTCGCGATCATCCTCATCGCCGTACTGTTCACCGGTTCCCTCGCGATGTTGTGGCTGCTGACCGCGGCCGCAGCCCTGGCTGCCTACGCCTACGCCCAACACAAACGCATCACGACGCCGTTCCTCTACGTCCCGCTGGCACTACTGACCTGGTACGCGATGCACGAAGCGGGGATACACGCCACACTCGCGGGCGTCGCGCTCGGCTTACTCACCCGGGTGAGGCGCGATCCGGACGAGGAGTACGCGCCCGGTAGCCGTCTCGAGCACCGTATTCAGCCCTACTCTGCAGGCTTCTGTGTCCCCGTCTTCGCACTGTTCGCCTCCGGTGTTCCGATCAACGCGGCGGTGCTCGGCGACATTTTCACCGACCCCGTCGGGCAATCGGTTGTCGTCGGCCTTCTGGTCGGCAAAACCGTCGGAATCTTCGGAATTTCCCTGCTCGCGATCAAATTGGGGATAGCAACCAAACCCAAGACACTGGAATTGAGAGACATGTTTGCCCTCTCAGTTCTCGGTGGCATCGGGTTCACCGTTAGCCTGCTTGTAGCAGACCTCGCATTGGACGGGGTCGGCGATGGCAGCGAGGCCGAGATAGCGAAGGCCGCAGTTCTCGTGACATCGTTGGTGGCATCGCTGATCGGATCAGCGCTGCTGTGGCGACGTGGACGAGTTCATGCGGCTCGAGACGACGCTTCCGCCATTGCCACGGACGCGAGAGAACTACCTGGAGAGGTCGACAAGTGAGCTTGACCAACGGAGAGAGCCAGCGCTTCACCGGAGATGGAGTACCGAACACGGTCTCTTCCATCCCTCTCACCGATGTGGACGCCCGCACGCCGGGCGAGGCCACCATCGGGGCCCTCGTCAAGGACGCGACCGCACAGGTCTCCACCCTCGTGCGCGCCGAGGTCGAACTTGCCAAGGCCGAGGTGACGGGCGAGGTCAAGAAGGGTCTGCAGGGCAGCGTCTTCTTCATCCTGGCCTTCACGGTTCTGCTGTTCAGCTCGTTCTTCTTCTTTTTCTTCCTGGCCGAGATGCTCGACACCTGGGTGCCGCGCTGGCTGGCGTTCCTCATCGTCTTCCTGATCATGGTGGTGACCACCGCGATTCTGGCGCTGCTCGGTTATCTGCGCGTGCGCAAGCTGAGGGCTCCGGAGAAGACGATCGAATCGCTCAAGCAGGCCAAGAACGTCATCCCCGGCAGCCATGACGACGCAAAGCCGTCGGTCGATTTCAACGCGCGCCGGTAGCGAGTCTGATCGAAAGTGGCAGCCCCAGATCCATCTACCGTCAGGTTCGACGGCCCCTGGATTCACCGGGACATTCACGCCAACGGCATCCGGTTTCACGTCGTCGAGGTAGGCGACGCGGAGCCGGATGCTCCGTTGGTGGTCCTGTTGCACGGATTCGCCGATTTCTGGTGGTCCTGGCGCCATCAGTTGACGGCACTGTCGGAGCAGGGATTCCGCGTCGTCGCCATGGATCTTCGTGGGTACGGCGATTCCGACAAGCCCCCTCGCGGCTACGACGGTTGGACGCTCGCCGGTGACGTAGCCGGCCTCATTCGTGCGATGGGTTACGGCAAGGCCACGCTGATCGGTCATGCCGACGGAGGGTTGGTGTGCTGGGCGACCGCGCTCCTGCATCCACGCCTGGTGCGGTCGATCGCGCTGATCTCGTCTCCACACCCGATGGCGCTCAAGAAAGCAGTCGTCCGCGACCCCTATCAGCGCCGCGCGCTTTTGCCCTCGTTCCTGGCCTATCAGGTACCGCTACGCCCGGAACGTCGGTTGACGGCCGACAACGGCGCCGAAGTGGAGCGTCTGGTTCGCTCGCGGTCGGGCCCCACCTGGCCGCAGCAACCCGAATTCGCAGACGTCATGAGCAAGATGCGGTCCGCGATCCGGATCCCGGGCGTCGCGCATTCCACCTTGGAGTACCAGCGTTGGGCCTTCCGCAGCCAGCTCCGCCCCGAGGGCCGACGTTTCATGCGCTTGATGGATCAGGTTCTTCGCATTCCGATCGTCCAGATTCACGGCGAACTCGACCCGTACGTGCTCACCCGTACTGTGCGTCGCGACAAGCACTGGGCTCCCGGCGAGAAACTGCGCACCATTGCCGGAGTCGGTCATTACGCGCATCAGGAAGCCCCCGAGCGCGTCAATCGCGAACTCGGGGACTTCCTCCTTACGGAGAAGTGACCGCTACAGGATGCACGCGCCCGTCGGTACGGGCGTCGATGCCGAGGCAGCCGCGTTCAACTGGCGCGAGACTTCCTGCGCGGTGAGGACGAATCCGGTGTCACTGTCGTCGACGGCAGCACCGAACACGACGCCGAGGACCCGCCCCTGATCATCGACCATCGGTCCACCCGAGTTGCCCTGCCGGATGGATCCGCGCACGGTGTAGACCTCACGCTGGGTGGTTCCGGCCTTGTAGATGTCCGGCCCGTTCAGGTTCAGGACCTCACGAACGCGGGCTGCGCTGGCCGTGTACGGACCACCGCCGGGGTAACCGAGCACCAACGCGTTGTCACCGGTCCGAGCCTGCTCCGGAGCGAACGGCAGCACCGGCGCGTCCAATCCGGGAACCGCCAGAATCGCGATGTCCACGGCGGAGTCGAAGAGCACCACCTGCGCGGGCAGTGCGCCCTCCATGGTGTCCACGGTGATGCTCTCGGTTCCGGCAACCACGTGGGCGTTGGTCATGACGCGTTCGGGGGCGACGATGAATCCGGATCCCTCGAGCGCGCGCTGGCAACTCGGTGCGACGCCGTTGATGCGGAGAACACTCGGACGCAACTGCGCCGCCAACGGACTGGCGAGAACGCTCGCGTCGGGTGCTTCGACCTCGGTGATGGGCGTGCGCCCGAACGGGCCGATGACGTCCGGCAGGCCGGAGGTGTCGAGCAGCGCCGAGAACTCGGTCGGGATGCGGCGCAGCCACTGCGGCGCCACTTCGTCCACGCTGGCGAGAACGTCCGAACCACGAACAGCTGCGGCAATGTTCGGCTGCGACGAGGAAGTGAGCGGAATCGCGAGCAACCACGCCGCGACCACGACAGCCACCGCCTGTAGACCCGCACCGATGACGCTGTCGACGGATCGCGCCGTCGGACTGTGCATTCCGCTGCGTGCCGCGCGTCCGAGCACCATGCCGGCGACCTCGCCGATGATGACCAACACCACGATCAGCGAGATGCCCGCGAGGATGCGCAGCTTGCCTTCGGTGACGTGCACGAGCAGGTGCGGCGCCAACAGAATCCCGGCGACGGCGCCGAGGATCACGCCGACGAACGCCAGCGCCGACGCCACCGCGCCCTGCCGCCATCCGGACGTGGCCGCGATGAGGGCGACCAGAACGATGGCGATGTCCACCCAACGAGAACCTGTCATCGCGGCACCGCCGAATCCTCGACACCTTCACCGAACTCGGACAGCGCTGTGTCCAGGTCTCTCACGTCCTCGTAGTTCCACGGAATCTCCCAGCCCGACACCGTGAACAGCGCCGCGAGGATTCCTGCTGTGAACCCCCAGACCAGCATGCCGTCGGCGCGGAACGCCGGGCCCTGGTACCCGAGGGGATGTCGAACCTGAAACCGGTTGTCTGGGTCGAGCAACGTGCGCAGCGGCACCCGGGCCACCCGTCCGACCTCGCCCTCGTCCTGAATGCCCACCGTCGTCGGCTGCTCCCAGTAGCCGAGCACCGGCGTCACGTCGAAACCCGACGGCGGGATGAAGATCTCCGGCAGCACGGTGAGCGGCTGAACTCCGCTCGGATCGAGCCCGGTCTCCTCCTGCGCTTCACGCAGCGCGGTGCCGACGGGGCCGTCGTCGCCCGGATCGGCGGCGCCGCCCGGGAATGCGACCTGTCCGCTGTGCTGACGCATCGTCGACGCCCGTTGGGTCAGCAGGACGTCTGCGCCCTCCGGCAAGCCGCCGACGGCGAGAGGGTCGGCCTCACGCGGTCCGCCGAAGAGCACGAGCACCGCGGCCGGACGCGTCACGGTGCCGCGCGGCGCGCGACGCTCGAGGACGGGGTTGATCCGATGGGGATCGGTGGGCTCGGTGCTGGCGACAGCGCGCAACCACTCGGGAACCGGTGTACTCATACGACGACTCCCAGATATTGCGCCGCAGCGGCGGCGATCTCGTCCGCACTGCGGAAGGGTTGGGGCAAGACCTTGGCGACTGTTCCATCCGCGCGCACGAGCACCGACACCGGCAGCACCGGCGGTGCGCCCACTGCGATCCGTACCTTGCCGTCACCGTCCTGGACGCCGGGCAAACGCACCGAGTAGTCGATGAGTCGCGTCAAAGCGTTCTCCTGATTCGGATCCGAATGCACGGTCAGCACGTTGATGCTGCCGTCGGCGCGCTCCGCGAATTCCTGAAGGTACGGAAGCTCTTCGGCGCATGGCGCGCACCAGTACGCCCACAGATTGAGCAGAGTCGGCTTTCCGCCCACCGCTGCGGCAAGGTCGACGGGCGCTCCGTCGGAGACGCAGTCGAGGGTGATTCCGGCGAGAGCCGAGCCGGCAGGCGCTTCGCCGGTCGGAGTCGGGCAGGAGGCCAGAGCCGCCTGGCTACGGAGTTGATCGAGCGATTCCGACGACGGAGTGAACGTCGGCGGCTGATACGCGGACGAGGACGGGCCCGTCGACGTGGGCGTCGTGTCGTCTCCTCCGCGCGGCCAGATCGCCACGACGAGAGCCGCGACGACCACGAGCGCAGCGAGAGACCATCTTCCGGCACTTGTCATCGGCGATCACAACCCTGCCAGGGCGAGCAGATGATCGGTCTCGGGGCCTTTCACCAGGGCCGCGGCCTCGGTTTTGTCGGTCGGGCCGAGACCGTACGACGGGCAGTCCTTGGCCAGGACACACACACCGCATGCGGGCTTGCGCGCGTGGCAGACCCGTCGGCCGTGAAAGATCACGCGATGCGAGAGCAGAGTCCATTCCTTACGTTCGATCAGTGCCCCGACGGCGTGTTCCACCTTGACGGCATCTTCTTCCTCGGTCCACTTCCACCGACGCACGAGCCGACCGAAGTGGGTGTCGACGGTGATTCCCGGAATGTCGAAGGCATTGCCCAGCACGACGTTCGCGGTCTTGCGTCCGATGCCTGGGAGTTTCACCAGATCTTCGAGCTTGTTCGGGACCTGCCCGTCGTGGCGTTCGAGTAGCGCCTGACCGAGTCCGATCAGCGACGTCGTCTTGTTCCGGTAGAAGCCGGTGGAGCGGATGTACTCCTCGAGTTCGGTCCGATCGGCTTCCGCGTATGCCTTTGCGTCGGGATAACGGGCGAAGAGTGCCGGCGTGACCATGTTGACGCGGACGTCGGTGCATTGCGCCGACAGGATTGTCGCCACTGCCAGTTCCAACGGAGTCGTGAAGTCGAGTTCGCAGTACACGTGTGGGAAAGCCACAGCGAGCTCACGATTCATCCGACGCGCCCGGCGTACCAATCCGAGGTGTGATTCTTCCTTCCGCGCACCCCCCGAACGCGGTTTCTTCCGCTGCTCTGAACTGCCTGTCGGGGTGGTCTGCACTCAGACAACTGTACGGATACGACATGAGTGGAGACTCCGTCGTGTCGATTCTGAGACCTTCGACGTGTTTACTTCCCCCTATGCAAGGACTCGCAGTAATTCTCTTTCCGCTACTGCTTATGCTCTTTGCCCTGGCGATGGAACGAGTCGAAGGGCGATTGCGTCGGCTCTCGGTCCAAGAGCATGAAGTAGAAGACTTCCTCGACCAGGCAAGTCACGACGACGTCGCCCGCCTGGCAAGCGATGGGTTTCCCCATGCGTTCGCCCGCTTCCACCGGAAGCGTAAGGGCCGTCAGTCGGAGGCTCCCGAGAGCGCCAGCCTGGGCGAAATCCGGACACAACGGGCAAGTTGACGGCCATACAAAGTAGTCACCGCAGCGGATTCCGGAAGAATTTTCGGCTCTTACGTGGCATCAATCACTCGTCGCGAGCTAACGGGACGTAGACTTCGATGCCGTACCTGTTGCATTGAACACAGATTGCATTGGACACAGTGTCTCACTCATGAGGGCTGAGCCTGTGTACGACGGTTTGTGCGCAGCGCGGGTACAAAGATAGATAGCGCAAAAATGACACCACAAACGAACAAATCCCAACAAGGAGCGCACGTGGACGACGTCCTGGCAAGAGCCGGCATCTTCCAAGGAGTCGAGCCCTCAGCGGTAGCGGCGCTGACAAAGCAGCTGCAGCCCGTCGACTTCCCCCGTGGACATGTCATCTTCAACGAAGGTGAACCCGGTGACCGCCTGTACATCATCGTGTCCGGCAAGGTGAAGATCGGTCGACGCTCACCCGACGGTCGCGAGAACCTGCTGACGATCATGGGCCCGTCCGACATGTTCGGCGAACTGTCCATCTTCGACCCCGGCCCCCGCACCTCGACGGCTACGACCGTCACCGAGGTTCGCGCCGTGAGCATGGACCGCGACGCTCTCAAGGCATGGATCCAGCAGCGCCCCGAGATCGCCGAGCAGCTTCTGCGCGTTCTCGCCCGCCGTCTGCGTCGTACCAACAACACCCTGGCCGACCTGATCTTCACGGACGTTCCCGGCCGTGTCGCCAAGGCGCTCCTGCAGCTCGCGCAGCGCTTCGGCACTCAGGAAGGTGGCGCCCTGCGCGTCACTCACGACCTCACGCAGGAAGAGATCGCCCAGCTCGTCGGCGCTTCCCGCGAGACCGTCAACAAGGCGCTCGCTGATTTCGCACACCGCGGATGGCTTCGCCTCGAAGGCAAGAGCGTCCTGATCTCGGATTCCGAGCGCCTCGCTCGTCGCGCGCGCTAGCTCTTCCTGTTCGACTCTTTCGGCCGCTCCCGCTTCGGTGGGGGGCGGCCGAAGTCGTTCACTGGACTCTTGTTGTACCTATCGGTAAAGTCTGTACCGATAGGTACATATCTGATCGAGAGGCCCCGCAATGACCGTCCGAGCACCGATTCCGCCCTTCACTCACGAAACTGCCGTCCAGAAGGTCCGCCTCGCCGAGGACGGATGGAACTCACGCGATCCGCACAAGGTGTCGCTGGCCTACACGCCGGACAGTTGGTGGCGTAATCGGTCGACGTTCGTCACCGGCCGATCCGAGATCGTCGAACTTCTGACCGAGAAGTGGACCCGCGAACTGGACTACCGGTTGATCAAAGAGTTGTGGGCACACAGCGACGACCGCATCGCAGTGCGATTCGCGTACGAGTGGCACGATCACGACGGGCAGTGGTTCCGCTCCTACGGCAACGAGAACTGGGAATTCGACGCCGACGGACTCATGCACCACCGTCATGCCAGCATCAACGACGTTCCCATCGAGGAGTCCGAGCGAAAGTTCTTCTGGGATCCGACCGGACCACGCCCGCACGATCATCCGGGCCTGAGCGAGTTGGGTCTGTGATGAAAGGATGAATCCATGGCCAGACAGGTAGCTGAACGCTCGGACACGATTCCCGCTCTCGCGAACGTGTTTCGAACCTACGGGTTCGACGGAGCAAGCCTGGCCGTCATCACCGAACACACCGGTTTAGGCAAAGGCAGTCTCTACAACTTCTTTCCGCGCGGGAAGGAAGAGATGGCCGAGGCCGTACTCGACGAGGTCGACGGATGGTTTCGCGCCGAAGTCTTCGAACCTCTTCGAGCAGAATCGGTTCCACCGAGGCAGCGCATCCAGAGCATGTTCGCTACCGCGGGCGACTACTTTCGGTCAGGGCAACGCATTTGCCTGTTCGGCGCATTTGCACTCGGTGAAGAGCGAAACCGCTTCGGCGCCAGGGTCCGAACATACTTCGACGAATGGACAGCGGCTCTCGAGGCGGCACTCGTCGGTGCCGAAGATTCCATCGGACTCGCCGAAGAAGCCGTGGCCGGGATCCAAGGGGCGATCGTGATGTCCCGGGCACTGGACGACGGTTCCGTATACAGCCGAGTGACGACGCGACTCGAAGATCGACTGGTACAGGCACTCACGCCGTAACGCATACCGCACGACCACAAAGGCATTTGTGCCGCGGCATCCACCTGGCATGCTCGAAAAAGCGTGCACAAGAAGAAAGGAACCCATGCCCTCGTTCGAGACGGTGATCGCATCCACCCCTTCGGGGAAGGTCCGCGGCCGAAAGCGTGACGGTTCCTACTACTTCGGTGCGATCCCCTACGCCAGCGCACCGCGCTTCGAGAAGCCGCGACCGGTGGAACCGTTCTCCGACGTCTTCGACGCCACAGCGCTTGGAACGGTCTTCCCCCAACCACCTTCACGACTCGAACGCATCATGGGGCCACCGCTCCCCGAACCGGGGCACAGCGAGGACAGCTTCACCGTCACCGTCACAACCCCGTCGCTGACCGGTCATCGCCCGGTGATGGTGTGGCTTCACGGTGGCGGGTACTCCAGTGGCGGCGGCTCACTCCCCTGGTACGACGGCGGCGCTTTGTCAGCCGAGGGTGACGTCGTCGTGGTGTCGGTCAACTATCGCGTCGGCGTGCTCGGATACCTCCTCCTCGACGGCGTCAGCGAAGGCAATCTCGGGGTACACGATCAGATCGCGGCGCTCGAGTGGGTGCGCGAGAACATCGAGGCATTCGGCGGCGACCCAGACTCGGTCACCGTATTCGGGCAGTCGGCCGGCGCCCATTCCATTGTGAATCTGTTGAGCAGTAACAACTCTCGAACCCTGTTCCATCGAGCAATTCTGCAGAGCACCCCACGGCCGGACCTCAACTTCACGCAGGCTGCCGCGATCGAGAACGGGGAGACGTTTGCCCGACTGCTCGACGGAGATCCTCGGACCGCGCCGCTCTCCCACATTCTCGACGCATTCCGCGGCACGGCTGTCGAGTTCAGCCGGCGGTCCCCCAATGTCGTGCAACCGCCCTTCGCGCCGATCTCCGAACTGGAACCGGTGATCCGAACTTTCGAAACAGCGCCTGACGTCATCGTGGGATACACCCGAGACGAGGGATCTGCTTTCGTGCGCGACCTAGCGGGAGTACCCGATCCCGAACACGTCGCCGAAAAGGCACTGACACAGAACATGTTTGCCGAACCGGCAATGGAGCTGGCCGAGACCTTCACAGCGGCCGGCGCGTCGGTGTACACGTACCGCTTCGACTGGGCACCGACGGACGACGTCTTCGGAGCAACTCACTGCATAGAACTACCCTTCGTGTTGGGAACCGAGCAGTCCTGGCAGGGCTCACCGATGCTGGGCAGCAGCGACTGGCAGAGCGTCGACGCACTGGGCCGTCGGATACGCCGGCACTGGACGTCGTTTGCGCACACGGGAAGTCCGGACAGCAGCGAAACCTGGGAGAAGTACGCCTCGTCCCAATCGATCGGAATCACCTTCTCCTGAGCAACTTCGGGCGCCTACCCACCCGGAGAAATCCCGTCTAGGATTGCTCCATGGACATGCCCAAGCTCCTCGACGGGCGACTCAAACTCCGCCATCTCCTGCTCGTCGACGCATTGAGCCGTCAGGGCAGTGTGGTCGGCGCCGCTGCCGCACTTCACATCACGCAACCCGTCGCGACCCGCAGTCTGCACGACATCGAGTCCATTCTCGGCGTCTCGCTCTTCGACCGCGGCCCACGCGGCATCACCCCGACCATTTTCGGCGAGGCCTTCACAACTCATGCACGGGCCGTGATCGCGCAGCTGACCGAAGCCGGGCGACACGTCGTCGAACTTGCCGACGCCAATCGCGGAACCGTCATCGTGGGAACACATCTCGCCGGATCCAACGTGCTGCTTCCCGGCGCTATCGCGCGCCTGAAGGTTCACCACCCGTTGCTCACCGTCGTCGTGCGCGAAGGTACGCCAGAGCAGTTGCTCACCGATCTGGAAGCGGGCCGAATCGACCTGATCGTCGGCCGGCTCACCTCACCTACCGATGACACCGCGACAAGACGGAACCTCTACGCGGAGTCCGTCGAACTCGTCACCCGCGTAGATCACCCGCTCGCTCACCGCGAGGACGTCCAACTCGAAGAACTACGCGGCTTCCCCTGGATCCTTCCTGGGGTCGAGACAGTGCTCCGACGCGAACTCGAGGAGTTCTTCGCCCGGAACGGCTTGCCGTTGCCCGAAAATCGGGTCGAGGCAACCTCTTTCCTCACCGTGCGTCAGCTACTGGTCGAGACCGACATGATCGCGGTACTACCGAGCCTCATCCCCCGCGACGACGCGCGCTTGACCACCCTGTCCATCACACTCGATCCGATCGGGCACAGCGTCGGCATCACCTCGTCGGCGACTCGCACGTCGAGTCCGTCCGCGCAGGCCCTGATCGCGACGCTGGAGTCCTTTGCAACTGAGCTCATGCGACCGTGAAACGCCGATCGGCCCGTTCCCTTTGGAGGGAACGGGCCGATGTCGGATCGACCAGGACTCAGGCGTTTTCGGAGACGCGAATCTCCTCGTGCTCCAAGCCCCGCGACGAATCGGGGACAATCTTGAACAGTGCGATGGCGCCGACCAGGCTGATCGTGCACACCCCGGCGAGATACCAGGTCACGCCGACCGAAGATCCGGTGGCGTCGAGCAGAGCCGTGGCGATCATCGGTGCCAGTCCACCGCCGAGAATCGCACCGCTCTGGAGGATCAGAGACGAGCCGGAATAGCGGACCTTGGCCGGGAAGGTATCGGCGATGATGCTGCCCTGGACACAATGTGTGACCGGAACGATCAGGCCCATGCCCAGGAACGCGATGACGGCGACCATTTTGTTCTCGGTGTTGAGGAGCGGGAAGAACACGATGCACCACAACAGGATTGCGGCAGATCCGCCGATGAACATGTGCCGACGCCCGTACTTGTCGGCGATCTTTGTCCAGAACGGGATGGAAAGGAACCACAGGACTGCTGCCGCGGTCACGCTGAGCACCAGGAATTGCTTGTCGTAGCCCAGATGTTGAGTTCCGTACGACAGGGTGAACACCATGAAGGCGTACGCCACGGCGGAGTTCGCCAAGCACGCGGCAAGCGTGAGAGACAAACGGGGGAAGCCGACCTTGAGCGACTCACGCAGCGGGAAGCGGACTATTTCGCCCTTCTCCATGATCCCGGCGAAAGACGGCGACTCGGTGACCCGCAGGCGAATCACCAGACCGATCGCCACCAGAACGAAGCTGAGCAGGAACGGGATTCGCCAACCCCACGAAGCGAATGCCGAGTCCGACATCACGGCGTTGGTCGTCAGGAAGATGCCGTTGGCGAGAACCAGTCCGGCGGGTGTGCCCATCTGAGGGAAACCTGCATAGAGATTCTTCTGCCCCGCCGGCGCGTGCTCCATCGACATGAGTGTCGCACCGGCGCCTTCACCGCCCAGACCGATGCCCTGAACGACGCGCATCGCCACCAGGAGGACAGGCGCCCAGAAACCGATGGAGTCGTAGTTCGGGATGAGGCCGATGAGTGTGGACCCGACGCCCATCATCACCAATGAGACCACGAGCGTGGCCTTGCGCCCGATCCTGTCACCGAAGTGCCCGAACACGAGTCCACCCACCGGCCGTGCAATGAACCCGACGGCGAAGGTGCTGAAGGCAGCCAGCGTGCCGGCCGTGGGGCTCAGGCTCGGGAAGAATTGTTTGTTGAAGATCAACGCGGCGGCTGTGCCGTAGAGGAAGAAGTCGTACCATTCGAGAGTTGTGCCGGCCAGGGTTGCCATGGCAACTCGGCTACGGGCCGCTTTCTCCGGCAACGGCTTTCCGTCGCTCGTAGTGCTGTTGGATATCTTGTCTGACATCGCGGAACCTATCGATTGGATGGGGCAGGCGGACGATGAAGTCTGTAGTCACCGACCCCGTCTTCGGGATTGTCGGTATCACGAGCGTCGTCGATCGTTGTGTTTGGAATTGTGCTCGCTCGAGACATGACTCACAAATGCCGAATTCACCGTCCGCCATACCGGAAAAGGTATAGCCGGGGCCTCAGACGAGACCCAGGAAACGTTCGGCATTCCCCCGCGAAATCAGTTGGCGCGCAGTATCGTCCAAGAACTCACTCTTGCGAACCACCTCACCGACCGGACGCTCCCCCAAGGGGTACGGGTAATCACTACCCACCATCACACGGTCCACCCCCACCGTGTCCACCAACAGTCGCAGCGCACGCTCGTCGAAGACGACGGAATCCACGTAGAACCTTCCCAGGTAGTGCGAAGGCGGGAACTGCGACGTACCGATGATGTCGTTGCGGCCGTGCCAGGCGTTTTCCATCCGGCCCAACCAGAACGCGAAAGATCCACCACCGTGCGCAAATCCGATCTTGAGACGATCGTCGATCTTGTCGAACACCCCACCGAGAATCAGTGCGAGTATCGACAGGTGCGTTTCGGCCGGCATCGCAGTGAGCCACTGCGCCATCCAGCGATCGAGGCGCGGAGAGTTGGCCATGTCCCACGGGTGCACGAATACCGGCACGTCCAGCGACGCGCAGTGCTGCAGGAACGTCACCACCCCCTCGCTGTCGAGGTCCAGATCGCCGACATGATTGCCGATCTCGACACCGCGGTGCCCGTTCGCGATGCACCGCTCCAACTCACGGCACGCTGCGTCGGTGTCTTGCAGAGGCACCTGGCAGAACGGAATCAACCGATCCTTCGCCGGCTCCACGATCTCGAGTGCGAGGTCGTTGAAGATCCGTGCAATGCGACTTGCCTGCTCACCGCTCCGGCCATAGTTGAAGAACGCCGGAGTAGGTGAGACGACCTGAGTCTGCACTCCGTCGGCATCCATGTCCCGAAGCCGCACCTCGGCGTCCCAGGCATCGGACTGGATGCGACGGAACTCCTTGGTGCCCATCATGATCATTGCTTCGGTTTCCGACTCGATCTTCAGCCACGGCGCTTGCGGCCCCGCGTCTTCGGTCAGATCCGGCCACCCGTTGGGCACGTAGTGGGTGTGGATGTCGATCAGGTTGCTCATAGCTCAGCCCTTGCCGGGATGGAGCGTGCCGCACTTGTCACACGTGCGGGCTTCTTCGCTCTCGTAGAACTTGACGAACACCGGCGGAAGGTCGGCCACGATGTCGCGCACCTGAAGTTCGACCTCGTGAATCTTGTGATCACATTCGAGGCAGTACCACTGGAACTTCTCGAGCGTGCCTTCCTTGCGGACGCGTTCGATGACCAGGCCGATCGAGCCCGCGGTGGGACGCTGCGGCGAATGCGGAATGTCTCCTGGCAGCAACCAAGTTTCACCCTCGCGAATGTCGACGCGCTGAGGACCGTCTTCGGTCATGACATTGACGTGGATGTCGCCTTCGAGCTGGTAGAACCACTCCTCGTACGGATCGAGGTGGTAGTCGGTCCGCTGGTTAGGGCCGCCGACGACCTGCACGATGAAGTCGTCTCCGAGCGCCATCGTCTGATTGTTGACTGGCGGCTGCAGGAGGTGGCGGTTGTCGTCGATCCACTTCTTGAAGTCGATGACGGGAGGAATCGTGGTCATGATGCATTCTCCGTATCTTCGGACGCCGTGCGTCGGGAGGCGGGCACGTACGCCACGCCGGAAATTTCGATGAGCAGGTGAGGGTGAGGCAGCTGGTGAACAGCCACAGTCGTTCTCGTCGGACCGTTTTCGTCGAACAGTTCGGCGTACACCTCGTTGTATCCACCGAAGTCGTTCATCGACACCAGGTAGGAGGTGACCTGAACCAGATCACTGAGTTCTCCACCCACTTCGGCGAGGATTGCCGCGATGTTTTCGATGACGGCACGCGTCTGCGCCCGAATGTCGAGCGCCGTCGTCCCCATCTCGTCGACCGCGACGCCGACAAACGTGTTGTCGGGCCGACGCGAACTGGTCCCGGAGACATAGACGAAATCGCCGACCACCTTGACGTGGGGGAACTTTCCGCGCGGCTTCGCCAGCTTCTCGATGACCTGCGCCCCACTCATCGCTTCACACCTTTCACCGTGACGGTTCCGAGTCCGTCGATCGTGCACTGTGCGACGCCCTCGTCGAGTCGCACAGCTGCTGTGGCGGCACCGGCCAGAATTACCTGACCGGCGCGCAACGGAATTCGGCGTCGGCGGGCGATGTCGAGCAGTTCATGCAAAGCGCGCGCCGGATCGCCGAGAATGGCCGACGTGGAACCGACTACCGTCTCACCGCCGACTTCCATACGTACGGAACGGTCTTCGACGTTCTGTAGCGGCAGCCACCGCCCGATCACGTATCCGGCAGCGCTGGTGTTGTCAGCGACGACGTCGGTGTAGGTGAAGCGGAAGTCGCGGTACCGCGAGTCGATGATCTCCATTGCGGGAGCCAGTGCGTCGACGCAGGTTTCGATGTCGACGTTCGGATCGTCGAGATCGACGTCCTTCGACAGGCGGTATGCCACTTCGGGTTCGATCTTGGGATGAATGAACGTCCTCAGGTCGACTTCGCCGCCGTTGCTCACGCACATCGCGTCGGTCAACTGACCGACGATCACTCCGGAGACACCCATCTGCGCCATCTTCGCTTTGCTCGTGAAGCCGAGCTTGATGCCCACAATCGATTCACCACGGCTGGTGCGCCGTTCGAGGAGTTCGTTCTGGATCCGGTAGGCCTGGTCGATGTCGATGGTGTGTTCGTCGGCGAGGCTCGGCGTGTCGGTGCGCGTCTGCGCAGCGTCGTCGAGGCGACGCGCGAGCGCGGATACGGTGTCTTCGGGGGCTGTCATCACGCCTCGCTCATTTCTGGAAATCTTTTGCGGTTTCGATGTTCACAGTTGCACACATACATTCGTCGGTTCGGTGTAGAAGTGCAGCGAGGACTCGCCGCCCTCACGTCCGATGCCGGACAGGCCCATGCCGCCGAAGGGAGATCGCAGTTCGCGGGTGAACCACGTGTTGACCCAGGAGATTCCGACGTTCATCTTCTGCGCGACGCGGTGGCCGCGGCGCAGGTCGTTGGTCCACACGGAGGCAGCAAGGCCGTACTCGGTGTCGTTTGCGAGGGCGATCGCTTCGGCTTCGGTCTCGAACGGAATGAGTGCCGCGACGGGTCCGAAGATCTCCTCGCGCACGGCGCGATCCTTGTTGGTCAAGCCTGTCCACAGGGTGGGTTCGATCCAGGATCCGCCCGACAGTTCCTGTCCGAGGTCCGGAATACCGCCGCCGGTCAGCACTTTCGCGCCTTCCTGCTCGGCGATCTCGAAGTAGTCGAGTATCTTCTTCCGGTGTGCCTGCGAAATGAGCGGTCCGGTCGTCGTTGCATCGAGCGTCGGGTCGCCCAGACGCAGTCCTGCTGCCCGCTCGACGAGTCCACCGGCGATGTCGTCGAAAATGCTGCGGTGCACGTACACCCGCTCGGTGCACAGGCAGACCTGGCCGGTGTTGGTGAACACCGACTTGGTCAGACCCGTCAGAGCCTCGTCGATGTCGACGTCGTCGAACACGATCGCGGCGTTCTTGCCGCCGAGCTCGAACGAGACCGGACGGACCCGCGGGGCAACGGTTTTCATGACATGCGAACCCGTTGCCGAAGATCCGGTGAAGGTGACGCCGTCGATACCGGGGTGCGTGGTGAGGAACTCGCCGGCCGAGTTCGCACCGAATCCATGGACGACGTTGTAGACGCCGGCAGGCAGGCCGACCTCTTCGAGCACCTCAGCCAGCAACGACGCAGTCGCCGGGGTTTCCTCGGAGGGCTTGACCACCACGGAGTTTCCGCACGCGAGCGCGGGCGCAACCTTCCAGGTCAGGAGAAGCAGCGGCAGGTTCCACGGAACGATCACGGCGACGACGCCGAGCGGCTTGCGGATCGCGTAGTTCAGCGCCTGCTTGCCGCCCGCGAGGTCCGTGACAAACGATTCCTGTCCCGCCGCGGCGACGATGTCGGCGAAGGTGCGGAAGTTCGTCAGGGCGCGCGCGACGTCGAGTTCGCGTGCCTGCGTGATCGGCTTGCCGGTGTCCGCCATCTCTGCGGCGACGAACTCTTCGAATCGCTCCTCGATCCGGTCGGCAGCGCGTCGCAGCAGAGCCGTCCGCTCTCGAACCGGCGTATCGGCCCAACCGTTGTCCAGAGCACGTCTGGCAGAGGTCACGGCCCGATCGACCAGGGCCTTGTCGGCCTCGTGGACCCGGGCGAGAACACGGCCCGTTGCTGGGTCGACCTGATCGAAGCTCGACGACTCGTCGGGTTCGACATAGGAGCCGTCCACGTAATTGCGGATCCATCCGTCGCATTGTGAGGTCATGGACTAACTATTGGGCCGTGACCCATATCAAACAAATGCAAAAACTGCCGCCAGCTATACCTCGATCGGCATAGATGGCGGCAGTTCGGCTACACAACTCAGCTCTGCATGTCGGCGCCGAGCGCCTCAGCGTCGCAGATACGCCAACTGCACGTTGACGGATTTCTCCGCGACCGGCCACAGCTTCGGGTCGACGTCGGAGTAGACGTGTTCGACTACGTCGCGCACCGAGGCCGACTCGCCCAACGTCGACAGAGCGGCCCGCACCTGATCCAGACGCTCCTCGCGGTGGGCGAGGTACTGCTGCGAAATCGTCTGCAGATCGGGTAGGTCCGGACCGTGCCCGGGAAGAACCGTCAGTCCTTCGCCGAGTGCGGCCAGCGATCGCAGCGAGGTGAGGTAGTCCCCCAGATCGCCGTCGGAGTCGTCGAGAACTGCCGTGCCGCGGCCCAGAATGGTGTCGCCCGTCAGCACGCTCGCATCGTTCTCGATGACTATCGACACCGAATCCGCGGTATGGCCCGGCGTCGCGAGGATCCGCAACTTCAGGCCCGCTACCTCGATCACTTCACCGTCGACAAGCGCCGAAGCGCCCCCGCGAAGAAAAGTTGGGTCGACGGAACGCACTGGAGCCGAAGTCAATTCGTGGAAACGGTCCACCCCGCCGGTGTGGTCGTAGTGCCGGTGCGTGATCAAGGTCAGCGCTACCGGACCGATACCAGCGACACGTTGCAGGTGTTCCTCGTCGTTGTCGCCTGGATCGACGACAACACACTCGACGCTGCCCGGAGCATGCAGAATCCAAGTGTTCGTACCGTCCAGCGTCATCATGCCCGGGTTGTTCTCGAGCAAGACCGAAGCGATGTCGGTGACGCGGCGAAGCTGCGCGTAGGCGGGATGGACAGTCGACATCAGCGAACTTCGACGATCAGTTCCACCTCGACGGGTGAGCCGAGGGGAAGTTCTGCCACGCCGACTGCCGAACGGGCGTGGATACCGGCGTCGCCGAGCACCTCGCCGAGGAACTCGGATGCGCCGTTGATCACGCCGGGCTGGCCGGTGAATCCTTCGGCGGATGCCACGAAGCCGACAACCTTGACGACACGAACGACGTTGTCGATGCCGGCCAGGGCGTCGATGGCAGCAAGAGCGTTGAGCGCGCAGGTGCGAGCCGCGGCCTTGGCGTCCTCATCCGACACGCCCGCGCCGAGCTTGCCGGTCAGCGCCAGTTTTCCGTCGACGAACGGGAGCTGACCCGACGTGTACACGTGGTTGCCGCTGCGAACCGCGGGAACGTAAGCAGCGACGGGTGCCGCGACGGCGGGAAGTGCAATGCCCAGTTCGGCGAGACGCTCCGACCAGGTCTGTGTTGCCTCTGCCATGTGATTCAGCCCTTCGGACGCTTCATGTACGCGACGTGCTGCTCGCCCGACGCGCTCGGCAGGACGGCGACGAGTTCCCAGCCGTCGACACCCCAGTTGTCGAGAATTGCCTTCGGATTGTGGACCAGCAACGGAGTCACGGTGTATTCCCAGGAAGTTATTTCGCTCATGCGGTGAGCCTATCCCGCGTACATCTTCGGCCCCAGACTTATAGGCTCGCGGTGTGGTTGCATCCCAAGATGAGCTGAGCAGGACCTGGCCCGAGTCTGCGACGAAGGCCCGCCTGCACTTTGTGTCAGGTAAAGGCGGAACCGGTAAGTCCACGGTTGCCGCCGCGTTGGCGCTCGCGTTGGCCGAAGGCGGCAAGCGCGTTCTCCTCGTGGAGGTCGAGGGCCGCCAGGGAATCGCGCAGCTCTTCGACGTACCACCGCTTCCACCGCAGGAGACCAAGGTCGCGGCCGCCGAAGGTGGCGGTGAAGTGATGGCTCTGGCCGTCGACATCGAGACCGCGTTCCTCGAATACCTCGAAATGTTCTACAACCTCGGCTTCGCCGGCCGGGCGATGCGTAAGTTCGGCGCCATCGAATTCGCCACCACAATCGCTCCAGGCCTTCGCGACGTTCTGCTCACCGGCAAGATCAAGGAGTGCGTCATCCGCACCGATCGAACCGGCAAACGCGTGTACGACGCCGTTGTCGTCGATGCTCCCCCGACCGGGCGGATCGGCAGCTTCCTCGACGTCACCAAGGCGATGGCCGACCTCGCCAAGGGCGGCCCGGTGCATTCGCAGAGTGAAGGCGTCGTTCGGCTGCTGCACTCGCCGGAGACCGTCGTACATCTTGTTGCGCTTCTCGAAGCGCTGCCCGTTCAGGAAACCGCCGACGCCGCCGCAGAACTGGCGCGTGACGACCTCAACCTCGGTGCCATCATCGTCAACCGCGCCAGCCCGAGGTTCTTGCCCGAAGACCAACTCTCCGGTGCTGCAGCCGGCAACATCGATGCAGCTTCGATCCGGTCGACGCTCTCCGATGTCGGCATCGATCTGTCCGACGACGACTTCGCCGGCCTGCTCACCGAGACGATCGAGCACGCGTCGGTGCTCGAAGCTCAAGAATCCAGTGCGGAGAAGCTCCGCGAGATCGACGGCGCGCGGGTGCAACTTCCCGCACTCGCCGACGGCGTCGATCTCGGTGGGCTCTACGAGCTGGCCGAATACCTCACGGAACAGGGCGTGTGATGACCGAGACCACCGAGAACGTGACGGTCGGCAGTTCCAGGACCGGCCGACGCGCAGCTCCTGCCCTCGATATTTCGGCGATCATCAAGGACCCGACGGCCCGGATCGTGGTGTGTTGCGGCGCAGGTGGCGTCGGCAAGACCACGACGGCTGCGTCGCTGGCGTTGCGGGCAGCCGAAGAGGGCCGACGCGTAGTCGTCCTCACCATCGATCCGGCCCGTCGCCTCGCACAGGCCTTGGGTGTGGCCGAACTCGACAACACTCCGCAGCCGGTGAAGCTGGGTCCCGAGGCCACGGGCGAACTCCACGCGATGATGCTGAACATGCGTCGGACTTTCGACGAGATGGTCATCGAGCATTCGAGCCCTGAGAAGGCCGAGCAGATCCTGGCGAATCCCTTTTACCAAACCGTTGCCACATCGTTCTCCGGAACGCAGGAGTACATGGCGATGGAGAAGTTGGGGCAGCTGGCGTCGAACGACGCGTGGGATCTGGTGATCGTCGATACCCCGCCGTCGCGCAATGCGCTCGACTTCCTCGACGCTCCACAGAGGCTCGGAACATTCCTCGACGGACGGATGATCCGGCTGCTCTCGGCACCCGGCCGTGGCCTGACCAGGCTCGTGGCCGGCGCGATGGGATTGGCTCTGAAGGGTGTCTCGACCATCGTGGGAAGCCAAATGCTTTCGGATGCATCGGCATTCGTGCAGTCGCTCGACTCGATGTTCGGCGGTTTCCGTGAACGCGCCACGAAGACCTACGAGTTGCTGCGTCAGCCGGGGACTCATTTCCTGGTGATCGCAGCGGCCGAACCCGACGCTCTCCGTGAGGCGGCGTTCTTCGTCGATCGCCTTGCGGGTGACTCGATGCCGTTGGCCGGTCTGGTTCTCAACCGCACTCACCCGACGTTGACGGCTCTGCCTGCCGATCATGCGGTGACCGCCGCCGACAAACTGGAAGCGAAGGAAAATGCGACCGAGGCCGAGGCCCTCACCGCAGCCGTTCTCCGCATCCATGCCCATCGGGCAGTGATCGCGAAGCGAGAAATCGCCTTGCTGAGTCGATTCACCGCAGCTCACCCGAGGGTGCCGCTGATCGGTGTTCCGTCGCTACCGTTCGAGGTCTCGGACCTCGAGGCGCTGCGCGCGGTGGGAGATCAGCTCACTCGTAAGGGCTGATCCCCCGATCGACCTGGATCAGACTGCTGAGTGATGCTGGCGCTGGTCTTCGAAGAACTCGGACCAGGAGTCGACGTCGGGGTGCTGCTTGAGCAGTGCACGGCGCTGACGTTCGGTCATTCCGCCCCACACACCGAACTCGACACGGTTGTCGAGAGCATCTACTCCGCACTGCATGAGAACCGGGCAGTGACGGCAGATGGTGGCTGCCTTGCGCTGTGCGGCGCCACGAACAAAAAGTTGGTCGGGATCGACCTCGCGGCATCGCGCCTGAGTTACCCAGGCAATTCGTGCCTCGGCCTGCTCGATGTCCAAACGGCTACTCGGGGTGGCTGTGTACATTCTGGGTCCCCTCTACAAAGTCTGACCGTCGCCATGAGGCGAGCAGCGCACCATCTCAGCCGTCTCGCGGTAGCACGTGAAAGCTGAGACACATTCGTGATCGAGTGTTACGTCGATCACACTGATCACAATTTAGGTAAAGAACGCCCCTAACGCAAGACGGTCGGGAGCATTTTTTGGTACGGCAGTACAAAGCGCGTGTTCAGGAGGTTTTGAACACCCGCAAAACACTGAAACCGGTTCCAATGGGTGGGCACACGTACTCTGTAGATCGTGTCGATTGCAAAAACAGTGGCGAAGCTCGCCGGAAGCTCCGCATTGGCGGGTGTCCTGGTCGCAGGGGTGATGTTCCCGGTGGCCGGCGGATTCGGATTCGCGTCCAATCGCGCTGCCGATACCGTCGACAACGTCTCGGCCGAACTGGTCGAAGGCACGGTCCCCGCGGTGTCCACCATGGTCGATGCGGCAGGCAATCCCATTGCCTGGCTGTACGACCAACGACGCTTCGAAGTCCCGAGCGAGAAGATCTCCAACAACATGAAGTTGGCGATCGTCTCCATCGAGGACCGCCGGTTCCCCGACCACAAGGGCGTCGACTGGCAGGGAACGCTGCGCGCCTTCCTCACCAACACGACGACCGGTGAAGTGCAGCAGGGCGCGTCGACACTCGATCAGCAGTATGTGAAGAACTACCAACTGTTGGTCGTGGCCAAGACGGATGCCGAGCGCCGCGCTGCCATCGAGACCACCCCGGCCCGAAAGATCCGCGAGATCCGGATGGCGCTGACGCTGGACAAGGAACTCACGAAAGACGAGATCCTCACCCGGTACCTCAACCTCGTACCTTTCGGCAACGGATCCTTCGGCATTCAGGACGCGGCTCAGACCTACTTCGGCGTCGACGCCGCAGATCTGACCGTTCCGCAGTCCGCGATGCTGGCCGGCATGGTTCAGTCCAGCTCCGCGCTGAACCCGTACACGAACGTCGAGGGCGTGACCGAGCGTCGTAACACCGTGCTCGACACCATGATCACGAACATTCCGGATCGTGCCGACGAGTTCCGTGCGGCCAAGGAAGAGCCCCTCGGCGTCCTCGAAACCCCCAACAACTTGCCGCGCGGCTGCATCGCTGCAGGCGATCGCGGATTCTTCTGTGATTACGCACTGAAGTACCTCTCGGATGCCGGAATCACCCGCGACCAGATCAACGAGGGTGGCTACCTCATCAAGACCACTCTCGATCCGCAGGTCCAGGCGTCCACCAAGGCCGGACTGAACGCGAACGCGAGCGCCAACCTCGACGGCATCGCGAACGTGATGAACGTGATCAGGCCGGGCCAGGATTCACACAAGGTCATCGCGATGGCCAGCAGTCGCACGTACGGACTCAATGCCGACGCCGACGAAACCGTCCAGGCGCAGCCGTACTCCCTTGCCGGTGACGGTGCGGGTTCCGTCTTCAAGATCTTCACGACCGCTGCGGCGATGGAGAAGGGCCTCGGCATCAACGCGACCCTCGACGTGCCCAAGCGCTTCGAAGCCAAGGGCATGGGTAGCGGTGGTGCGGCAGGCTGCCCGGTCTCGACGTACTGCGTGGAGAACGCCGGTAACTATCCGCCGACGCTGTCCGTGACCGACGCCCTGGCACAGTCCCCAAACACCGCTTTCGTCAAGCTCATCGAGGCGACCGGCGTCACGCCGACCGTCGACATGGCTGTCCGTCTCGGCATGCGCTCGTACGCCGATCCCAACACCTCGGGCTTCGACGAGCGCAGCATGGCCGACTTCCAGAAGGAACAAAACCTCGGTTCGTTCACCCTCGGCCCCACCTGGATCAACCCGCTCGAACTCTCCAACGTCGCGGCCACTCTCGCCTCGCACGGCAAGTGGTGCCCGCCGAGTCCCATCGATTCGGTCTTCGACCGCTACGGCAAGCCGGTGGCCGTCACCGAGCAGGGCTGTGAGCAGGTCGTCGATCCCGGCTTGGCAGACACACTCGCCAACGCCATGAGCCGTGACGACGTCGGCGCCGGTACGTCTGCCGGTGCCGCGAGCAGCGCCGGATGGAGCCTGCCGATGTCGGGCAAGACGGGTACCACCGAGACCCACAAGTCCTCGGCGTTCCTCGGTTTCACCAACAACCTCGCTGCGGCCGTCTACATCTTCGGCGACTCCCCGACACCCGGCGAGATCTGCTCGAGCCCGCTACGCCCCTGCTACAGCGGCAACCTGTACGGCGGTACCGAACCGGCGAGATCCTGGTTCGCGGCAATGAACCCGGTCGCCAACAACTTCGGGCCCACCTCGCTGCCCCCGATCGACGAGAAGTACGCACGGGGATCACAGAACGGCCAGGTTCCCGAGGTTGTCGGCCTGAGCCAGTCGGCGGCGACGTCGAGGTTGCAGGCGTCCGGCTTCACGGTCAATTCCGTGACCACGGCATCCGGAGCACGGGCGGGAACGGTCACCGGAGTTTCGCCGTCCGGGTCCGCGATCCCGGGTTCGACCGTCACGATCTACATCAGTGACGGGTCCGTAAGGGCTCCGGCAGCACCCGCATCCCCGGCAGCTCCAGCAGCTCCGGCACCGGGCGCGACTCCCCCGGATGCGACTCCGCCGGGAGGCGAACCCGCACCGCCTGCGGGGACCCCACCGAACTGACGGCCCTGAAAACTGACGGCCCTGAAAACAAGAACGGCCGCGATCTCCGAGTGACTCGGAGTTCGCGGCCGTTTTCGGTTTCCGGTGGCGCGCTTCTACAGGCGGGACTTCACTGCTGCAGAGATACGTGCGCCATCGGCCTTGCCCTTGGCCAGCGCGCTGGCGGCCTTGATGACCTGGCCCATCTGACGCATACCCGGACGCTCACCGAGCTCCTCGGACACCTGAGCGAGGGCGGTGTCGACGACGTCGACGAGTTCGGCGTCGGTCAACGGCGTCGGCAGGTACTCGTCGATGATCTGAGCTTCGGCGCGCTCTTTCGCGGCAAGTTCACCGCGGCCGTTCTCGGTGTAGATCTCGGCCGATTCGCCGCGCTTCTTCGATTCCTTTGCAAGGACTTTGATGATTTCTTCGTCGGTGAGGACCCGTGCTTCCTTACCGGCAACCTCTTCGGTCTGGATGGCTGCCATGAGCATCCGAAGGGTGGCTGTACGTAGCGGATCCTTCGCCTTCATGGATGCAACCATGTCGGTTCGGAGGGTGGCTTTGAGCGATGGTGTCGTGTCGGACATGGTGGAAACGCTACGCGCTCGGCGTTTCGAGCGTGCCGATAGTTACCTCCGCCCGGACACAATTCTCTGTGGAATAGCTGTAAAAGGCGGCGAGAGCGACGCAGAAGAACGCCACACCCGTATCCTTGAGAGGTGTCTTCCCAGTTCCGCACCAATCTGACCCGCACCGCACTTGGTGCCGCGGGCGCCGCTGCACTAGGGATCGGGTACGCATCCGGCATCGAACGCAATGCATTTGCACTGCGTGAGGTGACGATGCCAGTCCTGGCGCCCGGTTCGTCGTCGCTGCGGGTCCTCCATCTCAGCGACCTGCACATGATGCCGAACCAACGGTTGAAACAGAATTGGTTGCGTGAGCTCGAAGGCCTCGACCCCGACCTCGTGGTCAACACCGGAGACAACTTGTCGCATCAGCGCAGCGTCCCGGCAGTGGTCCAGGCGCTCGGCGATCTGTTGGCTCGGCCGGGTCTGTTCGTCTTCGGCAGCAACGACTACTTCGCTCCGAAACCGAAGAATCCACTGAGCTACATCTTCAACAAGGACAAGCGCATCACCGGCGATCCCCTCCCCTGGGGCGATCTGCGGGCCGCGTTCACCGAACGTGGATGGCTGGACATGACCCACGTGCGCCGCGAACTCGAAGTGGCCGGTATTCGCATTGCTGCCGCCGGCGTCGATGATCCGCACCTGAAGCGCGATCGCTACGACACCGTCGCCGGAACACCCAATCCCGTCGCCCAGCTCAAGCTCGGCCTGACGCACTCACCCGAACCTCGAGTTCTCGACCGGTTCGCCGACGACGGCTACGACCTGGTGCTCGCCGGCCACACGCACGGTGGTCAGCTGTGCCTTCCGTTCTACGGCGCGCTGGTCACCAACTGCCAGATCGACCGATCCCGGGTCAAGGGACCATCGAAGTGGGGCGCGCACACCCAGCTGCACGTCTCAGCGGGCATCGGCACTTCGCCGTGGGCTCCCGCACGCTTCTGCTGCCGCCCCGAGGCAACTCTGCTGACTTTGGTTCCGGCGACCAGGCGCGAACCGGAGCATGTCTCCGCACACAGTTCCGCAGAGTCTCCAGCGTCGGTTCTACGCAACTGACCTGCGGATTTAATGTCAGTCGACTCGGTAATGTAAGCTAACCGAGGTTCGACACGGGGTGTGGCGCAGCTTGGTAGCGCGCTTCGTTCGGGACGAAGAGGTCGTGGGTTCAAATCCCGCCACCCCGACAGTGAAGAACAGAAATCGAGGCCCTTCCGCTTACGCGGGAGGGCCTCGATTTCGTTGACGATAAGGTGAAGCCGTGGCATCCGAACCAGACTTCGCGCACAACGACATGGCGAGCCGTAGCCGACGTGAGAAAGCTGTCGGTCTTGCCAAGTTCGCCTGGGATCGCGATATCAGTAGTGCAGAGTTGCTCGACATGCCCGACGATCGGCTGCGCAAGCTTGCGCGGGCGGCGGGCGCCAATCCGCCGAGCACGCGGGAGACCTGGACGATCGCGGCCGGACTGCTCGACGAGAAAGCCGTGTGGGCAGCAGCCAACCCAGACCGTCCCGAAGCTCGGCGTGAGCATCCGGACGAGAAGATCATGTGGGTGAAGAAGCCGATCGAGCCCTGGCTGTGACAGCCGAATTCAGCGCAGGTGTGACAGCCGAATTGAGTGCAGCTGTGACAGCCGAATTCAGCGGAGCTGTGAAGCGGTGATCGGGCAGGTCGATGAAGTAGTTGTGGATTGCTCCGCACCAGCCCAGTTGGCGACCTTCTGGGCCGGAATCCTCGGTGGGCAGCCGGTGGAGCGGAGCGCGGAGTGGGCGTTTGTCGACCCTCCAGGATGGACTCGCCTCGCCTTCCAACGTGTACCGGAATCCAAGCTGACGAAGAATCGTCTACACATCGACGTCAGTGTGGATGACGTCGTCGCTGCGACCGAAGCTGCCGAGCGCCTCGGCGCAACTCGGGTCGGTACTGTCCAGCAGGACCCGGCCGGCACCTTTCAGGTGCTGCTGGATCCCGAGGGAAACGAGTGGTGCGTCGTCCGAAGTGCCGGGAGGTGATTTACGCTCCCGCTACGGTTTCGCGAGCCCAACGGTAGTCGGCCTTACCGCTGGGCGAGCGGAGGATGGTTGGTACGAGCACGATCGAGCGGGGGATCTTGTACCCGGCGACGTGGGTGCGGCAATGCTCCGACAATGATTCCGTCGCAAAATCTTCGAATCCCGGTCGAACCTGCACCACCGCGGCGACCTTCTCGCCGAATCGTGCGTCGGGCGCGCCCGCTACCAAGGCGTCGAAAACTGCCGGGTGAGTTTTGAGTGCCTGCTCCACTTCTTCGGGGTAGACCTTCTCGCCGCCGGAGTTGATGCACATCGAACCGCGCCCGAGCAGCACGATGGTTCCGTCGGCTTCCATCGTGCCCATGTCCCCGAGTACCGCCAGACGAACCCCGTCGACGACGGGAAAAGTTGCAGCAGTCTTGGCCGGGTCGCCGAAGTAGGCAACAGGAACATGGCCGGCCCGGGCGATGAAACCGACTGTGTCCGAGCCTGGTTCGATGCGACGGAATTCGTCGTCGACAAGAATCATGTTGGGGTTGGATCGAATTCGCTTGGAACCGTCCTCACCGAATTCGACGACGCCGTCGTTGCCGGATTCCGAAGCACCGAATGCATCCTTGATCACCAACCCCGGTAGTCGGGTTGTCAGTTCTGCCTTCAGGTTCGGGGAGAACAACGCGCCACCCGACCCGATCAGTTGGAGAGTCGAAAGGTCGTAGCGCCCTTCGCTTGCGGTGATGGCGTCGGCGATCGGCCGAGCAATTGCGTCGCCGACGACGGTGATTCCGGTGATCTTCTCGGCCTCGACCAGTCGCAACACTTCCATCGGATCGAAGCTGCGGGTCAGCACTCGGGGCGCTCCCATGAGGAATGCCGTGAGCAGTGAATAGATTGCGGCTCCATGCATGAGCGGCGGGATGAGTAGCAGCACAGTTGGATTGGTGTTCGCTACAGCTGCATCCACAACCTCTTCGAGGCTACGACGCGGCGGCCCGCTGAGGTTCGCTCCGGACAGGGCGGCAAAGAAGAAGTCCTCGTGCCGCCACACCACACCCTTGGGCATTCCGGTTGTGCCGCCGGTGTAGATGATGAAATGGTCGTCGTTGCTGCGAGGGCCGAAGTCGCGGGTATCAGTCTGCGCGGCAAGGGCGTTCTCGTAGTCTTCGCCGACGATCAGCACGTGGGTGATCTCCGGACACTGCGGAACCACGGCCAATGCCGTCGGCGCGAATTCCTCTTCGACCAGCAGTGCCACCATTTGAGAGTTGGTGTAGATGTACAGGAGTTCTGCATCGGTATAGCGGAAGTTGACGTTGATCGGTACCGCTCTGATCTTCAAGCAAGCCAGGAGCGCTTCGACGTACTCGACGCAGTTACGCATGTGAATACCGACGTGCTGCCCAGGCTCGACGCCCACCGACTGCAGGTGATGAGCGAGTCGGTTCGATCGCAGTTCGAGTTCGGCGTAGCTCAATCGCACGTCTTCCAGAATCAAGGGAACTCGATCGGGGATCGCATCGGCAACGGCCTCGAACAGATCGGCAATGTTCAGGGTCATCGAAATCCTCACTACACGCGTCTTCGCTTACCAGTACAGGTCTTTCGCGAAGCTAACACGTTGGTCGCACCCTGTAGTCCGAATTGCGTAGCGGTCCCGCTGAGCGAGACCTGACGCGCCGCTCACCTGGCATCAACGGTGCGGATACCTCCCTGACCAAGCCCGATAGCCGAAAGGTAGGGTAGCCTAATGCACTCACGCACCACTCTCCGGAGCCGCACGTCGGTCCGGGTCGCCATGGTTGCCCTGGCGACTGTTTTTGCCGCTACGGCCTGCGGCTCTTCCGACGCCGGCGGCAACGCAAACGGCAACACCGATGTCGCGACCGGCGGCAAGCTGTTCAGCACCGCCGACACGGAAACCGCGAAGCTCGGCAGCGATGCCGCGCCAGGCGAGTTCCCTCGCACCATCACCCATGCCCTGGGCGAGACCACCCTCGGGGCCAAGCCGACCCGCGTCGTCGTCCTCGACAGCGGTGAACTCGACGAGGTTCTCTCGCTCGGGATCACCCCGGTCGGCATCGCCAGCCCGGAAAGCGCCGCCGGTCAGCCGTCGTACCTGGCGGACAAGTTGGTCGGTGTCCCCGACGTCGGCACGACCAACAACCTCAACCTCGAGGCGATCACCGCACTGCAGCCCGATCTGATCCTCGGCAGCAAGCTGCGCCAGGACAAGCTTTACCCGCAACTCGCGGCAATCGCTCCGACGGTCTTCAGCATCCGCCCCGGCTTTCCGTGGAAGGAGAACTTCCTCCTTGCCGGTGACGCACTCGGCGAGGAGACCAAGGCTGAGCAGGTTCTCAACGACTACCAAGAGCACGCCGACAAGGTACGTGAGTCGATCGACGGCTCCCCGACCGTTTCACTGGTTCGTTTCATGTCCGGGAAGCTGCGCCTGTACGGCAATCTGTCGTTCATCGGCGTCATCTTGAAGGACGTCGGCCTGCCCCGCCCGGCGATCCAGGACATCGACGAACTGGCCGTCGAGGTCAGCCCCGAAACGATCACCGAGGCGGAGGGTGACCGAATCTTCTACTCCAGCTACGGAAATCCCGCCGACACGGGCCAGACCACGGTTGTTGCCGGACCGCTGTGGGCCAGCATGGACGCAGTCAAGGAAGGACGCGCCACCGAGGTGAGCGACGAGACCTGGTTCCTGGGCCTCGGCCCGACAGGTGCCGGCCTGGTTCTCGACGACCTGCAGGCCAAGCTCGGCAAGTAGCCGTCACCGGCACAAAGAACGCCGCCCGACTCTCCGGAGTCGAGCGGCGTTCTTTGTTCAGCGGTTGTCCTGCTCGAGGTGTTCGTTCATCGTCGAGTGAAGGTCGACGAGAAATTCCTCGAATCGACTGAGCAGTTCGGGCGGGTACTTCGCCATCATGGCGTCGAGTCGCACGGCAAGGGGCCCGAAGAACTCGTCCGCCAGGTCCTGCACATGCGCACTGCTGTGCAGCGTGACCACTCGCCGGTCGGCATTCTCTCGGGTCCGGACGATATGTCCCGCCTTCTCCAGGCGGTTGAGCAACGCGGTGGTTGCACCCGACGTCAGCGAGATCCGCTCTCCGAGTCGGGCGGGTGAGAGCGGCGTCCCCTTCTCCTCGGCAGCGGTGATTTCCATCAAGGCAGTCGCGTCGGTGGAATGCAGGCCGAGCCACGACGCGAATCGATGGCTGAATTCGGTGAACGTGCCACCGTACGCGCGGAATTCGTCCATCAGCCGCTCCCGCTCCACGGAGATGTCGCGCGGTGCCTCCACCTCGGTGATCCCACCTTTCCTGTGCCAGACGGCGGCCGGTCGAACCCAGCGCGCACGTTGACAACTTACCGCCTCAAATATACCTTCATAATAAAGTTACTTCACAATGGAGGTTTATTCGTGAACATCTCACCCACCACCCGCAAGTGGTTGGGCCTGATCGCCATTGCACTCGGCGTGGCACTGATCGTCGTCGACACCACGATCGTCAACGTCATAGTTCCCTCGATCATCGAAGATCTCGGGATCAATTCCGTTCAGGCTCAATGGATCCAAGAGTCCTACGCAATCGTGTTCGCGGCACTCCTGCTTCTGGTCGGCAGAGTTGCCGACCTGGTCGGCGCCCGTCGTATCTTCATCGCCGGTGTCGTCGTGTTCGGCGCAACGAGCCTGCTGGCCGGACTGGCGCCGAACGGCGGTCTGCTCATCCTGGCGCGCTTCCTGCAGGGCGCCTGCGCGGCCATGATCCTGCCCACGTCACTGTCGCTTCTGAACGCGATGTTCACCGGAAAGGCGCGCGGCCAGGCCTTCGCGGTCTGGGGCTCCACCATCGGCGCTGCATCCGCCCTCGGCCCATTGCTCGGCGGCTGGCTTGCCGAACATGCCTCATGGCGTTGGGCATTCGGGA
Source organism: Rhodococcus sp. IEGM 1302 (assembly GCF_030056935.1). NCBI lineage: Bacteria > Bacillati > Actinomycetota > Actinomycetes > Mycobacteriales > Nocardiaceae > Rhodococcus > Rhodococcus sp. IEGM 1302. The sequence continues at coordinate 451,562 of NZ_JASHKY010000002.1, read as the reverse complement.
TCAACATTCCGCTTGCTGCGCTCATTCTGATCGGCGCAGTGCTGTTCATCGCGCCCTCACCCCGCACCGCTGGGCGCATCGACGCCACCGGAGCAGCACTGTCCATCGCCGGGCTCGGCCTGCTGGCCTTCGGCCTCGTCGAGGGACGAACGTACGGGTGGCTGACCACGAAGGAACCCTTCGATCTGTTCGGTCTTTCATGGTCCAGCGGACCGTCGCCGGTTCTGGTGGCGCTGGTTCTCGCCGTTCTGTCGCTCGGTGCGTTCGCCTACCGTCAAACCATGCTCACCCGCAGCGCCGATCCGTCGCGGGCACTGATGGACGTACGGTTGTTCTCCATCTCGTCGTTCCGCAACGGCAACATCGCGACGCTGATCATCGGGCTCGGCGAGTTCGGAATCGTTGCGGTGCTTCCTCTCTGGCTCCAGTTCACGCTCGGATACAGCGCACTCCAGGCAGGGCTCGCACTGGTTCCCATTGCCATCGGCAGCTTTGTCGCCAGTGGTGCGAGCTTCGGGCTGGCATCGAAGGTCTCGCCGTTGGGCTTGGTCCGTATCGGTTTGGCTCTCGAGGCGCTCGGTCTCGCCGGTCTCGGATTCATCGCTGCGACAGACAGCCCCTGGTGGACTATCGCCGCAGTGCTGTTCTTCTACGGAATCGGCGTCGGTTTTGCGACTGCGCAGGTGACCAACGTCGTGCTCGAGGAGATTCCCGAGCAGAGCGCCGGTCAAGGCTCCGGCATTCAGAGCGCGTTCCGCCAACTCGGGTCCGCACTGGGCATCGCTGTCCTCACCACGGTCTTCTTCAGCACTCTCAATTCGACGCTGAACAACGACCTCACCGGATCCGGTGTCGACCAAGCTCAGGCTGATCAGTTGACGCGGGCAGTCACCGACAGCGCAGGCGCCGCCATCGACTCGCTGGCCGGTTCACCGAACACTGCCTTCGTCGCCGACGCTGCCCAATCTGCGATGACTCACGGCATCACACTCGGCGGATACCTTGCGGCCGGATTTGTCGTGGTGGGCCTGATCGCCACGGCGCTCATCCCGAACAAGCCGGCCCCGTCAAACGAGGAGGAAACGAAAGCAGCAGCCGACGTCGCCTGACGGTCGGATCGGTGCAGTACGGTGCCGGTATGCGATTGCCCTGGTCACGGTCATCACAGTCACGGTCATCACAGTCACGGGCAGCACAGTCACGGTCAGCACAGTCACGGTCAGCACCGGTGCTCAGTGAGGCCGACATCGTCGCCGTAGGTGAGCAAGCACGCGAACTGGTACTCCCAGGTTTCGCGACGTTCGACGAAATCTGCGAAGCCGCCCGAGACTGTGTCGAGGGCGGCTTCGAGAACGACGAACTCGGCAGACAGATCGACGCAGTAGTGCGTGAGGTCTGGGACCGAAGAGTCGAGGAGCAGACCCAGTGGACGGCTCCCGGAGACTTCGAGCGCCTCTCCGCAGCCTTCGCCGAACTCGAACGCAACGGCATCGTGGCCCGGATGAACTTCACCTGCTGCATGCAGTGCGGCACTACCGAAATCGACGACGAACGCACGCCGTCCGAACCCGACGAGAACGGGTATCCCTTTGCTCAGTGGGCGTACACGTTCTTCCACATGCAAGATGCGGAGCGTCTCGGCGACGAGCCGTCCGATCTCTACTTGTCCTACAGTGCGTTTCGTCCGGCCCACGATCTCGATCCCGCACTGGTCGCCGCTGCCTTCGGCGGCGACGAAACCGCCAAGGCACACATGATCGCGCACACCGATCAGACCGTCGGGCGCCAGGTAGCCGACGCACTCCGAACTCAGGGGCTGAGCGTCGATTGGAGCGGTGACAACAATCAGCGTATCCGTGTCACCGACGTATGTTGGCGCAAACCGCTTCCGCAGTAGGAGATTCAGCTGGGTGGCAATACGCGGTCGAGGAACGTATTGCTGAAGACGCGGTGTGGGTCGTGTTCGTCGAGAGTGGCGAGAGCGAAGTCCCAATTCCCGTCGCCACCGGCACGGAAGGTGGCAGGCACTGTGCTGGTGAGGAATTCGTCGTCCTGGTACGCCGCCTGATCGGTGAATGCCCACCCCTTGGACCACTCTGGACGGAAGGTCGCGTAATCGCCGGAGTAGTTCGCGACCATCCACCGTTCCATTTCGCGAAGGAAGGCAGGCAATCCCGCGGTGCCGGGAATCGAGACCACGTTCATCCAGATCGCTGTGTCCCAGTCCTGACGATCCGCCCGCGGCCGCACCGCTGACAGGTCCGGCACTCCGGCGCTGTCGACCAACACCTCGCCGTCATCGTCGACACCGCAGAGACGCACTTCGAACGGCATGTTGACGGGATACTGCCCCAGCGACGCGTAGTGCGTCATTCGTTCGTTCAGCCAACTCGTCATCTCGTGGACGACTCGGCCGATGTTGGACCGCTTGGTGATCACGGCTCCGCCCCCGGCTACGACGCGCAAGGTCGTGTGCCGGAGGTAGAACAGAACGTCTTTCGACCAGCCCCAGAGATCGTCGGTGTCGGTCAGCACCAATCCTGCTGCTACAGCGCCGAACTGAGAGGCGCCGAACAGCGGTGTCGCAGCTTGGAGACCCTGTGCCACCATCCCCAACGGGGTGGTGACTTCTTCGGGAATCGCGTCGGAGAAGAAGTAGTTGTACGGCCCGCTCACCTCTCGGGACTCCGGCGGTTTGACCGGGGTCGGTGTCCAGACCTTGAGCCACGGTGTTTGCGTGAACGGGAACCAGATTGCTTCCACCCGTCCGGATTTCTCGACGAAACTCTCGTAGGTACGCCCTGGCGACCCGGGAGCAGCAAAGAGTTCTTGCCACGGAATGTCGGTGAAACTCTGGCACCGCAGCCGATAATTCTCCCCGGCTTGCAGCGTCACGGAGGTGACGAAGGTTCGACCCAGATGGGCCAGGAAGGCGGTGCTCTCGACGTCCGATCGGTGAAATGTCTTCAGTGCGTACCGATTGATGCCTTCGTCCCACGCCACCACCGTGATCTCGGTGATCAGGTTGCTCAGCGAACCATACGATTGACCAGGGGTGATCGTCTCCCCCACAGCCGGATAGGTTGCCCCGTGAGCACCGATCGCCAGCGCGCCGGCGATGGACAGCTCACCGATCGCCGGAGAGTTGGCCCAGCCGAGCCCTTCTCGCTCGAGCGCTGTCAGAATCGCTTCGATACTGGCGCCGGCGCCCGCCGTGACCGTTGCGGGCGTGCCGTGCTGCACCACAACCGAATTCAGTTTGGCCATCGTATCGACCAGCAGAACTCGATCCGAAGGTGCGCCGGGCACCACCGTCAACGGACTCCACCCGTGCATCGTTCCCTTCGCACGCACTGTGTACCCGTTGTCGAACGCCCAGTTGGCGAGGGTGACGACGTCATCGCTGTGACGTGCCGTGGCCGTCCACACGCTGTCGAGCATGATTTCTCGCGACCAGTTCGCGTACGCCTGCTGTGACAACGGAATGTCCGACGGAAATCCGGGCGGTGGCGCGATGGTCGATGCCGAGCCCCAGGGAACTGCTCCAGCCGGCGCCCAGGAAATGCCCGCGAGAGCAGCTGCGCCGGCACTCGCTGCGAGAAATCCGCGCCGGCTCACACCGTCTTCGCTCGAGCTGTGCTCTGCCATGCGCTCTGCTTGATGCACCACTGCTCACTCCGTCAGCCGACTCGGTTCATGTCAGGGACGAACGTAGAACAAATATGATTACGATGCCAGTGGTTCCGTAATAAAAGTTTTCCGAAGCTCACTGCACCATCGGAGCGAAGACCGCGTAGATCGCTTCCGGGGCACCGTCGAACGCACTGATGATCAACCAGGCAGTCAGAACCGTCAACGCCGGCCCGATCAGGATCTTCTCGAGGTTCCCACCTGCACGGATGGACAGGAATGACGGCAGCCGTTGTTCCCACCATCGTTTGCCGCCGAGCGGAATCAGGGGCGCGAGAAACGGCACTCCCTCCTTGGTGATCGCATCGCCGAGACAGTGCGTGGCGCAGCCCAAGGCCACCGCAACACCTAGCCCCGTGGATCCAGCCTCACTCGGATACCACTGCCAGGTGAGGGCAGAGAGCACCAACGCAACGGCGGAGACCGCGAGCCAACCCTTCTCCTTGGCCAATTCACCCGCCAATCCACGGATGGCCAACCCGAGGCAGAAGAACAGGGTGATGATGATGGCTGGCTTCCCGAACTGAACAACCAGCGCCGAGACCCCGGCACCCAACCCGGCGGCGAACAGCGCGGTGTGCGTGAGCGTCCGATGCCCACCACGACGCTTGCCGTCCTTCTTGCCTTTGGTGATGCGGTAGAAGGTCACCGAAATTGCGTCGATGCCTTTGGCCAGAGCCTTGCTGAGCGGACCGAATGATCGCGAAACCGTCGACTGACCGGTATCGAGGTCGGGAAGCAAGGCGGCCCCGGCACACACTCCGGCAAAGGTCAAAGTTTCCGCAGTGGATGTGGGCCCTCCCCAGTCGAGAGGCAACAACTCCGCAACCACCAACCCCACAGCAGCACCGGACATCGCGTGGGTGGGGCCCATGACCATGAAACACAACACCTTTCGAAACGCGCCCCGCATCAGGCCGTACCGCACCCTCTGCAAGACACCACACACATGACGCCGTCGGCGACGGCCCCGGCATGCTCGCCGAGACCGCCCCGAACGTAGCAAGTGCTACCGACAGGCTTGACCAACCTCCAGACCCAGTTGAGTACGGCCGTACCGTTCCAGGTCAAAGCGGTTCATGCGGAGCTTTTTTCGCTCGTCAGCCCGCGGCAACCGTGCATGACAGGGCAACGCCCTCCTCCAGCGGAGCGACGCCTGCCATGTCGAGCACCTCTGCCGGAACACCTTCGGTCGTCGGAGCCCACTCGACGGTCGGCAACGCCGGCACCCCTTCACGCGCAACGAATGTCGCAGCTTCGCTCGGCACTTCGATAGTGACTGCGGCCGTACCGGCCTCCTCCGCGCGCACGACCTTCCCCTCGTCGATGAGCTTCTGCAGCTCCTCGTCGGAAATCGGCGCCGCGACACCACACGCTACTTCGGGAGCCACACCCAACTCGGACGGAGCGGTCGCGATCGACCGCACCGCCACCGGCGACCCGTCGGAAATCGGATTGGAAGCCCAGGCGATTCCCGGCGCCACTGCCATACCGAGGACCGCCACGGACGCCACCACCACACCGGTCCGGCGGGCCCGCTTGCCGTTCACTTTCAATCGCGTCATCGTAGTTCTCCTTGATCGAACGTTCTCGAGTTCTCGGCGCGGTCGCATCCGAGAAACCCGAGGTTATGAAGCCAACACTGCAGATCTGTTGTCGGTTTCTTAGGAGTTGATGAGAATGCGACGGCCCTCGCTCCGAGCGAGGCCCCAGGCCTTGATCCGATGGCACCATGGCTGGGGTGAGTACACGCGAGCGCATCCTGATCGTTGACGACGACGCGAAGGTTCTGAATTCGCTCGAACGTGGACTCCGATTGTCGGGCTTCGACACGGCAACTGCCGTCGACGGACGATCGGCCTTGTCATCGGTGAACAAGCAATGCCCGGCCGCGCTCGTTCTCGACGTCAACATGCCCGGCCTCGACGGCGTCGGGGTGGTGACCGCCCTGCGCGCGATCGGCAACGAGGTTCCGATCTGCGTACTCAGCGCCCGAAGTTCCGTGGGTGATCGCATCGCGGGGCTGGAGGCGGGCGCCGACGACTACCTCACCAAGCCCTTCGAGTTGGCCGAGCTCGTCGCCAGACTCCGCGCATTACTTCGACGCACGACGCGAGCCACCCCGTCGGTCGACCATCCGATCACGGTGGGACCGCTGACGGTCGATCTCCGTGGCCATCGAGCGCACATCGACGGTAGACGAATCGAACTCACCAAAAGAGAATTCGACCTGTTGTCGGTACTCGCCGAGCACGCCGGTGTCGTACTCAGTCGCGCACAACTCCTGCGACTCGTCTGGGGTTACGACTTCGCTGCCGACACCAATGTCGTCGACGTCTTTGTCACCTATCTACGCAAGAAACTCGAAGTCGACGGGACTCCCCGCGTGATCCACACAGTGCGTGGGGTGGGCTTCGTCCTGAGGGCCGAACGATGAAGCGGCCGCTGTCACTTCAGACTCGCGTAGCCATCGCCTCGGGCCTGGCCGCCGGAATCGTGATTGCCGCGATCGGAATTGCGTTCGCGGTCTTTCTGCGTGTCAACGGATCCGAACAACTCGAACGCACTCTCGATTCCGTCACCCTGGGCGTCGCGGCGAGTGCGCCGAGCCCGCTATTCATCGAAACACCAACTGCAACAACAGAACCATCCGTGGTCAGCCCCGGATTCAACGCCGCGACCGTCAGCGCCTTGGCTACCACCGATGTTCGCAGTCGTGATGTTCTGGTGCCCGGCGACAGCGGCGCCGCACTGGCCGTCAGCATCCCCGAAGACCCACTGACCCAGGCAATCCGTGAGCAGCAGTTCCAAGTGGCCGCTGCAGCAGTGGTCGCCATCCTTGCCGCGGCCGGGCTCGGTTGGTTCCTCACCGGCCGAGCCGTCCGGCCACTACAGCAATTGACCGAGACCACCAGTTCGATCGGCAACAACCTCGACGTCGACGGACTCTCGCGCCGGGCACCGTCGGTACGTGGAACGCGAGAAGCCGAAGAACTGTCGGAGGCAATCCACAGCATGCTCAGTCGCATCGAAAGCGATCGAAGCCGCACCGAGGAGGCGTTGGAGTCGGCACGCGATTTCGCTCGCGTCTCCGCCCACGAACTGCGCACACCTCTCACGTCGATGCGTACCGATCTCGAAGTTCTCGCAACACTCGATCTCACGGAAAGCCAACGGCGCGAACTGTCCGGCGAATTGTTGGAAGCGCAGCGCCAGATCGAGCGCACCCTGACCGACCTCGAGACTCTAGCCCTGGGTGACGTGGCCGATCCCGAGGATTGTGCCGACGTCGATCTCGTGGAGGTTGCCGATCGCGCCGTTGCTGACGCAGGCCGTCTGCACCCGCAGGTCGACGTTCGTTTGAAAGCACCGGAAGAACTTTCGGTTCAGGCCTTTCCCGCGGGTATCCGTCTGGTGCTGACCAACGCCGTCACCAATTCCGTTCGGCACGGCAATGCCGACGAAGTCGAGATCACCGTCCGATCAGGGGCTGCGACGGGTTCGGCGACGGTATTCGTCGACGACAACGGCACCGTGATCGCGCCTTCGGAACGCGAAGCGATGTTCGAGAGATTCGTTCGTGGTACCGGTGCGGGCGACGCCGGAAGCGGTTTGGGACTGGCCCTCGTCGCGCAGCAGGCGAGGCTGCACGGCGGTAGCGCGCGACTCGACAAGAGCCCACTCGGCGGAACTCGATTGATCTTCTCGATCAACCCAATTCGACGTGCAGAGCCTCGAGCAGCGGCTTGGCCGCCTCGTCGAAGAATCGGTCTTGGGTATCTCCACCGATCTGTACCAGTGCCACATCGGTGAATCCGGCGTCCGTGTATGCCTTGACCGCTTCGACGATCACATCGAGATCGGGACCACACGGAATGCTTTCAGCTACATCCTCTTTGCGCACGAACTGAGTCGCACCCGAGAAGCTCGCCGGCGTCGGCAGTTCGGAGTTCACGGACCACCCTCCGCCGAACCACCGGAACTGCTGATGAGCTCGTGCAATTGCCGTGTCGCGATCAGGGTCCCACGAGATCGGAATCTGACCGATGGTCCGGCCTGCGGGAGCCAATCCGTATGCTCGGCCGTGCACGTGCTTCCACAAGTGCACTAGCTCCGAATCCGGTTGCACGGCAATCAGATCGTCGGCCATCGGACCGAAACGCTCGACGGACTTGTCTCCGGACATGGCCAGCGCCAGCGGAACCGGGTTCTCGGGGAGATCCCAGATCCTGGCGGACTGGACGTCGAAGTACTCCCCCTTCCAGCTCACCAGATCTCCGGCGAGCAGTGCGCGAATGATGCTCACCGCCTCCTGCAGCATGTCCTGGCGGGTGTCGATGGACGGCCAACCCTCGCCGACCACATGCTCGTTCAGGCTCTCGCCACTTCCCAATCCCAGGGTGAAGCGTCCGTCCGCGAGGATCTGGATCGTCGCAGCTTTCTGAGCGACGACGGCGGGGTGGTACCTCACGGTCGGACAAGTCACGTTCGTCATCAAACCGACTCGCTCGGTGGCGTGGGCGACTGCCCCCAGCACCGACCAGGCGTAGGGCGCATGCCCCTGCTCGGTCAGCCACGGCGAGTAGTGATCACTCATCACTTCGAAGTCGAAGCCGACTTCTTCGGCCCGAACTGCATGGCGAACCAGTTCTTTCGGACCTGCCTGCTCCGTCATCAAGGTGTAGCCGAATCGTGCCATCACTGATCAACTCCCGGTATCTAGGCCTGAAACGAGTTCGGAAATCACACTGCCGTCGAGGTGGTCGAGAAGGTCGCGGGCGTCGTCGTACACGGCAGCCGCACCGGCACCTTCGAGTTCGTCGGTCGACATGCCGCCGCTGCGCACTCCCACAGCCACAACGCCCGCCCATGTCGCCGCCTTCATGTCCCAGACGGCATCCCCGACCATGACCGCATTGCCCGCGTCGACACCTGCCTTCGCGAGCGCGACCTCGATCAGGTCCGGATCAGGTTTGGCCTCGTCGACGGATTCCGAAGAGGTGGCGGCGTAGATCATTTCGTCGATGTCGAGCGTCCGGCGTAGCAATTTCAGTTCGTCGTCCGGCGCCGAGGTAGCGAGCACCACGTGCAGTCCGAGCGAGTGAACTCGGCGGATCAACTCGCGCGCTCCCGGCAGTACTCGGAGACGGTCGGCCGACTGCCGGTAGTACGTGGTGTGAAGTTCTTTGGCTCGCGGTCCGCACCCGTCGATGTCTTCGCCGAGCAAGGACTCCAGTAGTTGGTCTCCGTCCATGCCGATGCTGCGGTGTACCCGCCACGCGTCGACCGGGCGACCTACCTCGAAGAAAGCTCGCGACCACGCTTCTACGTGCAGATAGTTGGAATCGACGAGCGTTCCGTCGATGTCGAAGAGAACCGCACCTATTGCCATGGGAATTGACTGCCCAACACCTCGGTTCGCGAAACTTGTGCCCCGAGCATTCTCAGCTCGAGAAGCGGATCATGGAGAGTGCGAACAGCAGAAGTGCACGTCGAACAGGGGTGTCGTCATGGAGTCAGTCGTTGTATTCCTTCTCGCATGCTTCGTCTATTGGTTTGCGCTTCTGTAGTTGGGTAGACGGAAACGGACCGCTGCCGGGAAGTGATTTCCCTTGCAGCGGTCCGCATTCGGTAGACCTAGGCGATGCTCATGTCAGCGGGTCACTGACCTGCGCGTACACCTTCTTCGACGCGCTTGCCCAAATCTGCGTCGACGTTCTTCCAGTACTCGAAGACACGCAACAGAACTTCCTCACTGACGCCGGCAAGGGCGTGGCCGACGATGTTGCTCACCAGGCGCTCACGAGCTGCGTCGTCGAGAACTTCACGGACCAGCGTTCCGGCCTGCGTGAAGTCGCCGTCCTCGGCGTGCTCGATGTATCCGGCGCGCACTGCCTTGCCGTCGAACGCCCACAGTCCTTCGTCACCGGCAACCGACGGATCGGCATGCGGTCCGCCGTACGAGTTCGGTGCGTACACCGGCGTCGACGGGGAATTGAAGCTGTAACGCATGGCGCCCTCCTTGGAGTAGGAGTTCACCTCGTTCTTCGGGGCATTGACCGGCAGGTCGGCGTAGTTGGTGCCGATGCGGTAACGATGTGCGTCGGCGTAGGAGAAGACGCGGCCGAGAAGCATCTTGTCCGGGCTGAATCCGATGCCGGGCACCACGTTCGACGGCTCGAACGAAGCCTGCTCGATCTGCGCGAAGAAGTTCTCCGGATTGCGGTTCAGCGTCCACTTGCCGACCTCGATCAGTGGGTAGTCCTTCTGGGACCAGACCTTGGTGAGGTCGAACGGGTTGAAGCGGTAGCCTTCGGCCTCGTCGACCGGCATGATCTGAACCTTGAGTGTCCAGCTCGGGAAATTACCGGCCTCGATGGCGTTGTACAGATCCGCGCGGTGGTAGTCGGGATCGCTACCGGCGAGGCTGTCTGCTTCGGCCTGCGTCAGGAACTCGATGCCCTGATCGGTCTTGAAGTGGTACTTCACCCAGAAGCGTTCACCCGCAGCGTTGACCCACTGGTAGGTGTGCGATCCGAAGCCGTCCATGTTGCGCCAGGTCTTCGGGATACCGCGGTCACCCATCAGCCAGGTCACCTGGTGAGCGGTCTCGGGACGCAGAGTCCAGAAGTCCCACTGCATGTCGTGGTCACGAAGACCGGAGCCGGGCAGTCGCTTCTGCGAACGAATGAAGTCGGGGAACTTGATGGCGTCCTTGATGAAGAACACCGGGGTGTTGTTGCCGACGAGGTCGTAGTTTCCCTCTTCGGTGTAGAACTTCATCGCGAAACCGCGCGGATCGCGCCAGGTGTCCGGGCTGCCCTGCTCACCGGCGACGGTGGAGAAGCGGACGAGGGACTCGGTCTTCTTACCCGGCTGCAGGAACGCGGCCTTGGTGTACTTGCTGACGTCGTGTGTGATGACGAGTTCACCGAAAGCGCCGCCGCCCTTGGCGTGGACGATGCGCTCCGGGACACGCTCGCGGTTGAACTGCGCGAGCTTCTCGATCAGGTAGTGGTCGTGAAGGAGCACCGGCCCCTGAATACCCGCGGTCAGCGATTCGTCATCACTTGCGACCGCGATACCGAAATTGTTGGTGGTGGGCTTGGTCATGGCGAAGCCTCCTAGCGTTGTGGGCTGGGCGTCAGAGGAGCGGGGCTGCATCCGAGTCGAACGCATGGGCTGCATGCGAGGTGGCTGACTCGGAGGTTCTGGACGCATCAATTCGATTCTGCGAGACCGCGTCCGACTCGGTGTCGGATTCGGCAGAATTCTTCAGGCAATCTTCGCAACGGCCCCAGAACACGACCTCGGCTTCGTCGATTTCGAAGCCGTGATTATCGGAAGGTTCGAGGCAGGGAGCTTGGCCGACAACACAATCGACGTCGACGACCTTGCCGCAGCCGCGACAGACGAGGTGATGGTGGTTGTCACCAGTCCTCGTCTCGAACCGTGCGGGCGAACCCGCCGGCTCGATGCGTCGCAGCAATCCTGCGTTCACGCATGCCTTCAGCACGTCGTAAACGGCCTGTGTGGATACCGATCCGAGCTGCTGCCGCACGAGTGCTGCAACAGAATCGGCGTCTGAATGCGGTTGGGCTGTAACCGCATCCAGCACGGCGAGGCGCGGAGCAGTGACCCTCAACCCGACGGCGCGCAATTGCGCTCGGGGGTCGAAGTCATGCTCTCCGTCTCGCATGTTTCCCAGTATGCCGCTTTTCTGGAATTAGTCAAGAAAAGGATTGCCTAAGTTGAATCGAGACCGGTGTCACATATCAAGGACGGGAACAAATCCGGGGAGACCGCCGTTGAACACCCTGTCGGCGTCCGAACAAGCCCCGGGCCCCACCCCTTTTGTCGCTGCGAGCGACCACCCGCCGAGAGGCGCCTGTGGGACGTCGACACCTGACTTTCACACCACACGACCAAGGCCGCCCGGTCACTGACGGGCGGCCTTGGTCGCTTTTCGCAGGTCAAACCCCCGTTACCGACGCCTGGCCGCTCCCGTAGTCATTTTTCCGCCCAGAATCACGACGCCGTGATGGGCGCCCGCAGCCAACCAGTCCGGCAGGGTCTGCCCCTCTGCCTCGACGCTCACGCGCGCGTATCGGAACGATCCCGTCAGCCTTGCCGACGCGATCGCCAGACCTCCACCGGACTCCGGCTGCGCAAATCCCAACGCCCCGGCAATCGGCAGACGCGGCCCGAGCATCCGCGTATCCGAACGCACCCGCCATCCGTCGCCGGTTGCAGTGAATTTCTGCTGCACGTCTCCGTCGAACTCGGCCAGAACCTTGGGTAGTTGCCAGTGGACTCGCCCACCGTGCACCGACGGTTCCGAATCCACCGCGATGAAAGGGACCGCCATCCGCGGCATAGGCCCGATCCGTTTCCCTGGCGCATGCAAGACCGGACTGGCGAGGATCTCGCGATACGGGCCGACCGGCGAATCGAGGTAGTCCACCATCATGGCCACCGTCATCGGAATCGTTCGACCATCCGGGCCGAGCTCCCGCGCCGCCGACGTACTGCGGTGCCACCACAGTGTCGCGCGAACGCGAGCCGGCCACGGCGGCGGATCACTCACCGGCCAGTCGACGCGGTCACTTGTCGATTCAGGCACGCTCCACATCGGACACCTTCTCAGCTCGAATGGTCAGGGGAAGCCGCAAAGCGCCTGGTGCATGCGTCGGCACCACCGGATCGGACGGCAAAGTCGGATCGATACGTACGTATGGCTCGCCGGTCTTCGGGCGGGCGTCCGCGCCACCCTTGTTCGGCCACATCGCGCACGCTCGTTCCGCCTGCGCAGTGATGGTCAGGGAAGGATTCACTCCGAGATTTGCGCTCACCACCGAACCGTCCATGACGTGCAGTCCCTCGTGACCGTATGCACGCAGATACGGATCGACGACGCCACTCGACGCGCTGTCACCGATCGCGCAGCCACCCAGAAAGTGTGCCGTCATCGGGATGTTCACGATCTCGGCGATGGAACCACCCGGGTCGCCGTCGATCTTCTCGGCGACCTTGCGAATGGCTGTATGACCCTGCGGAATCCACTGAGGAGGTGGATCGCCCGGTCCCGGTCTACTGGTGAGGGAGCGCCCGAATCGTTTGGTGTTCTTGGAAAGTTCGAGGGAGTTGTCGTCGGTCTGCATCACCAGCGCGATGACGGTTCGCTCGGACCAGTTCCGTACCGACAACGACCGCAAGAACGCTCCTGGGTGTCGGGCCGCGACTGCCAGAGTCTTCAGCACCCGGGGAGTTCGCCCACCGCCGTCACTCAGGACGGTCTGCAGAAGTCCTATTGCATTGCTGCCCTTGCCGTATCGCACCGGCTCGATGTGCGTGTGATCATCCGGGTGAAAGGACGACGTGATGGCTACACCCTGCGTGAAGTTCCGTCGACGCGACTTCGACGTTGCGGCCAGTACGGCTTCGGAATTGGTACGTACGACGGTGCCGAGAGTATCCGACAGGCCCGGCAGGGCACCGGATTCCTTCATACCGAGCAGCAGTCTCGCCGTTCCGTACGTTCCGGCGGCAACCACCACCTGATCGGCGGTGAACCGAACTTCTCGCCGGCGGACGCCGTCCGTTCGCCTCGCGAGCAGGCGGTAACCACCGCTTGCCGCCGGCCGAAGGTCGGTGACGGTCGTGAGCGGATGAACCCTGGCGCCCGCTTGCTCGGCGAGATGGAGGTAGTTCTTGACCAGCGTGTTCTTCGCACCGACTCGGCAGCCGGTCATACATCCCCCGCATTCCGTGCAACCTGTGCGTTCGGGTCCTTTTCCGCCGAAGAACGGGTCCGGCACGGAAACTCCTGCCTCCCCGAAGAAAACACCGACGGGGGTGGACGTGAAGGTCTCCCCCACGCCCATCTCTTCGGCTACGTCCTTCATCACCGCATCGGCAGGAGTGAAGGACGGATTGGTGCGAACACCCAACATCCGTTTGGCCTGGTCGTAGTACGGCGCCAGTTCGTCGTGCCAGTCAGTGATGTGCGCCCACTGACGGTCTTCGAAGAACCGATTGGGTGGCTGATACAACGTGTTGGCGTAGTTCAACGACCCACCTCCGACGCCGGCCCCCGCCATCACGAGCACATCCGGAAGAAGATGGATGCGCTGAACCCCATAACATCCGATCCACGGCGCCCACAGGTACTTTCGAAGTCTCCAACTGGTTTCAGGCAACTCGTCGTCGGCAAACCGTCGACCGGCTTCGAGCACCCCGACACGGTAGCCCTTCTCCGTCAGGCGAAGAGCGGCGACACTGCCACCGAATCCCGAACCGATAACCACCACGTCGTAGTGCGTCGCGGTCATGCCTCGACGCTTTCGATCTTGCGAGCGGAGTAGTTCTCCCGATCGAAATGCTCCAGCAGCGAACGGAATTTGAAAGTGAACGTCGGCCACTGCACCGAGTTGCGCCCCTCCGGATCGATGTACCAACTCGAGCATCCGCCCTTGTTCCACACCGTGTGCTGCAACTCGTGCTGAATTCCCTTGTTGTAGTGCACCTGCACCGTCTCGTTCACGTCGAGGGCATCGATCCGCTCTCGCTTCATGGTGTTCAAGGCGTCGTTGACGTACTCGGCCTGGGACTCGAGCATGTACACGATCGAACTGTGTCCGAGGTTGGTGTTCGGACCGTACATGAGGAACAGATTCGGGAACCCGCTGACCGCAGTACCCTTGTACGCGTTGGGACTACCGTTCCAATGTGCGGCCAGCGTCTCGCCACGTTTTCCGGTGATCAGATGCGCAACAGGCGGTTCCGTCGGCGTGAACCCCGTGGCGAAGATGATGGTGTCGACCTTGTGCTCGACTCCGCGTCCGTCGACCACTCCGTTTTCGGTGACCGAGACGAGCCCACTGTCGACCAGACTCACGTCCGCGCGGTCAAGGGTGCGCAACCAGTCGTTGGACAGAAGCATGCGCTTGCAACCGATCGTGAAATCGGGAGTCAGTTTCCGGCGCAACTCCGGATCTTTCACCTGTCTGCGCAGATGAAGGCGCGCGGCCGCCTCGAAGGCAGGCAGCACCCACGTCGCGTGCGACATCGCGGCACCGAGTAGCTCGCGGAAGCCGTAAACCCACCCTCGAATCACCTTCTGTGTAACGGGAATCCGCGAGTACACGGCCTTCTGTGCAGCAGGCAGGGTGCGATCCATCCGCGGAATCACCCAGGCCGGAGTTCGCTGGAACACGGTGACATGGGCAGCAGGGTCGGCAATTTCGGGAACGAACTGAACCGCCGACGCTCCCGTTCCGATCACGGCTACGCGCTCACCACGCAGTTCATGTTCGTGGTTCCACGTCGCCGAATGGAAAGTGGTCCCCGAGAATTGGTCGAGGCCGGGGAAATCCGGGATCTTGGGCGTCGACAACGCTCCGGTCGCGGCGACCAGAGCTTTGGCCGTCAACGACCCTCGAGATGTCCGAATACGCCACAGCACCGCATCCTCGTCCCACACAGCAGCTTCGAGTTCGCAGTTCAGGACTACGCGTTCCACGATGCCGGTGTCTGCGGCCACCTTCTTCAGATAGTTGTAGATCTCGGGTTGACGAGCAAAGGTATGACTCCAATCGGCGCTCGGCGCAAAAGAATACGAGTACAACGCCGTCGGCACGTCACAGGCACAGCCTGGATAGGTGTTGTCGCGCCAAGTGCCGCCGATGTCAGCTCCACGCTCGATCAACACGACGTCTGCAGCGCGATTGTCGCGAAGCATTCTGGCGGCCAAGCCCATACCGGCAAATCCGGCACCGACGATCAGCGTTTCGACATGTTCGGGAAGCTTCACTTCTTCTCCACTCGGGATTGCCAGGCCGGCAACAGTCGCGCTCTGAGCGCGTCGTCGGCTTCGGATGTACGAAACAGGGCTGAGACGGCAAGCCCACGAACGAGTTCGATGGTGAGTTCGACCGACTCGGAGTCGAACCGATCACCGAACAACTCGGCGCTGCCGAACTCGAGCGCCTCACTCACCTTGCGTTCGAGGGGCACCGTCGCCGCATGCAGAACGGGATCGGTCCGCGCCGCGACCCACAATTCGAGGGCGGCATAGAACAGCGGCCCGGAGAACGCGTCCGACAGGACCTCGAGGCCTCGACCACAATCCACTTCAGCGGTGAGGATTTCTTCCAGCCGCTTGTCGACCAGATACTCGACGGCCGCGACGACCAGCGATTCCTTGGTCGGAAAATGATGCAGTTGCGTACCCCGCGAGACGCCTGCGCGGCGGGCGATCTCTTGCGTGCTGGTCCGTGCGTAGCCCAGCTCGACCAACGATTCGACGGCGGCGTCGAGGAGGCGCCCACGCATCGCCGCTGTACGTTCGGCCTGGGTACGGCTTACTTTCGCATCGGAAGTGGTCTCGGTCACAAGACAACTGTAGAGCCGAAACGTAAAACAGTCCAGGCTGACTTCAAATCTTGACACGTAACATACCGGTCAGTCAGCTCTGCCTGATAACGTCCTCGCATCGAGCGGAGGGAAACAATCGCTATGCCAGAGCAAACAGCATTTCCACACCGCCGTGTCGGGTTGGTGGAAGACCACGAGTCGGTAGCAATCGGCGTGTCCGTGATGCTCGAGGACGAGCCGGACCTCGAATTGGTGTGCATCGCGACCACTGTGTCCGAGATGCTCGCTCAGAACGTCGCCTTGGATCTGGCAATCCTCGACCTCCGACTGGCCGACGGGTCATCGCCCAAGAGCAATGTCGAGCAACTGCGGTCCGCCGGGCTCGAGACATTGATCTTCACCGGGGCGGAAAACCCGTACCTCGTTCGCTCGGCCGCCCGTGCCGGCGTACTGGGTGTTGTACGCAAGTCCGAACCGACTGCCGTCGTGGTTGATGCGATACGCGCCGCCGCGTCGGGAAGGCAGGTGGTGACGACAGAGTGGGCTGCCGCAATCGACGGGGATCCAGGTCTCGACGAAGTGGGTCTGAGCCCTCGACAACTCGAGGTCCTCGAACTTTACGCATCCGGAGAGAAGGCGGATCGAGTTGCGCGACTCACCGGTTTGGCGCCGCAGACGGTTAACGACTACCTCCAGCGCATCAGGCAGAAATATGCGGCTGTCGGACGACCCGCACCGACAAAAACGGATTTGTACAAACGCGCGGTCGAAGACGGGGTGTTACCAATTCCTGAACGGCCTACTTCCGGAAAAAAGCTGACTTTGACTAACAATGAGGTTCGGCAACAATAACTCTCACAGCGCTGCCCCTGAAAATATGGGCAGAGGAATTGATGTCTGGGAAAAATTTCCCTCTTCGAATTACATTCATCTGACAAGAAGACGGCACTGTCGGGGGTCTGTCATTCCGCTACAGAGAAGTAAGGACGAAACTCATGACAGTCACTGTGGAAAACTGCATGGCACAGGATCCCGTAGGACCGCACCTTTCGGAGCGCGAAATCGAGGTTCTCAGGGAATGGCTACTGAGTGATTCGAAGTCACGCGTCGCTCAAAACCTCTACATCAGCGTGGGAACGGTGGGGACCCACCTGTCGCGGATTCGCGAGAAGTATGCCGACGTTGGAAGGAACGCACCGACGAAATGCGAATTACTCGTGCGAGCGATACAAGATCAGATAGTGACGATCGACGAACTCTGATCGACAGAGTTGCTTTCGACAAAACAGCCAGTGCTTCTGACGAAATTCTGAGGCTCTTCGGCCGTTTCATCGGCGCCGGCTATGTCTGCTATCTGATATTGCTTGCCCCTGCGATTGCAGAAGCCACCACGATGTCTGCGTCGTGGTGGACTCCACTGGCGGTGGTCGCGACTTTCGGTAGTGGGCTGGCGCTGGGAGCATCGACGTTCCACGCCGACACCCGATGGGTGAAACGAACTGCGAGCGCAAATGCGGTTCTCTACGTCGTGGTCATCCTCCTGTGGTGGCCGGCGTGGAATGGTGACCACGTCACAGATTTCACCTTGTGGATTTCCAATTTCCCCGGCGTCGCCAGCCTTGCTGCCGCTGCAGCTTGGCGACCGGCCGCTGCCGTCGTGCACCTTTTCGTAGTGGCAACACTCGCACAGTTGACCAATCACATAATCCGGACGAGTCCCACGACGCACCTGTTGGTTCCCGACCTCGCCTTCGCCTGGACATTTTGCGCGGTTTTCGTAGCAGCGGCCGTCATGGCCTTGCGAACCGGACGAGTACTGGATGCGACCATCGCCACCACTCATGCCGCTGCCGCCGGCGCCGCCGCGGCCGAGGCCAAATCCGTCGAACGCGAGAGATTCGACGCACTCATCCACGACACCGTGATGTCGACTCTGCTCGCTGCTTCGAGAAACGATGCCGATCCCTCGGTCGTCGCTCAGGCGCGAAGGACGGTGGCAAGACTCGACGAACTGCGCTCCGGAACCGACCACGAGACGAGTTTCGACTTCGACGGAATCCTCGCTCAGTTGCGTTCAGCCGCTTCGGAAGTGGACGAAAACATCACGTTCGAGACCGCCCTCTCCGACGGGTCTGATCCGAGCGGATACGCACCCGACTCGATTCGTGCGATGGCCGGTGCGATGGCCGAGGCACTGCGCAACAGCGTCAAACACGCCGGAAGCAGTGCACGGCGTTCGGTCACGGTCACGGCAACCGCCACCCACCTCGAAGTAGTCGTCACCGACGACGGCGTCGGCTTCGATCCGAGCTCCGTCGAGACGCATCGCCTCGGAATCACTGTCAGCATCCGCGGCAGAATGCGTCAACTCGACGGCGGATCGGCAACCATTCGATCGTCACCCGGCCGCGGCACTTCGGTGACTCTGACGTTGAGCTTGCCCGTAGCGGTGATGACATGACCAGGCCGGACGGACGAGATGTCCGCGATCTTCTCGGCATGCACAGCCGTGCTGCTCGATTCATGGCTGCATGCTTCGCGCTCACCTGCGTGATCTCGGTCGCCTACACATCCTCCGACGTCCGCGCAGTCTGGCCGATGATCTTGGCAATTATCGTGTGCTCGACTGCGGCTTTCACACTCGTTCTGAGCAGAGGCGACCCGATGCCGCTGGGGCAGAGCGTTCTGGTGTCTCTGACCGGCGCCGTCACGAGCGGCCTGGTGTTGTCAGTGGTTCCAGTCCCCGTCAACGACATGACTCAACTCTGGATGTTCGGGATGTCGACGGCAGTCTTCACCTTCATGTGCGTTCGTGGGCGTACAGCACTCGCGTGGCTCGGGCTTGGACTCATGGTGTTGGTGACCGCCATCTGGTCCTCCACCACCGGCCAGGGGGCCATGTACGGAGTGTCGTTGACGGTCATCAACGCGGGCCCTGTTCTGATGTCGACCTTCTTCGCATACACCATCCGTCCTCAAGCCAAGGTTATCTACGAACTTCGTGAGCAGTCCACCCAACGAATTGCCTCTGCATCCGCCAGTGCTGCGATTCTCGAGGAACGCGACGCTCAACTCGACAGGCTCGATGTCCTTGCACGCCCGCTCCTCGAACGGGTCGCTTCCGGGGTTCCACTGACAACCACCGAGCGGCAAGAATGCGAACTCCTCGAGGCGCAACTCCGAGATTCACTGAGGGCGACAGGCTTACAACAGACAGATGTCATCGATGCTGTGCGTGCCGCTCGAAACCGCGGCGTCGAAGTGGTCCTGCTCGACGACCACGGAATGGATGGCGCGAACGCCGACGTGCGCGACCGAATCCACTCGAGCATCGTCCGGGAACTCACCGCGATCACGCGAGGAAAAGTGACCATACGGATCCTTCCACCTCGGCGTACCGCTATGGCCACGATGCTGGTCGATACTGAAGACGTTCGACGAATCGAGTTCGATCACAACGGAATGCAGCTGCTACGGCAGGGGGACCGGGGAGAGCTCGGCACCTCGTCCATGTCCGTCGATCCGACTACAGACAGCGCCGTCGAACCCGAATAGCTTTCGAGGAGAGTGAGATTCACCGGGTCGATCACCAGGAGAAATGAATGATCTTCGAACTGCGTCCAGCGCATGTAGCACGTGCCCTCGCCGCACTGTGTGCCCTTCCGATTCTGTGGACCTTCGCAGTAGAGGGAATCACCACGACAACGGAATACGACTACAGCACAGGCGAAGTGTCCTCGTCGAGCGACCTGGGCTCTCAGATCGGAAGCGTCGTGATCTGGATCGTCCTCGCGATCGCATTTGCCGCCGGTGCCTGGTATCTGGAGAAGCAGCGCATCGGTTGGCCGGCCGCGGCGCACGAGCAGCTGGTCAAACTGCAGCTGGCATCACCCAACCGAGAAGAGTAAAGGTCTTTACCGCTTCCGGTCGCCGGCGCGGAGAAGATTACTGGGAACCGTATGGCCCACTATCTCCTCTGCAACGGCAGCGGCACGAATGCTCGCATCCAGGTCGATACCTGTCGCAATGCCCATGTCTTCGAGCATGTAGACCAGTTCCTCCGTCGCGATGTTGCCACTGGCACCGGGAGCGAACGGACAACCGCCGAGACCTCCGGTGGACGCGTCGAGGTTTCGAACACCGTGCTGCACAGCCGCAAACGCGCAAGCAAGACCAGCGCCACGCGTGTTGTGGAAGTGCGCACCCAAGCCGAAGTCACCTACTCTTTCGCCCACAGCGTCGATCAATCGTCCGACACGTCCCGGCGTGGCAGTGCCGATGGTATCTGCGATCGAGAACTGATCAGCACCGAACTCCTTGGCCTGCTCCGCAATCCGCAGAACACGATCCGGGTCGGTTGGACCGTCGAACGGACAGTCCCAGGCTGTGGCCACGATGACCTCCACCCGTCCTCCGGCGTCGTGGACGATCCGGACGACCTCTCCGATACGTTCGGTCGCTTGCTCCGTCGTCGACCGAGTGTTGGCCTCGCTGTGGCCATTCGATGCCGACACAACATATTCGACGGTTTTCATTCCTGCGGCGACGGCCCGTTTCGCTCCACCGATTCCGGCGACCAATGCCGAGAACTCGATGCCGGGCCACTGGTGCAGTTCTGCTGCCAACAATTCCGCGTCGGCCAACGCCGGCACAGCGCGCGGTGAGACGAACGACGTCGCCTCGATACGCGAAACACCCGTCGCAGCCAGAGCGTCGACAAGACGAAGTTTCTCCGCCAGCGACACCGGGTCTTCGATCTGCAACCCGTCCCGTGGTCCGACTTCACGAATACTGACTGCTGGAATACCCACGTCAGGTACCGACATGTCAGATCACGCCCTTCGTCTTCAGTTGTGCCTGCTCGTCGTCCGAGAGTCCGAGGAGCCCGCCCCACACCGAGGAGTTGTCGTGACCCGGCGCCGACGCTCCCGCGTTGCGCACGGATCCGGGTGTCTCACTGAAGGTAGGCACGACGCCCAGGCCGAGGACGTTTTCACCGATCCGCTCGTCGTAGTGGTCGACGAGCATCCCCCGCTCGATCAGCTGCGGATCCTTGACGACATCTTCAACCGTATTGATCGGCCCGGCAACAACTCCCACTTCGGTGAGGCGTTCCACCAGGCTGGTGGGATCTTGGAGCGCGACCCAGGCGCTGATCAGTTCGTCGAGCTCGTCCTGATGTTTGCCACGCGCAACATGATTGGAGAAGCGGTCGTCATGCGCTAGTTCCGGTCGCCCCATGATGGTGCACAGACGCACGAAGAGCGTGTCCTGATTGGCTGCGATCACCACCCAGTTTCCTTCAGAGGTCTGATAGATGTTGGACGGCGCAATACCCTCCAATCTCGTTCCCGAGGGCTGCCGGATGATCCCGCCCCGATCGTAATCCGGGATCGTGGATTCCTGCACCGCCAGACAGGATTCCGTGAGGGCAACGTCGACCACCTGACCACGGCCGGTCCGCTCTCGTGAGAGCAACGCTGCCAGCACTCCCTGAACGGCGAACATCCCGCCGAGAGAATCTCCGAGCGAAAGGGCAATACGCGGAGGCGCCTGCCCTGGATAACCGTTCAGATGCCGAAATCCGCTGACCGCTTCGGCAACCGAGGCGTAGCCGGCGCTCTTGGCTTGCGGTCCGCTCTGCCCGTAACCGGATACCCTGGCCAACACCAACTTCGGATTGCGCGCACTGAGAACGTCGAATCCCAGGCCCCACTTCTCGAGGGTGCCCGGCCGGAAGTTCTCGACCACCACATCGGCATGTTCGATCAGATTCAGAAACAGGTCTCGCCCCGCGTCGACACGAAGGTCCAAGGTCACACACCGCTTGTTGCGGGCGTGAACCGTCCAGAAGAATCGATGACCGTCCTGCTCGGCCTGACCCCAGGTACGAAGCGGGTCCGGGCGGTCCGGCGATTCGATCTTGATCACGTCGGCACCCATGTCGCCGAGCAGTTTCCCGGCGAAGGGCCCGGCGATCAAGGTTCCGAGTTCAATCACCCGATATCCGTCCAGGGGCCCGGTGGGCGCACCTTCCGACACAGCTGCCTCCTCTGGGAACTTTTCTCCCCTTGAAGGCTACGTCACCACCCGATATCGCAACATCATGTCGTGGTCTTCGTGATCGAGCATGTGGCAGTGCCAGACGTACCCCTGCAGGTCCCCCATACCGGCTTCTCCGTGTGCCGAGTGGTCTGCCATGGAACCTCTCGCGAAAGTTGCATCCGGATCGAAGCCCAACTCGTCGGCCGTCGGAAAGCGCACGATCACGCGGGTGATCGAGTTGGCATCCACGATGACAGTGTCCTTCTCCCCCGTTTCCCACACTTCGGGAGGCCGCAGCGAAGAGGTCACGAATTCCTCTGCCGACGGCGTCCACCGGACCCCCAAGTCAGGCACCGGATACCGCTGCATCAGTGCTGCAGTGTCGAGGCTTTGGCGTCCCACAACGCGGAACGCCACCAGGTGCAGATGAATCGGATGTGGTTCCGTGGTGATGTTGATCAGATTCCATTGCTCGACGGTTCCCTGACGCGGCAGTTCGATATCTGAATCAGTGAACCGCAAATTGTTGAGCGACATGGTGATCGAGGGATAATCCGAGGGACGCGAGAGCTGCATGATCGTAAGATTTCGCACCACATCCGGTTGTACTGGTTCGGCCGCAACAGAATTCAACTGCTGCGGGATCGAGCCGGTGAATCCCTTTGCGCTGCCCACGTCGAACCGACAGAACACCGGCATCACCTGCGTGCCGCGTTGAGCCACCGCAAGGGGTACCGGTTCGTCATTGCGCAATTCCACCGTCGTGCCCGGCTCGAGCATGCTGAAGTCGACCAGCAGATCAGCGCGTTCACCCGGACTCAGCCGGACGTGATCCGTCGGCGCAGGAGCGGCCAAAAAACCGCCTTCGGAACCGATCACCCAGAACCGCATACGATTTGCGAAGTGCAGATTCCACACCGAATAGGTTGCGGCATTGAGCAGTCGCAATCGATACAGGCCGCGGGCAACCTCCACTTTCGGCCACACGACGCCGTTCACTACACCCACGTCACCGGGAGTCGCCGGATCCCAGGAACCCTGCGGAGTGAGCCACGTGGAACGGACACTCTGTTGACCGTCGGAGGTGAAGACCTTGTCCTGCAGAATCATCGGAAGCTCGAATTCGCCGGACGGCAAGCCGAGAGAATTCCCGGTGGTGCCTGTATCTGCGTCGTCACGGAGAAAATACATCCCGACCAGCCCGGCGTAGACGTTGAGGCGCGTCATTCCCATGGCGTGATCGTGATACCAAAGATTGCCGGCGGCACGACCATTCGTGTATTCGTGAACCAAACCTTCGCCCGGACGCTGGATCAGCTCCGGATGCCCGTCGAACTGCGGTGCAGTAACTCCTCCGTGCAGGTGAAGCGAGGTGGGGACCTGTGTGCGGTCGAGGTCGCTGACGCCGTGCAGACCCGGATCGACATCGGCGGCAAGCGGATACGCAGAAATGTCGTTGGCATATCGGACTGTCACGAGCTGATCGACGTGCGCCTCGATGGTGGGGCCCAGATAATCCATTCCGCCGTAACCCAGCGACGGCGACGACGGTAGGTCCGGATGGAAACGGTGCATCGACGATGCCGCACGAAGCTCCAGGTTGCCACCCGAAATGCCCGGCAGGACAGGAAGGGACTCCCGGAACGGTTCCAGACGGGGCGACGGAAGTTGGAATGGGCGCAGTGGATCGACATCAGGTGGTCGAGCCGTCGCTGATCCAGCGGACAACGCGCTCAGACCGGCCAGCAGGCCAAGCCCTTGAACAAACGATCGGCGACGGATCTTGTGTGACTCGTCCACTCACGGCCCCCTCACGCTGACGGCATCCGGAGCGGGTTACCCGTGTGCCCGCACGGTCAAACACCGACCACCTTCTCCAACCAGGGTTTGAGAATGGGTAGAACATGAGCCGGTTGCATTGCCTGCGTGTGATCCAGACCGTCGAGTACCTCGATATCCCACCCTGCCGACCGAACGGCGTCGAGGTCGAGATCGGCCGGCGCGACCCGTACCCCACCCCATCGGTCACCGTATTCGATGACGTCTCGCGAACCGACGAAACACATTCGCGGACAAAGGATGCGCCCTTGAATCGTTCGATCGTCGAATTCACCAAGTGCGCGGTACAGCGTCACGAACTGCCGGGTCTGCGCTCCGGTCAACGCAATGTCGATGGAGTTCCAATCGAATTCGTCTGATGATGCCGTGGGCTGTGATGTGCGCTGGGGCGGTTCACTCGCCATGCGGTGTGTAGCTTCGGTAACCTGGAGCATCGCCTTGTACGGCCCATCCACCGGCGGGAAACCACCCATGACCAGTGCGGTCAGACGATCGGTGCGCAGCGCCAACTGCAATCCGCACAGAGCCAGCCAGGAGTATCCGTAGTAGGCGAACTGGTCGATCCCAGCCGAATTCGCCACAGCCAGAATGTCGGACGCGATGTTGTCGGGAGTGAGCGTGTCCGGCGCGGGCGACGCCATCCGGTGCCCTTCGTAGTCGAAGGCAACCACAGTGAAGTTCGACGCCAACCCTTCCAGGAACGTTCGACCGAGCGAGGGGTCAACGCCCCAGGCGCGCAGTTCGTCCGCCTTGATGCCGGTAGCCGAAATCGGATTCACAGGTATCAGCACGGCAGGGCCATGCCCGAGAACCTCGACATCGATAGTTGTCCCGTCATGAAATCTTGCCTCAACCATGCCCACTCCCAAATCTTTACACTGTAAAGTAATTAAGAATAGCGCGACTCCACGAAAGCGACAAGATGAACAAACAGGCAGGCCGACGCGATATCGCACGCACGATTTCACTTCTGTGGCGTCAACCCGAGGCGCCTTCCGGCCGCCGAGGACCGAAGCCCGCGCTGTCCATTGACACAGTCGTTGACGCCGCGATCGAAGTCGCCGACGCCAACCCCACGACACCGTTGTCGATGCGCATGATCGGCGACCACCTCGGCCGCACTGCGATGTCGTTGTACACCTACATACCGGGAAAGGACGAACTGCTGGACCTGATGTACGACCGGGTGCATGCCGAGCTACCGCCGATCGCAGACACCGGCGACTGGCGCATGGCACTCTCCGACTGGGCCGCCGCACTCTTCGCCCTACATACACGCCATCCGTGGACATTGGATGTCTCGTTGGCGCGCCCCGTCCTAGGTCCGCACGAGCAGGCAGGACTCGAATCACTCCTGTCCATTCTCTACTCCACAAGTCTCGATGCTCCGACCATCCGCAGATCGGTGAGCATGCTTTTCCATTTCATCCGGGGGTCCGCGCGGACCTTAGCTGAGATCCGGAGCGCCTCGACCATCGGAGATTCCGAATCTCATTGGTGGGCAAAGTCTTCTGCTGCACTGGCCGATGCTGCACCGGATTTCGCGGACGACTTCCCCCACACGATGCAGTTGGGTCGGGAGGCCCCACCGGTACCGGGCGGCGACTTCTATCTCGAACGAGAAACCGAAGAGTCATTTACTCAGGGCCTACAGATCCTCCTTGACGGTATCGAATCGAGGATTCGAAAACACTCTTGACTCGAACGCATGTTCGAGTATGATTTGGAGAGGGGATCGGGGGGTTCAATGAGTGTTTGTCTGTCGGACGTGGTGTCTGGTTCTGCGGTGGGGTTACGCGGACGGTTGTGGCAGTTGACTGCTGCCGAGTTGCGCGCTGCTGCTGTCGAGGCGAGTGCGGAGATTCTTCGTCTCGAAGCTGTGCGTGTGGCGGTGGTGGACGAGTTGTCGTTGCGCCCGGATGATCAGGTGATTGCCAGTCGCGGTGCCGGTTCGTGGTTGGCGGGCAACACGATGCTGCAGGTTCGGGACGGGAAGAAGATCGCCGCGTTGGGTGCGGCTTTGCGGCCGTTTCCGGCGGTGGCGGCTCGGTTCGATGGCGGGGACTGCTCCTTCGAGCATGCCGTGTTGATCGTGGCGTTCTGCGAGTCACCACCTAAAGGCATGCCAGACGCCGCGCTCCCTCGCTGTATCGACCTACTGCTTGCGGCTGCTTCCGGAGTTGAGGCGACGACCACGAAGGTGCGGAACGTGATCGCGACGTTGGAGAGGTTGTTCGAATCGGATGAGATCC
Source organism: Rhodococcus sp. IEGM 1302 (assembly GCF_030056935.1). Taxonomy (NCBI): domain Bacteria; kingdom Bacillati; phylum Actinomycetota; class Actinomycetes; order Mycobacteriales; family Nocardiaceae; genus Rhodococcus; species Rhodococcus sp. IEGM 1302. The sequence goes on along the minus strand of NZ_JASHKY010000002.1, from coordinate 425,361 downwards.
CGCCCGCCGAAGACATCGACCAGAACGAGCTCCGGATCGCCTCGACATTGAACGGTCGAGTGGTGGTGCGCGGCGATTTCGATGCCCTCACCGGTGAAATGTTGCTCTCGGCCCTGTCGAATCTGACGATGCCAACCCCAGCACCGGATGGGACGCCCGATGCCCGGTCGGCGGCGAAACGCACCGCGGACGGGTTCACCGAACTGATCCGCCGCTATCTGGACTGCGCCAAGACCGGTACCGATGGTGGTCAGCGTCCGCACGTGAACGTGCACATCAACGCGCGTGATTTGGCTGAGCATCGGGACTGCGCCGCAACACCCTCCAAGACTGATGACGGAATGGCCGTATCGGATCTCGATGTCGGGCACATGCCCTGGCTCGGACCACTGTCCGTATCGCAGACCAGACTCCTCGGGTGTGACTGCTTCCTCTCCACCGTCCTGCTCGACGATCACGGCGCACCCTTGGATGCGAAACCAGGAAAGAGGTTGGTCACCGCCGAACAACGGACTGCGTTGATTGCCCGCGACAGAGGCTGTGCCTTCCCGGGCTGCACATGCGTGCCCGCCTGGACGGATGCGCACCATATCCGGCACTGGGCGAACGGCGGCCCGACGGTGATGAACAACCTGGTCCTGCTGTGCCGTTCACATCACCGGCTGATGCACCGCAAATCCGGGTTCGTCGGCAAATGGGAAATCCGAATAGGCGCCGACAACAAACCCTGGTTCATCCCACCACCCTCGATCGACCCCGGACAGCAACCGCGGCCCGCGAACACCACCTTCAAAACCTGAGAGGTCAAACCTCTTTGGCGACAACAGAACACGGACCAAGCACCGCATCGAAGGGATCCCCCCGATGCGGTGCCAACAGACCGTGGCGAACCCGTCAGACGGCCTGCGCAACCTTGGCGGCTCGCGGGAATCGCTCCCGAATCTCCGCTGGCGTGACAACTCTCGGGTCCAGGGGTTGCTCGTCACGCAGGTGGCGCTCCAACACCTTGCCCGTCATCGGCGCAATGACTTTCAGAGCAGTGGTCATGTTCTTCGGTGAACTACCCAACCGGACTGCCGTTCGCACCGCGGGCGCAATTGCTCTGTCCAACAACGCTGGCTGATCGAACCCACCCATCGTTCGCATCCAGCCGGGCAAAGTCGCGATAGTGGCCGGCGCGACCAATCGGCTGAATGTCGCGAACTTCGTCTTCCCCTGCGCTCTCGGTGTTCTCAACAAGTAGTGCATCGCCCGGTTGGCACGCTCGGAGGTACACAATCTGGGCCTGACTTCAGCGAAGTACTCACGTACCTCGTCTCGGGAGCGTGGAACGTCGGAGGTCTTGCATGTCTGTAGTTCGGCAGCGATCACGCATTCTTCCCAGTACCGCTGCTCTTCGACAGCTGAAAGCGGGCCCGGCCCATACATCTCGTAGCACTTGAGCACCGAATGCCAACCCGTCACGTGGATCCAGAGCTGTGACGCCGGATTGTTTGCGCTGTAACGAGTTCCGGTGATCGGTTCAATGCCCGTGGCCTGAGCATGAACTGTCATGAGGTGGTCGGACAAGGCCAATGCCGTCCGCCCGTCGGCAGTGGCGACGGTCAGGAAGTACGCCAAGGTTCGGTCGAGTCGCCCGGCCGGATCGCTGTAAATCCCGCTCATGTCTGCCACTGCGGCAGCCAAGAAGGGGTCGAAGTGCTCGAGCACCACCGACCGCTGGAACCCGATCAGCGCTGTCGGCGCGGCCCAGATCTTCCAACTGGGTGATCCTGGGCCGAAGAAGCCGTAATCCTCACGCGGTCGATTCATCGTCAGTTCAGACATTTCATTCCTCCCCGTTCGTTGAGCCTGCACCGTTCATTTCGTAGGCACCAGACAAGGCGACTACTTGCTGCCAGACGTACTCGAATCGCTCCGCCGCGAACGTGGGGCGCCGGATAGATGCGAGTGCCAACCGTTGCTGATCTTCACTGGCGCTGGGTTTTCCGTACAACTCCACCGCTGCAGCACTGAAGTCGCGGACCAGGACATCGAAGATCTGATCCAGCACCCCACCGTTCCGCTGCTCCTCGTCCAATCCCAAGATCTCGGCTTGTTCGAGGATCAACTGGCCGTAGACGACGAGGGTGAAGAGTTCGGTGATCGCAAGGCCGAAGTCCAAGTCGACCTGCTGCGCCGCATCCGGTGCAGCTTCGACTAGAAGGGTCACGAGCGCTTCTGCCTGCTCCACGAACAGTGCAACGTTGGGAACATCCGCAAACTTCGCGTACACCGCTCGCCAGTCGTCGAATCGAACTTTCGACAACCCCCGTGCCGGACCCTGACGGAACAGGAACTCGTCGTCGGCTGCATCGTTGCGCGTCGGAATCGCCGGAAATGACTCGGGGGCAAAGAGGTACGCCGGCATGAACTTGGCGATCAGGGCGAGATTGACGGCGACGGTCCCCTCGAGCTTGGGCAACCCGTCGACATCTATCTTGGCCACCGCGAGGTAGCTGTCCTTCTCGAAGCCCTTTGCCGCAGCGATGTCGGAGAGCAGTCCGATCACTTTCTGCGCTTCGGTTGTCACCTTCATCTTGGTGACGGGGTTGAACAAGAGGTAACGGCGGTCTTCGGGAGATGCCGTCCGGAAGTAGTCCACCGCGCGATCCGAGAAGAGCCTCATCGCCAGCAGGCGTGCGTACGCGTCGACGAATTCTCGTCGCACGTGGGGGAAGGCAGTGACGGGATTGCCGAATAGAATTCGATTGTGCGCGTGGGTGATCGTCTCGTACAAGGCATGAGTCGACATACCGATTCCGCCGAAACACAGGTTGAATTTTCCGATGTTCACGGTGTTGAGTGCGGCACTGAATGCTGCCTCGCCGGTATGCAGGATATCCTCTGCCGCAACGGGATAGTCGACGAGCGAGAACTCCGCTACGTACATCTGCGCCGGAACGATGTTCTTCACCACGGTGAATGCCGGATGGTCCGAGTCGGCGTAGAAGAAGACGTACTGATCAGTGCCCTCCACTCCGTCGACACGACCGAAGACAGAGACCGTGTTGGCGCAGTTGCCATTTCCGATGTAGTACTTCGAACCGCTGGCCAGGTACCCGCCGCTGCCGTTGGGCGTCAAGACCATGTCGGTGGAGTAGACGTCCGCGCCATGCTCTTTCTCGGACAGTCCGAATGCCGCAACGCCTCCGGAAGCCAAAGCGGAAGCTGCTCGCGCCCTTGCCGTCTCGTTGTCGCTCTGCCACACCGGCCCGAGACCGAGGATGGTCACCTGCCACGGGTACCAGTAGTTGAGTCCGTAGAAGCCGAGGATCTCGGACAGCGCGGCGATACGGCTGGTATCCCAGCGCTTGTCGGAGTCACCGCCGCTGTCGCGGGCGGGCGTCAGAAATGTGGCGAACAGACCTTCCTTCGCCGCGAAATCGAGGAAATCGGAGTAGAAGATCTTGTTGTGATAGTCGGCCAGGAGTCGGTTCTTTCCACGCGCCTCGAACCAGTCGACGGTCGCGCCCAGCAGTCTCCGCGTGGTCGCGTCGAACTCCGGCCGATCGTACGTGGAGGGATGGAGCAGCAGATCATTCGGCACTAAAGAGGTCGACGCTGTCATAGCGGTTGTTCTCCTCGAGATCTCGGCAGAGGCGCCTCACTGAGCACCATTCGAATACAACGCCACCGTAACAATTGCAGACGATGAATACAACGGTTGCGTATTATTCACGAAGAAGTGGCAGGCAGATTAGGGTGAGACCGGAGGTGATGCACACGATGACCAGGTCACAAGCTGACGCAACGGATACACCGCGGCGCAAGTACGCCCCTCGCATGGCGCCGGAGCAACGTCGCGAGCAGCTCCTCGACGCAGCATTCGAGGTCACCGGCCGCGTTGGCCTGCACAACCTCAGCATGGAATCCGTCGCTGCCGAAGCCGGTGTCGGCAAGCCCGTCCTCTACACGATTTTCGATACCAGGACCGATCTCGTCGCTGCACTGCTGCGCCGCGAGCACGAGCGTGCCATCGCTCAGGTGCTCGAAACCATGCCGACAGATCTGAGCGAACTCGGCCCAGCGGCGTCGTACACCGGGACCGTTGGCGCCTTCGTCGACGCCGTACTGGAGAACCCGACGCGCTGGCGCCTGATTCTGACGTCTGTCGAGAACGCCCCCAGCGAGTATCACGGCTTGTTGAAGCTCTCTCGCGGAGCTGTCTTCGCCCGCGCCGAAGAACTGGCCCGCGCCGGGATTGCCCTCGAGCCGAAGCTCGAAGGCCTTGATCCGGTTCTCCTCGCACACACCATGATGTCGTTCGCCGAAATGCTCGGACGACTGGCCGTCAGTGATCCCGAAACCTATACCCGAGAACGACTTTCCAGTTTTGCCGTGGCTCTCGCACAATCGGTCGGGCGTTAGCAGCCGACTGAAACCTGTCGGTCGGATCTGCTTCAATACTCACATGACATCACCATCGATCGAACCGCTGCAGCTTTTCGAAACGTCTTCGGGCAACTGGTCACTGATGCTCACCGACCAGCATTTCGGCAAGGTGGCATCGACATTCGAGCAGGTAGAGGGTTTCGAAGGCTCCGGTTACGACTGGGCGTCGGTCGCCCACGCAGTGGTAGGCCGCGATGCACCGCATCTGGAGGGCCGCTTCGGCACCGATCCCGAAGCGGGCATGTTTGTTGCGTACGGCAGCGACACCGAAGCTCTCGGTGAGCTCGGAGTGCTACTCGCCAAAGCGTATTCGGATGCCGAGTACCTCGGTGGCCTGGTCGCCATTTCCGAACTCGACTAGAGCGCCGGTCGAAACGACACCGGCCCCGCACCTAGGTGCGGGGCCGGTACCGAACGAAAGATCTAGCCGACCAACAGCTCGGCAATCTGAATCGTGTTGAGCGCGGCACCCTTACGCAGATTGTCGCCCGAAACGAAGAGCGCAAGTCCGCGTCCCTCCGGGACACCCGGATCCTGACGGATACGACCGACCAGCGACGCGTTGCCACCGGCAGCGGCCAGCGGCGTCGGAACCTCGACAAGCTCGACGCCCGGAGCGTCGGCGAGGATCTCCTTGGCGCGAGCAACCGAGAGCGGGTTGGCGAACTCTGCGTTGATCGCGAGCGAGTGCCCGGTCACGACGGGAACGCGCACGCACGTACCCGAAACCAACAGATCGGGAAGTCCGAGGATCTTGCGGCTCTCGTTGCGGAGCTTCTGATCCTCGTCGGTCTCGCCGCTTCCGTCGTCGACCAGCGAACCTGCGAGAGGCAGGACGTTGAACGCGATGGGGGCGACGTAGTTGTTCGGGGCCGGGAAGTCGACGGCACTGCCGTCGTGAACCAGCTTCTCCGCGTCTCCGACTACGGCGCGCACCTGGCCGAGGAGTTCCTCGACGCCGGCGATGCCGCTACCGGACACGGCCTGGTAGCTGGAGACGATCAGACGCTGCAGACCGGCTTCGTCGTGCAGAACCTTCAGCACCGGCATCGCTGCCATGGTGGTGCAGTTGGGGTTCGCGATAATGCCCTTGACCAGGTTCTGCGTGTCCTGCGGGTTGACCTCGCTGACCACGAGGGGAACCTCGGGATCCTTGCGCCATGCCGAAGAGTTGTCTACAACGGTCGCGCCGGCAGCAGCGAAGCGCGGAGCCTGGGCGCGCGAGAGCGTCGCACCGGCTGAGAACAGGGCGATGTCGATGCCCTTCAGGTCCTCATCCGATGTGGCGGCCGCATCCTCGACGATGATCTCTTCGCCGCGGAAGGGCAGCTTCTTACCGGCGGAGCGTGCAGATGCGAAGAACCGCACCTTGTCCGCGGGGAAGTTCCGCTCTTCGAGCAAAGTGCGCATGACGATGCCGACCTGACCGGTCGCACCGACAACAGCGATAGTCGTCATGAGAAATTACCGTCCCGTTCCAGCGTGTACTACTGCTTCTTCTTCGCCACCGAGCCCGAAAGCGTCGTGGATGACACGTACAGCGTCGTCCAATTCGGTGTCCTTGACCAGCACTGAGATGCGGATCTCAGAGGTCGAGATGAGGTCGATGTTGATGTCTGCCTTGGCCAGCGCCTCGCAGAACGTGGCGGTGACGCCCGGGTGGCTCCGCATTCCGGCGCCGACCAGGGAAACCTTGCCGATGTGGTCGTCGAACAAGATCTGCGTGAAGCCGATGTCTTCCTGACGCTTGGTCAGGATCTCGACGGCGCGGGGGCCGTCGGCCGTCGGAAGCGTGAAGGTGATGTCCGTCTTGTTGGTCTCCACCTTGGAGATGTTCTGCAGCACCATGTCGATGTTGATCTCGGCATCGGAGACTGCGCGGAACACCTTGGCAGCGTGTCCCGGTGTGTCCGGCAATCCGACAACGGTGATCTTGGCTTCGCCGCGATCGTGCGCGACTCCGGTGATCAGGGCCTCTTCCACAGGAATGTCCTCCATCGATCCGGACACGATTGTTCCGGGCTTGGTGGTGTATGACGAACGGACGTGCACAGGCACGTTGTAACGACGGGCGTACTCGACGCACCGGAGCATGAGCACCTTGGCACCACACGCTGCGAGTTCGAGCATTTCCTCGAAGGAAACCGTCTCGAGGCGGTGAGCGTCGGGGACGATGCGCGGATCGGCGGAGAAAACGCCGTCGACGTCGGTGTAGATCTCGCAGACGTCGGCGTTGAGTGCAGCTGCCAACGCCACGGCAGTGGTGTCCGAGCCACCGCGTCCGAGCGTCGTGATGTCCTTGCTGTCCTGGCTGACGCCTTGGAATCCGGCGACCAGAACGATCGAGCCTTCGTCCAGCGCAGTGCGAACACGGCCCGGCGTGACGTCGATGATCTTGGCGTTTCCGTGGCTGCCGGTCGTGATGACTCCGGCTTGTGAGCCCGAGAACGAACGAGCTTCGGCGCCGAGGGAGTGAATTGCCATCGCTACCAAGGAGTTGGAGATGCGCTCACCCGAGGTCAGCAGCATGTCCATTTCACGGGCCGGCGGGGAAGGGCACACCTGCTGAGCCAGATCGAGCAGCTCATCGGTGGTATCGCCCATCGCTGACACCACGACGACGACATCATTGCCGGCCTTCTTGGTCTCGACGATCCGTTCAGCGACTCGTCGGATGCGCTCGGCGGTTGCCACCGAGGATCCGCCGTACTTCTGGACGACGAGAGCCACGCGTTTCTACCTCCAGGTCGAAATTGTTTACAGATACCAGAGGTCGAGCTTACCGAGGTGGTCCTGGGACTTCCCGATGCGTACTGCTGTTCGCCTCAGATCCGCGCGGGATCAGTTGCGAGATCCGCGCTCGCATCAACGTCGCAGAACGCGAGCCACCGGCAACGTAACCGGCCACCGCGACGGCAACTCCGCAGGCGAGAAGCACGCGGATACTGCTGACCAGCGAAACTGCCAGCGCGTCGTACACCGCGACTGCCGCCTCGGATGACGGTATGTCTGAATTCTGTAAATAGACCCGCCGCACGACGGCCAGCGCCACCAACAGGGCGATCATCGCCACCGCCGTCGCCAGCCCGACCAGGGACAGTGCGCGCATTCGCCTCGGCGCAACTGCGACGGCCGCGATCGCACAGGCCAGCGACACCCACGGCAGCCAGGCCGCTGCCCGGTCGAGAGTGTTCGAGAGGTCCTGGGCCCGCACCAGCTCGTCGGACTGCAGGATCTCGAACTGCGGATCGAACGTCGGAAGACGATCGACGACGGTGAATCCGCGATCGCGGAGGTTCGTCCGCAGTTCTGTCATGATCGGCTCGAGGGACAAGGTGACTGTTCCGCTGTCGTCGGACCGAACGATGCCATCGGTGGCTCTGCCGGTCACCATCGCAGCAAGTTGCGCGTGCGCCTGACGGTTGGCCGCGGTCCAGAGCGTCGCGAACTGGTCGCTGGAGACCAACGACTGAGCCGCCTCCCGAACAAGTTTCTCGGCTTGTCTCGTCACCACCTGCGGAAACCGGTCCAACCGCTGCGTCAGTTCCTCGGTCAGCCGATCAACGACAGCCGCTTGGACAGCAGGTTCGGAAGCCAACGGGGCAACCGTCTCGACGTAACTGTCGGTGTCGTTCACCTGGGTGTGGACGAACAGCGCGAGCACCGAGCCGGCAGCACCGAGACCAGCGAGAACGATCAGCAGTGAACAGACGATCCAGCGGATCGAGCGCATCACGTGTGCTTGGCGCGCGCCGGTCGAATCTTCGCGGTGATGTGGTGAATGCGGTGATCGTCAGCGGGTATCCGGAAGGTCTCGGTAACCCGAACGGTCATCAGGTTCCGCCCGAACAACCCGGCGTCGAGGAGGTAGTCAGCCGTCAGGTCGTCCCCGTCGACCGTCCACTCCACCTCACGAATGTCGCGGATCACGCGATACTGAGGACCTCCGGAAAGGCTGCGCCGCAAATGATTCCCCGAAAATCCGGTCTTGAGCCCGACCTCGTGGCGTACCGCGTCCGGAGCCAGCGGTACGGAACTGCCATCGTGACTGCGGAGCGCGTCGAGGTACGTGCTCGCCACGGCGATTCGGGGATCCATGGACGACAGTCCACCATTTTCGGGGCCGAAACGGCAGCACAATTCGGCGACAAATTGGACATGAGGGCGAACCCCACCGATTTCTCGCGAAATCCAGGAGTAGAGTGCTGTGCATGCAGCGCGCACTCCTTCTTGGTTGCCGCGACGGGGTCTGATCCAGACTGGCCTCCCGCCGCGGGGTTTTTGTGCGCCGGTCGACCAAGCCTTCCGGACTCATGGTCTTGACCAACAGGTCAACAGGCCGGGTCCACAATCCTGGAGATCACACCCATGTCCCCCGCTGACGCATTCACCACCGGCACTCGCACCATCACCCCGCCCACGAAGCCGGCACCGTCCGACCAGCCTGCGTGGAACACGCAGAAGAACTCGTCGATGCCGACGTTCCGCTACCGCCCGTTCGCCGAAGAGGTCGAGACGGTCACGCTGCCCGACCGCACCTGGCCGGACAAGATCATCGACCGAGCACCCCAGTGGTGTGCCGTTGACCTGCGCGACGGCAACCAGGCGCTGATCGATCCGATGAGCCCGGCGCGCAAGCGTCGTATGTTCGATCTCCTGGTTCGTATGGGCTACAAGGAGATCGAGGTCGGCTTCCCGTCCGCGAGCCAGACGGACTTCGATTTCGTTCGCGAGATCATCGAGGACGGCGCCATCCCGTCCGACGTCACCATCCAGGTGCTGACGCAGTCGCGTCCCGAGCTGATCAAGCGCACGTTCGAGGCCTGTGAAGGTGCCGAGAACGCGATCGTGCACTTCTACAACTCCACCTCGATTCTGCAGCGCCGCGTCGTGTTCCGCGCCGACAAGGACACGATCAAGAAGATCGCCACCGACGCCGCCGAACTGGTCCTCGCCGAGTCGAAGAAGTACCCGGACACGAACTGGCGCTGGGAATACTCGCCCGAGTCCTACACCGGCACCGAGCTCGAGTACGCCAAGGAAGTATGTGACGCCGTCACCGAAACCCTGGGTGCGACGCCGGCCAACCCGGTCATCCTGAACCTGCCCGCCACCGTCGAGATGGCGACACCCAACGTGTATGCCGACTCCATCGAGTGGATGCACCGCAACCTGGCCCGCCGCGATTCGGTCATCCTGTCGCTGCACCCCCACAACGACCGCGGCACGGGTGTCGCTGCAGCCGAGCTGGGCTACCAGGCCGGCGCGGACCGCATCGAAGGCTGCCTGTTCGGCAACGGTGAGCGCACCGGCAACGTCTGCCTGGTCACTCTCGCTCTGAACATGTTCACGCGCGGCGTCGACCCGCAGATCGATTTCTCGAACATCGACGAGATCCGTCGCACGGTCGAGTACTGCAACCAGCTGCCCGTCCACGAGCGTCATCCGTACGGCGGCGACCTGGTCTACACCGCGTTCTCCGGCAGCCACCAGGACGCGATCAACAAGGGCCTCGACGCCATGAAGGTCGACGCCGACAGCCAGAACTCCGACGTCGACGACATTCTCTGGCAGGTCCCCTACCTGCCGATCGACCCGAAGGACGTCGGCCGCAGCTACGAGGCCGTCATCCGTGTGAACTCGCAGTCCGGCAAGGGCGGCGTCGCATACATCATGAAGGCCGATCACGGTCTGGTGCTGCCGCGTCGTCTGCAGGTCGAGTTCTCGCAGTCGGTCCAGAAGATCACCGACGGCGAGGGCGGCGAGGTCTCGCCGAAGGAAATGTGGGATGTCTTCCACGAGGAGTACCTCGCTCCCATCACCCCGCTCGAGCGCATGAAGCAGAAGGTCACCGCGTCCGAGGAGGACGGCGGCACCGATGCGATCACCGCGATCGTCAAGGTGAACGGCAAGGAGCAGGAGATCTCGGGAACCGGCAACGGCCCGCTCGCTGCCTTCGTCGACGCGCTGGGAAGCATCAACTTCGACGTTCGTGTCCTCGACTACTCCGAGCACGCGATGTCCGCCGGTGACGACGCCCAGGCCGCGGCCTACGTCGAGTGCGCCGTGACGGGCCCGGAGGGTCAGAGCACCGTCGTCTGGGGTGTGGGTATCGCCACGTCGATCACGACGGCCTCGCTGCGCGCTGTGGTCTCGGCAGTAAACCGCGCCAGCTGACACTCAGCTCCTGACTCGTGAACAATCCCTGGTCTCACCCGATTTTCGGGTGGGGCCAGGGTCGTTTTCAGAGCACTGAAGATTTTCGGTCGATGTTTTCGATTCGGCATGACATTGGTCCCGAAAGAGTCGGTTAGCGAAGTTAACAAAAAGAATTCACCCATCGAGGATGATGCAGACGCCACGTGCGCGTGAGATAGTCAGCTCAGACAAATCCGACTTGTGAAATGGAGCTCGACAATGGATTCCTTTTGGGACTTCCTCTGGCTGATCATCATCAGCTTCGCGTTCATCGCGTACTTGATCCTGCTCTTCTCGATCATCACCGACCTGTTCCGCGATCACAAGACCTCCGGCTGGGTGAAGGCAATCTGGATCGTCTTCCTGTTCTTCATTCCGCTGCTCACCTCGCTCGTCTACCTGATCGTTCGCAGTGACGGAATGGCACAGCGGTCCCTCGAGGCTGCACAGCAGGTCAAGAACGCACAGGACAGCTACATCCGTGAGGTTGCCGGAAAGTCCCCGGCCGAATCCATCGCAGATGCAAAGGCACTTCTCGACGCCGGCACCATCAGTGAAGAAGAATTCGCAGCACTGAAGGCCAAGGCTCTCGCCTGATACCGGCCCTCACTAAGCGACCCTCACTAATCCGTGAGGATTGCACTACCGAAACGGGAGCGACACTAATCGTGTCGCTCCCGTTTTGTGTTCATTCACCAACAGCTGCCCATTCACCGACAGCCGTTCATTCACCAACGGCCTTCATTCACCGACAGCACGCGCGACGTCACGAAAGGCGTCGAGCACGACTCCGATAGCCGGACTGCGGTTGGCGTGTAACCGAGTTGCCAATTCATAAACTCGTGCAGCGCGCACTCCCGCCACCGGTTTCCTCGACACTCCGGGATGCGTGATCGCGTATCGCGGCATCAAAGCCACGCCGTGGCCCGCCGCCACCAGTTCTTCGATGACGCGGAAATCGTTGATCCGATGAGCGACGCGAGGCTGGACGCCGGTTACCGACGCAACCGACAGCAGAACGTCGTCGACCGGAAACCCGCCGCGCACGCTTATCCAGTTCTCGTCGGCCAATTGTTCCAGCCGGACCGAATCCTGCCCGGCGAGTGGATGATCAGGCCGCAGCACCAGATCGATCGGTTCACGCATCAGCGGTTGCACGCTGACCCGGGGAAACGACGTCTCGGCTCCGCGTTCGTCACGGTGGGTGAGGATCACATCGTGATCGGCCAACAGCCCAGGGACGGCGGACGCCGGTTTGTCGACGTCGTAGGCGTCGATGTCCACGTCCGAGTTCTTCAGCGCCGTCAGGACACCGGGCAGCAGGAGCGCCGCGCCGGAGGGAAAGAACGCGACTCGCACCTTTCCCCGCGGCGAGCCTCGGTACGACGCCATCTCGTCCGCCGCCCGGTCTAGCGCCGCCACCACGTCGTCGGCGCGAAGCACCAGCGCTCGACCCGCGTCGGTGAGGCGCAGCGTGCGCCCGTCCGGTTCGAGGAGCGAGACCCCCGCTTCTCGTCCGAGGATCTTGAGTTGTTGCGAGACGGCGGACGGCGTCATCGAGAGGGCGAGAGCAGTAGCGCCGACGGTTCCTCGGTCGGCGAGCTCGCGGAGGATTCGCAGGCGCGTGGCATCCATACGGTGACGAATATCCATGTAGCAAAACTACATGGATAGTGCATCTATATTCGCTTGTTCTGATGCTTCGTAAGGCTCACGATTAACGCATGACTCCCCGCGACCGTCTCCTCGGCCTGACCGTGATCGTCTTGTGGGGTCTGAACTTCCTGGCCATTCGCGTCGGCCTGGATCATTTCCCGCCATTCTTCTTCGCAGCGCTGCGGTTTCTGATCATCGCGATTCCGGTGGTCATCTTCGTGCCGCGTCCACAGGTGCCGCTCCGTTGGCTGCTGCTCTACGGATTCGGTTTCGGATTCGGCCAGTTCGTCTTCCTCTTCTGGGCGATGCATTCGGGGATGCCGACGGGTCTCGCATCACTGGTCCTGCAGTCGTCAGCACCGTTCACCGTCCTACTCGGCGCGTTCCTGCTCCGCGAGAAGCTCAGCGTCTGGCAGGTCTCCGGTATCGCCGTCGCCGTTGGCGGGATGTCCTTGATCGGCTGGGACCGCTCGCACCACGCGGCACTGCTGCCCGTCATCCTCACGCTCCTCGGCGGCCTGTCCTGGGCGTTCGGCAATCTCGGCAGCCGCTTGGCTGCGGCGAACACCGTCGGCGAGCCTGCACCGATGCGCTTGATGTTGTGGATGTGTGTCATCCCGCCGTTACCGATGCTCGCACTGTCAGCCGTGGTCGAAGGCCCCACAGTCGGCTGGCACGCACTCGGCACCGCATTCAGCGCCGACGCCTGGCCGTCGCTGGTCGGGCTGGCCTACATCATTCTGCTCGGCACCATCGCCGGATCCGGGCTCTGGACGATGCTCATGGGCCGCTATCCCGCCGGCATGGTGGCGCCGCTCTCCTTGCTGGTGCCAGTCGTGGGAATCGGCGCGTCCTGGCTGTTCCTGCACGAGGATCCGAGCCCGTTGTCACTGGTCGGGGCGGTCATCGTGATCGCCGGAGCGAGCGCCGCACAGATGAGACGTAAGCCCGCGAACACTGTTTTCTCGGACACACCTGCAGCCTCACCACCGGCGCGACTCGGCGTCTGACGACGCCCTGTGCCAAACTCGGGCCGTGGGAACTGGACTATCGATCACAGCGCGCGGAAAGCTCGCCATGCGAGCTGCCGCAGCAGCATCTTGGGCATCGCAGAAGGCCGGTCGCGGCAAGGGTTCGATGATCGGCGGGCTGATCGCCCTCAAGATCGACCCGACGCTCATGACTCAGCTCGGACGCGGCAAGCGCACCGTCGTGGTCACCGGCACCAACGGCAAGTCGACGACCACGCGTATGACCGCCGCAGCGCTCGCGACACTCGGTGACGTCGCCACGCAGGCCGACGGCGCCAACATGGATGCCGGGATCGTGGCCGCCCTGGCCGCGCGTACCGATGCGACGCTGGCGGCACTCGAGGTCGACGAACTGCACGTCCCCCACGTAGCCGACGCCGTGAACCCGGAAGTGATCGTGCTGCTCAACCTCAGCCGCGATCAACTCGACCGGGTCGGCGAGATCAACATGATCGAACGGAAACTGCGCGCGTGCGTCAACGCGCATCCGAATGCGGTGATCGTCGCCAACTGCGACGACGTACTGGTCACCTCCGTGGCATACGACGCCACCAACGTCGTGTGGGTTGCTGCCGGCGGCGGTTGGGCCGGCGATTCCGTCAGCTGCCCGCGCACCGGCGAACCCATCGTGTGGGAGGGAAAGCACTGGCGCAGTACCGGTTCCGACTTCGCGCGGCCCGAGCCGACCTGGTGGCTCGACGACGACAATCTCCACGGCCCCGACGGCCTGAAGATTCCGATGACGTTGACCCTCCCCGGAAAAGCCAACCGCGGCAACGCAGCTCAGGCCGTAGCGGCTGCAGCGGCTTTGGGTGCAGATCCGGTCGGGGCAGTTGCCGCCGCATCGACGGTTCAAGAAGTCGCAGGTCGATACAGCACCGTCGAGGTCGGACCGCACTCCGTTCACATGCTGCTCGCGAAGAATCCCGCCGGCTGGCAGGAAGCGCTGTCGATGATCGATCCCACGGTGGACGGTCTGGTCATCGCGGTGAACGGTCAGGTGCCGGACGGCGAGGACCTCTCCTGGCTGTGGGACGTGAAGTTCGAGCACTTCGAAGGTGTCAAGGTAGTGGCCGCCGGTGAACGCGGAACAGATCTGGCAGTTCGCCTCACGTACGCGGGCGTCGAGCACACTCTCGACCCGGACCCGTTGCGCGCCATCGCTTCCTGCCCCCCCGGACGTGTGGAGGTACTGGCGAACTACACGGCCTTCCGTGACCTCAACACTGCCATCGCGAAGGAGTCTCGCAATGTCTGACTCGACAGTTCGCATCGGTCTGGTACTCCCCGACGTCATGGGCACCTACGGCGACGGCGGCAATGCCCTGATCCTGCGTCAGCGTCTACGGATGCGCGGCTACGACGCCGAAATCGTGGACATCACCCTCAGCGATCCGGTCCCCGATTCGCTCGACGTGTACACGTTGGGTGGCGCCGAGGATTCCGCTCAGCGCCTCGCCACGCGTCACCTCGCGAAATACCCTGGCCTGCAACGTGCCGCCGAGCGCGGCGCACCGGTTCTGGCGATCTGCGCTGCCATTCAGGTGCTCGGCAACTGGTACGAAACCTCCAGCGGCGAACGCGTCGACGGTGTCTCGATGCTCGACGTCACGACCTCGCCGCAGGAGAAGCGTTCCATCGGCGAAGTCATCACGAAGCCGTTGATCGACGGACTCACCGCGCCCCTCTCAGGTTTCGAGAACCATCGCGGCGGAACAACTCTGGGTAGCTCAGCCTCTGGATTCGCACGTGTCACCCATGGTGTCGGAAACGGCGTCGGCGACGGATTCGAAGGCGTCGTGCAGGGTTCGGTGATCGGGACGTACATGCACGGACCCGCTTTGGCTCGCAACCCCGAACTCGCGGACCTCCTGCTCATGCGCGCCTTGGGTGTGAACGAGCTTGAACCCCTGCATCTGCCCGAGGTCGACAAGCTCCGCAAGGAGCGACTCGCGATTCGCTGACCCGGTTCAGACGGTTTCGGATTTGCCCTCGGTCAGAATCAGTTCCACGGCCAACAGCGCGGCGCAGGCCAGTCCCGCGACCAGTTCGGGCACCGCGGTGTAGGTACCACCGAGCACGACGACTATCGCGACCGAGAACGGCACGAGGGTGCGTACCGAGGAGTCGTGTAGTCGAATGTGGATGAACCACAAGGCGGCAAGGATGACCGCGACCGGAACGGTGACGGCAGCACCCGTCACCAACGCGCTGCCGTCACCGTGATGAGTCCAGAAGTCGACGCGCGAGGCCAACCCCGCACCGATGGCGGCAGCGGCGGCGAAGATGAAGTAGTGACCGAACCCCCAGACGAAGGGTGAGACGTTGTCACCGCCGATCACTTCGCCTGCATTGCGTTGGAAGTACAACCACCACAGGCTGAAGACAATCAGAATGCCGCCGATCACGACGTAGGTGACCTGCGCTGCCGGATGCTCACCGTCCACGGCGTCCTGAATCGCGATGGTGGTCGAAAGGATCGTCTCGCCCAGAACGATGATGAAGAACAACGAGTACCGCTCCGCGATGTGATGCGGGTGCCACGGCGTCATGCCCGGCTTCTCCGACCAGATCGGTACCGCGAATTCGCACAGAACCAACACCAGGAACGTCGGGACGTAAACGGCGGACGGCACGAAGTAGAAACCGATCCAACCGATCTGGACCAACACGATTCCGAGAGCGTATCGACGCGCCGTGAGCGCATGCTCGGGGTCGTTCCGCGAGACCCTGAGCCATTGGATGACCAGGGCTATTCGCATGATGACGTAGCCGACGATGATCAGCAGGGCGTCGTCGTTGAAGAAGCGGACGATGCCGGCTGCAAGGACCAGCGATCCGAGGATCTGGAATATGGTCAGCAGCCGGGCGATTCCGTCGTCGTTGTCGTACGCCGAGGTGAACCACGTGAAATTCAGCCACGTCCACCAGATCGCGAAAAACGCCATCGCGAAGTGCCCGACGCCCGAAGCCGCGTGCCCTTCGCTGATCGCGTGGTGCAGGCCGGTGGCCGCTTGAGCGACCGCCACGACGAAGCAGAGGTCGGTGAGCAGTTCGAGCGGCGTCGCCACCCGGTGCGGCTCGTGCGGGTCCCGCGGAACCAACGGCCTGATGAACGAACTGGTGCGATTCACGAAGGGCAGAGTAGCGCGATGATTGCCGGCGCGCTGCCCGTGACTGGAACCTGTCGTCTCAGATATTCACGCCGACGCCCCGATCTGGGCTCGGATCTCCAACTGATCGGCGAGTTCGGCGCCTATCGCCCCCGCGCTCCCCAAAGTGAAGGCGATCTGCCGTCCCCACAGGAAATAGCGGTGAATCGGATAGTCGACATCCGCGCCGATTCCGCCGTGCATGTGCTGGGTCGCGTGCACCACGCGCAAACCGCCGCGCGACGCCCACCATTTGGCGACCAGCGCAGCCGCTTCCGCTTCACTCTCGACTCCACTGTCCATCAGCCAGGCAGCGCGGTGGGTGGTCAATCTTGTGCTCTCGGTGTCGAGATACGCGTCGGCGGCCCGGACGGCAACTGCCTGGTTGGTCGAGAGTGGACGACCGAATTGCACTCGCTCGGAGGTGTATTTCGCCGTCATCGCCAGCGCTTCCTCGCAGACGCCGGTAGCCAGGGCCGCAAGAGCCACCCGTGCACGCCGCAACGTCCAATCTCGAACCACCGCGCCGTCTGCGGGAAGTGCGTCAGCTGCAGTAACCGCAACCCCGTCGAACTGCACAGCGCTGTTGCTCTCGCGGTTCGTCACCGCAAGCGGTGTACGCACCAGCGCATCCCGGTCCGTCGGCACGATCATGACGCTGACACTGCCGTCCGGCATCGTCACCGGAACCACCAGCGCGGCCGCGAACTCCGCGGCAGACACGGAGTCGACGCGGCCTGACAGAACCCAACCGTCAGGCGCCGGCTCGGCGCGAACCGTCGTCTCGGCGTTGTAACCGGTGTCGAAGGCGCCGGTGACGATCACCGAGCCGTCGAGCAGTCCCGGAAGCCACGACGCTTTCTGCTCCGTACTGCCGAACTCGGCAATCGGCAGCGCTGCCGTCGAAATCACCGACCAGAGCGGCACCTGGGCGACCCGGCGGCCCTGTTGTTCGAGCACCGCTGCCAGACCGAGCATTCCGAGTCCCGCTCCCCCGACCTCCTCTGGCAGAGGAATTCCCAGAACGTCGGAATCGGCGAGGAGCTTCCACAGTTCGGCGTCGAAACCGCCGGCGCCCTCCACTTCCCGCAGTCGGTCCACTCCGGACTTCGCCGAGAAGATCGATTCACTCAGATCCCGCACGGCGGACAAGTTGTCGTCGAATTCGAATTCCATGTCAGCTCTTTTCGTTCTGTGCAGCGGGCCGGCGACGCGCAGCAAGCGCCATGCCCAGACATTTTGCGGCGACAATTTCACGCATCACTTCGTTGGTTCCACCGCCGAAGGTGTTGTTCTGTGCGCGTCGACCCAGGTTCTCGACCCGCCCTTCCAGTACCGCTCCGGGAGTGCCGGGGCGCAGTAAGCCCTTGGCGCCCAGCACTTCCTGCAGCATGCCGTACGCACTGACGACGGCTTCGGTACCGAAGATCTTGGCCGCGGCCGAATCCCCGCCGCCCAAGGTGTTGGCGGCGACGTCCGCCACCAGTCGTAGGTTCATCAGGTCGGCAGCACTGAGCAGCGCGTAGACTTCCGCCAATTTCTCACGTACCCAGCCGATGTCGTAGACGTGGCCGTCACCGGCGGGTTCGGTCTTTGCCCATTCGACCACCTCGGCGAAGAGCTCGTTGGCTATACCACCGCGTGCCGCCAGGGCAACACGTTCGTGGTTGAGCTGGTTGGTGATGAGCTTCCACCCTTGATTGAGCTCACCGACGACATTGGTGATCGGCACCCGAACATCTTCGTAATAGGTTGCCGAAGTGCTGATTCCGCCCACGGTGTGAATTTCGGTGACCGAGAACCCCGGCGAATTGGTCGGCACCAGGACCACGGAAATGCCCTGATGCGTAGGCGCGTCGGGATCGGTGCGAACGGCAAGCCAGACCCAGTCGGCAAACACACCGGCGCTGGTGAAGATCTTGTTGCCGTTGATGACAAGCTCGTCACCCTCGATGCGGGCGCGTGTTTCGAGGGCCGCGAGATCGGTGCCCGCATTGGGTTCGGTGTAGCCGATGGCAAAGATCAACTCGCCCGCCAGGATCGGACGCAGGAAGAAGTCCTTCTGAGCTTGCGTCCCGTGCTTGATCAGAGCGGGTCCGACGGTGTTCAGCGTGACCAGCGACAGCGGCGCATTGGCGCGAATCACCTCGTCGTAGAACACGTACAGAGCTTCGGGGTTCTCGCCCCGACCGCCGAATTCCTCCGGCCACCCCAAGCCCAGCCAACCGTCTTTACCCATTCGGCGCAGAATGCGATCGAAGATTGGGCCGCCTTCGGTCTGATCCACGAGAGCACGGCGGTCTTCGTCGTTGATGATCTCCGCGAAGTACGCCCGCAATTCCTTGCGCAGAGTCTTCGACTCCTCCGACAAATCCAAGTACATGGTGAAACTCCTAAGATCTACGAACGCGGCAGGCCGAGTACGCGCTGCGCGATGACGTTGAGTTGAATTTCGACGGTTCCGCCGCCGAACAGAATCGAGGGAAGTCCGATGTGGTCTATCGCGTAATTCGCCGACGGGTCGACAACGGCGGCACGAGGTCCGAGCAGTCGCAACAGATCCCGCGAGCCCTCACGCTGCGCCAGGGCGTTGTACACCTTCGACACGCTGATCTCGGCGCCCGGTTCCTGACCCGCCAGTCGCGCCGACACCCCGCGTAGATTCATCGCGGACAGTGCCAACTCACGAGAGATACTGCGGCCGAGGCCCTCCACTGCGTCTTCGCGAGGGCAGTCGTGGCTCGCGTCGGCGATAACCTGACGGAACAGCCGACTCGAACCGTGGTGCAGCGTGCTGCCCATACTCAGGCGTTCGTTGGACAGCGTTGTCGCAGCAAGCTTCCACCCTTGCCCCGGCTCCGCCACCAGGCAGTCGTCCGGGACGAAGACGTCGTCGAGGAATACCTCGTTGAACTCCGACTTACCGGTGGCTTGTTTCAGCGGACGTACGTCGATACCTTTCGAGGTCATGTCGACCAGGAAGTACGACAGCCCACGATGTTTCGGAGCGTCGGCGTCCGAACGCGCCAGGCATACTCCCCAATCGGCCTCGTGCGCGCCCGAGTTCCACACTTTCTGACCCGACAGGACCCAGCCACCGTCGACCTTGCGCGCTTTCGTGCTCAGGCCGGCCAGGTCTGATCCCGCGCCAGGCTCACTGAACAGCTGGCACCAGATGATGTCGGCACGCAGCGAAGGCTCGACGAACCTGTCCTGCTGCTCGGCGTTGCCGTGTTCGAGAATCGTGGGCAGCACCCATTCCCCGATCACCGTGGACGGTTGAGCCCAACCTCGCATCGCGAATTCGTGTGCGATGACGGCCTGTTCTCTCGGTCCTGCTCCCAGCCCGTACGGCGCCCGATAGTGCGGGGCTACCAGTTTGGCGTCGGCAAATCGGGCGCGTCGAGCGCTCCCCTTGGCCGGCGCCCAACTGGCGCTGGTGGTTCCGTCGTCGGGCAGCAGCGCAACCTCGTCCAGAACCCTGCGAACCTGCTCTCGTAGTTCAGGCAGCATGTCCGGGTCGACAAAGGAGAAATCCCGTTCCGAATCGGCAGACCGGTCTCCCAACGTGTGTGCCCACTTCACCTCGGAACCCGCCACCGCAGCGATACTGATTGCCCGGCGCCAGTACAGATGCGCGTCATGCTCCCAGGTGAATCCGATTCCGCCGAGCAACGTGACACATTCGAGGGCGTTCTCGATGCCGACGGGCAAAGCGGCCAACGCAGCTTGAGCCGAGACAAGTCTCTGTTGATCCTCGTCGTGCTCTTCGGACCGAGCGGCGTCCCACGCTGCGGCACAGGCAATCTCGGAGCGGACCAGCATCAT
Source organism: Rhodococcus sp. IEGM 1302 (assembly GCF_030056935.1). Lineage (NCBI taxonomy): Bacteria > Bacillati > Actinomycetota > Actinomycetes > Mycobacteriales > Nocardiaceae > Rhodococcus > Rhodococcus sp. IEGM 1302. The sequence continues at coordinate 405,062 of NZ_JASHKY010000002.1, read as the reverse complement.
GGCCGCCTTGTGCTGAACTGCCTGGAAGCTTCCGACCGGACGGCCGAACTGCTGCCGGGACTTCACGTAGTCGACCGCGGTGCGTAGCGCCCACCCGGCGATACCGCTCGCCTCCGCAGCCAACACCGTGTTGACGATCAGTTCGACTCGGTGCGCCTGGAGACCCTCGACGATCAGCCCAGCGTCGACCTTGTGATCGGTCAACGTCAGTGTCCCGATCGAGCGTGTCAGATCCACTCCGTCTTCGACCTCCACCGCAGCGGAAGACGACTGCTCGAGCCGGAACCACAACTCGCCGTCGTCGCTGTTCGCTTGCACGAGAACGACATCGGCTCCGGGCAGACCTAGAGCCGGGTCGGCAGAACCGCTCACGGTCCACCCTGCATCGCTGCGAGCCGCGCGCAATCCCACGCCGGTGCAGACTGCTCCGGTTGCACCGGCAGCCAATTCGGTCAGCATTGATTCCGCAGCCGGGCCGGCAGCTTTTGCGAGGATCCCACTGGCGATGACCGTCGGAACGTACGGTCCCGGGTAAAGCGCATCACCCAATTGCTCGACTACCACCGCCAGTTCGGCAAGACCTGCCCCGTCACCGCCGTATTGCTCCGGCAGGTGCACTGCGTGCAGTCCCTGACGGACCAATCCATCCCACGAGTCCGGCCGATCACCGGCGGCGTACCGCTTGACGTTGCTGCGCGTGTCGGCGATCCCACCGAAGCGGTTCGCGAATGCGGCTACCGCTTCCGCCAGGTCACGGTGATCTTCGAGCAGGGGCAGTGCCATGGCAGGTTCCTCAATCTTCGGTTCTTGTCAGATGCGTTCGAGAATCAGGCAGGTTGTTGCGGCGGACGCGCAGATCGCGATCAGTGCGATGGACTTGTCCCGACGCTCCAGTTCGTCGATGACATTGGCCAACAGTCTGATTCCGGTTGCACCGGCCGGGTGGCCCAGCGCGATTGCACCACCGTTGACGTTCAGCAATTCGGGATCGACGCCGTGAACCTGCGCGAACGACATCGGTACCGAAGCAAATGCCTCGTTGACCTCGAACAGGTCGATGTCGTCGATCGTCAGACCGGTGCGGCCGAGCACGATGTTTGCCGCGTCCACGGGACCGTCGAGCATGAACTCGATGTCTCCGCCGATGACGCACTGCGCCAATATCTTTGCCCGCGGCCGCACCCCGAGCATCCTGGCTCGATCCTCGGACATCAGCAGAGCGGCACTCGCACCGTCCGAGACCTGCGAAGACGTTCCAGCGGTGTGCAATCCGCCCTCTTGAACGGTCCGCAGTTTCGCGAGTCCTTCGAGACTCGATTCGCGCAGACCCTGATCCCGATGAACCGGAGCGTCAGAGCCCGGAGCGACCACATCGATGATGTGCGAGTCGAAGCGTCCTGCCTCCCATGCTGCTGCGGCTCGCTGCTGCGAGCGCAGCCCGAAGGAGTCGAGATCCTCGCGGCTGAAACCGCGCTTGACAGCAATCCGATCGGCCGCGGTGTACTGGTCGACGGTATCGAGTGACCACGACTCCGGACGTGGTGTTCCGAGGCCGGTACCCACCTTGTAGGTGAGTGGTGCCCGCGACATCAGTTCCACACCGCACGCCACACCCACGTCGACTGCACCGATGGCAATCTGCCCGGCAATCAACTGCACCGATTGCTGCGCGGTTCCGCACTGCGCGTCGATCGTGGTGCAGCCCGCTTCCAACGGAAGGCCCGCATGCATCCAGGACGTACGCACGATGTTTCCGAACTGCTCACCGAGAGGCGTCACACAGCCGCCGATGACCTGGTCGACCGCGTCAGGATCCACGCCCACCCGATCCAGCACGCCCCTCTGCGCATAACCCAACAGTTCCGCCGCGTGGACTCCGGACAGCCAACCCTCACGCTTGCCGAACGGCGTTCGTGCTGCGTCCACGATGACGGGCTTCATGCCAACTCCTCGGTTCGTAATGCCGGGTTCTCCGGTAATGCCGTTCCGTCCAGACCACGCACGGTCAGGGACCACTCGTCGATCAGGTCCAAGCTGACGCTCGAGCGCGCGGTGAACTCGGTGTCGCAATCACACAGCGCTGCGACCGCTTCCACCATTTCTTCCATAGATTCGACCTGATCCGGCCGGATAGTCTCACCGACCAGGACCCTGGCGCCCTCACTGAGCACCGCTGCCCGCGGTTGAACCGTGTTGACGCGAACCCCCTGGCCGTAGAGTTCCACGCCCATGCCGTTGCTCATCCTGTTGAGCGCTGCTTTGGACGCGCCGTACACGGTCATGGCAGTTCCCGGTTCGACCCACGTGAACGGCGGGCCATGCCACGGTTTGACGGTGCCACTGGACACGTTCACGATCCAGCCGTATCCGTTTGCCACCATCCCCGGCACCACGGCTTGCATCAGATCGAGCGGTGCATGGACATTTGCCTCGAACATCAACCGTCGCCGCCGCAGTGGGTAATCCGAGAGCGGCTGATAGATCGCCGCTGCCGCGTTGTTCACCAGGATGTCTATAGTCCCGCCAAGCTTCTCGATCGCCAGCGGCACAACGGTGTCGCGCTGCTGCTCGTCCGTCAGATCTGCGACAACTATCTCGACTTTGTTTCCGTACTTGGCAATTCGAGCCGCAGTCTCTTCGAGACTGCCCGGCAGGGTTGCGTGTGCACCGAGCGTCCGGGCCACGAGAGCGACGTCAGCGCCTTCCGCTGCCAGCCTCTCTGCGACGCCTGCACCGATTCCGCGGCTGGAACCGGTGACAAGCGCTCGGCGTCCTTCGAAGCGATCGGTCATGCTACTTCCACTTCGCGGCGAAGCGATTGATGCTCTCCGCAATCCGAGCAACTTCGTCGTCACGCAAACCGTGGCTCATGCCGAGTGTCATGCCGCGGGCAAAAACTGCGTCCGCTTCCGGCAAACCTTCGGCCGGCTGGCGAAATTCGATGTTGTTCATCATGGGGTGACGAGTGACGTTGCCGCTCCACACGGTTCGGGTGTCGATGCCGTCGGCCTCGATGGCTTCCTGCAGGTCGCTGCGCGTGAAGGGGGCGTTCTCGTTGATCATCACCGGGTAACACAGCCACGCCGTGTCGAGACCGTCGAGTTCTACCGGCGTCGTGAAGAATTCAGGATGGGCGCCGTATGCCGCCGAGAAGGCCGCAAATGTTGCCTTACGCGTCTTGTAGTTCTGGTCCAGCTTGTCGAGCTGCACGACGCCGTAAGCTGCGCCGAGTTCGGAGGGCTCGAAGTTCCACGACATGAGCTCGAAGATGAAGTCGTTGTCGTAGTCGACGCCGTCGAGTTCTTCACGGAAGACTCGGCCGGACTTGGTACTGCCGAACAGGTTCGGCTCGCTACGACGGCCCCAGCGGCGAAGCAGCAAAGCCTTGTCACGGCTGGCTTCGTCGTCGACGCACACCATTCCACCGGTTCCCGCGCACGTGATGATGTGTGCCATCGAGAAACTGGTGACGACGATGTCCGCCCGAGACCCGGTGGGAGTACCGCGGAGCGTGGCGCCGATCGCGTCACACGAATCCTCGATCACCTTGAGTCCATGGCGATCAGCGATATCACGGATGACGTCCCAGTCTGGGCAGTTGCCGGCCAGGTTCGGCATCAGGATGGCACCGGTCTTCGCGGTGACCATGGCTTCGATCTTGGTGACGTCGACGTTGAACGTGTTGGGTTCCACGTCCACGAACACCGGCACCAGACCGGCACGCACGATCGGTGCGATGTCGGTGGAGAACGTCAACGGCGACGTGATGATCTCACTGCCGGCAGGCAGTCCGAGCAGCTCGACTGCCAAGTACAAACCCGAGGATCCCGAGTTGCACATGACGCCGAACTTCTTGCCGGCCAAGGCCGCGATACGTTCTTCCATCTCGAAGACGTTCTTGCCGATGCGCAATCCTTGATGCCCGCTGCGCAAGACGTCGACAACAGCCTGTATTTCTTCCTCGCCGTGGGTGGCCCTGGCGTAGGTGATCCGCTCGCTCATCTTGTTCCTGCTTTCTCGAATAGGCGGCAGATTCAGCGATCTGCCGAGAGGACGAGCGCACTGTGCGGGACGGGAGAGCCGCCGGTCACGAGCACGTTGTCCAGAGTTTTGGTCGGTTGATTGGTGGAGGTGCCGCGGATCAGGCGAACACCTTCGGCAATGCCGTTGACGCCGTGGATGTATCCCTCACCGAGTTGACCGCCGTGGGTGTTGATCGGCAGGCGACCGTCCAGCTCGAGATTGCCGTCGGCGATGAAGTCTTTTGCCTCGCCCCGACCGCAGAATCCGTACTCCTCGAGTTGAAGCAGAACCATCGGGGTGAAAGCGTCGTAGAGAATTGCGGCATCGATGTCGTCCGGCCCGATACCGGCCTGGTCCCACAGTTGGCGCGCCACGAGTTCGACTTCCGGCATGCTGTCGATGTCGTCGCGGTAGTAGCTGCTCATCGAAATCTGTTGCGGACCTACACCTTGCGCAGCGCCACTGATGACCGCAGGTTTGTGCGGCAGGTCGCGGGCGCGCTCCGCACTGACGATGACCAGCGCCTGTCCGCCGTCACTTTCCTGGCAGCAGTCGAGCAGGCGGATGGGATCGGCGATCATGCGTGAGTTCTGATGGTCCTCGATAGTGATCGGGCGTTCGTAGAACCAGGCCTTGGGGTTGTTCGCCGCATGCTTGCGTGAGAGGACCGAGATCTGGCCGAAGTCGGCGCTTGTTGCCCCGTACTTGTGCATGTACAGCTTGGCGAGGAAGGCTTCCTGCTGCGCCGGGGTCAGAAGCCCGTACGGGTTGATCCAGTTCCGATACTCCTGGTCCGTCGACGCGTTGTACGCAAAAGGTGGCGGGCCGGCGCCGAATCGGTGACCTGATCTTTCGTTGAAGGCACGGTAGACGACCACAACGTCGGCAACTCCGCTGGAGACGGCAAGCGCTGCTTGTTGAACCGGTGCGCAGGCACCGCCGCCGCCGTGTGGAATTCGACTGAAGAACGTCAATTCCGGGATCCCGAGGGCGCGTGCGACCGCAATCTCAGGATTGTTCTCCATGGTGAACAGCGCAAATCCGTTCACCTCTTCTGCCTCGATGTGAGCGTCGTCGAGTGCGGCGATCACGGATTCGCACGCCAACTGCCATTCGCTACGGCCGGAGTTCTTGGAGAACTCGGTTGCGCCGATTCCGGCGATGGCTGCTTGCCTCGAAAATCCTCGTGTCATGCGATTACCCTTTCCACCGGTTCGAGAGTCACGTCGGCCGTCACGTGTGTTCCACGCACGTTTTTCCCGAGAACCGTCACGGTGAGCGCCCGGCCGTCTGTGGCGGTGACCTCGCCGGTGAATGTCATGGTGTCTCCGGGAAAGTTCGGAACACCAAGCCGTAGTGATGTTTTGACGATCCGTGATGCCGGGCCGGACCAGTCGGTGATATAGCGGTCGATGAGCCCGTTGGTGGTGTTGATGCTCATGAAGATGTCGGGAGTTCCGCGATCCTGGGCCTTGCCCGGATCGTGATGCACGTCCTCGAAATCCTGAGAAGAGATCGCAGTGGCGACGATCAGCGTTCGATCCAACGGCAATTCGAGGCTGGGGAGGACCGAACCCACTTCGCAGTCAATCAGTTTCGTCATTGCACCGAACCCCGTCGCCTCAGTTGCGGCAGCATCTCGCCGTGAGCGTGCTCGGAGAAGGTCACTTCGAGTTCCAAGCCGAAGTCGAGTTCCTCGTGATCGATCCCCGCGATGTCGGCAACCAGACGCGTGCCTTCTTCGAGATCGACGAGTCCGACGGCGAGTGGGTACTCGAAAGCAGGATCCTTCGGGTGATGGATGACCGTGAAGCTGTGCAACGTGCATCGCCGCGTGGATTCGACTGTGTCCCAACTGAACGAGCGGCATTCCGGGCACGCGGGTGCGGGTGGGTGGCGCAGTGTCTTGCAATCCGCACACCGTTGGATCTCGAGGCGACCCTCTTTGGCCGCAGAGAAGAAGAAATCGTTGTCGTCGGTGACGGTCAGTCTCGGAACAGCGGTGTTGCGGGAGCCAGTCTCGCTCATGCGATTACCTCCTGGACTTCGAGTTGAGTATCTGTCTGGGCATCTGGTTTGAACCTGAGCAATCGAAAGCGCTCTTCGACCAACGTCTTTCCGTCCTGGTCCACGTACTTCTTGAACAGGGTGATGAAGCACCCGTGACCGAGAGCCGTCTGTTTGAACGGTGAGATCGCTTCGATGGTGAAATATGCGGCGACGTGGTCTCCGGGACTCAACTCCGCGAAATACTCCTGCTCGACGTTGGTCGCGACTACGGACGTGTAGCCGGCCTCGTCCAACAGCCCGAGTAGTCGTGAATAGGCGAAATCCTCGGAGGCTCCGTCTGCGCGAAGTTGTTGGACCTGCCGATAGCGGCGGTAGCCCGCCATCACCCAGGTCGAAATCATGGCGGGCGGACAGACGACGTCTCGACGGCCGGTACTGCGGGCGGCCTCTGCGTCGACGTAGATCGGGTTGCGGTCGTCGTGCGCCTCGACCCAGTTGCGGATCATCGCCTCGTTGACGGCGTAGCGGGCGACGCGGGGTGGTTCGGCCTCTGCGCCGATGAAATTCGGAAACTGCGTCTGCAGGCTCTGCACTGAAATCCTCCGTGAACGAAAGTTGAGCAAGCGCTTGATTTTGAAGCTAGCATAGGAATCCGGAAGTGGAAACACGCGATCTCACCGACGAATTGGTTCGAGCCGGAGCTATCAGGCAGGATTGCGCTACGTTCGACGCCGGCAGCCCGGCACCCCCGAAACCCTGCCCTGAGCAGGACCGACAACCAGTGGAGATTTCAGTGGCATCACCAGATCGTCGGGAGAAGATCCTGGAGAGCTCAGCCGAGCTGTTTGCCAGGAAGGGTGTCGCCACCACGACCGTTCGCGAGATCGGCGACGCCGCCGGTGTGTTCTCGGGCAGCCTCTACCACTACTTCAAGTCGAAGAATGCGATAGTTGCCGAGCTCATGCGCGGCTTCATCACCGACATTCAGCTCCGCTTCGATCAGGTGGAGAAGACGGCAAACGACCCCGAGGAAGTCCTGCGCGGCTTGATCCGCGAGACGCTGGTCGTCATCGAACTACACCCGCACCCGACGGCGATCTACCAGAACGATCGGGCTTATCTTCGCGACAACGATCTCCTGCAATCCGTCGACGGGCCTTCCCGCCAAGTCCGCGAGCATTGGATGAAAGCGATTGCCGAAGGCGTCGATCAGGGAATCTTCCGCAAAGACGTGGCACCGGAAATTTTCTATCGATCGGTACGAGACACCTTGTGGTCGACAACGCATTGGCCGGATCGCCAGAAGTACACCACCGACGAGTTCGCGGATCTGATGATCACGCTCTTCCTCTCGGGATTCAGGGTCGCCTGACCAGATCCGGCAAATCCAGATGTTTCGGGGTTCGTCCCTGCGGCAACAGGATCGACACCGCGAACACGACCACCGCGCAGCCCGCGCACACCAGGTAGGCGACGGAGAATCCGGTCCACGACGTGGAATGTTCCGAACCGCTGATCACGAATGCAGCGAGAATGGTTGCCACCGTCGCACTGCAGATCGTGCTTCCGGACGTCCGCAGAAGTGAGTTCACCCCGTTGGCAGCCGCCAGTCGCTGACGAGGTACGGCAACCAGAATCAGCAGCGAGAGCGTGCTGTACACGATGGCAGTCCCGACCGCTGTGATACCCAGTGCTGCAACCACTCCCCACAGCGGCTTACCGGCAACGGCGTGAATCCCGTACCCGCCGGCGAGGAACACGGCACCGGTCAACATCGCGGTCCGTGAACCGAAGCGGTCGGTGATACGCACCGCAACCGGCGAGAACAGCACCATCGCGATACTCGCCGGAATCTGGCAGAGCGCTGCCGCGATGATCGACAGGCCGTACCCGGCACCCGGCCCCTTCATCCCCTGCAGCAGTTGTGTCGTGATCAGCGTGTTCCCGAAAAACGCGAACCCGACCAGCAGAGCCGCCAGATGCGGGATCAACACTGCACGTTTCACGAGAGCACGGACGTCGACCAGCGGATTGACGTTGCGCCGCTGTTGAATTACCCAGAGCGTGAACAGCACCGCCGACGCGGCCAGCATGGAGATCACCGCTCCACTGGTCCACCCCCAACTCGACCCCTGAGTGATCGGCACAAGCAGAGCAATCATCGCGGCGCTCAGACCAACCGCCCCGACGCCGTCGAATCTTCCCGACGGATTCGGCTCGGACTCTCGAATGAACAGCACCGCAGCAAGAGTCACGGACAGCCCGATGGCGGTGGTTACCCAGAACAGGACGTGCCAATTCGAGTACTGCGCGATCATCGCAGAAAACGGTATGCCCAAAGCGGTTCCGACACCGAGCGTCGAACTCATCATGGCCACTGCGCCGTTGACCTTGTTCCGTGGCAATTCGTCTCGCAGCATGGAGATTCCGATGGGGATGACTGCCGACCCGGCCCCCTGCAACGCTCTCGCGAAGATGAGTACAGCGATGTCCGACGACAGCGCACACAACATCGAGCCGAGAGTCATCATCGAGAAAGCAACCAGAAGCATCTTCTTCTTGCCGAACATGTCGGCGAGTCGACCGAAGATGGGAGTGACGACAGCGCCGACCAGCAGCGTGACGGTCACCAGCCAGGACACGGCCGTGCGTCCAGCGCCGGTGAAGTGCGGCAACTCCGGCAGCAGTGGAACGATGACCGTCTGCAGAACAGCCTGGAACACTGCGGCGGCGACAACGATGGGGAACAGGAAGCGGGAGCGCGGCTGCGCGAGTCCCGCGTCGGAGGTGGTGACTGCAGGCGTGCCCGGCGGACGGTCGAGCGTCGTCACCCCACACCGCCTGTTCTCACTAGGTAAATATCCGTTCACCTACATTAGGTGAACGGATATTTACCTAGCAAGAATTGTGACGCCGCTCACCCGTCGAGCAGCTTTTGCACCAGCGGTGCGTACAGCGCAACCACCTCGTCCTGGGTGCCGGTGGCATGGCCGGCCATCATCCGTCGGCGCATGATCGCCACTCCGACCACCATCGACATCGCCAGTTCCGCGCGCAATCTCGCGTCGGGGCCGGACAGGCGAGCGGCGAGGGTGTCGATCATCTGCGTCGAATAGTTCTCGCGCAGCTTGCGGTTGCTCTCTTCACTGACGCCGCTCATGAACAACAAGCTCATGGACAGCGGCTTGTACGACTCCAGCGGCTTGGTGAACAGCGAGACCATGCGCTCGCCGAGCGAGTCGTTCGGGGCGTCGAAGACCGTGACCGCCGCTGCCCGGAAGTCGACCAACTCGTCGTACAACTGCTCTTTGGAACCGAAGTACTTGATGATCAGAGGCGCGCTGACGCCTGCGTCTTCGGCGATGTCCTTGAGCGTGATTTCGCGGTACGGCCGAGTCGCGAATGCTTTCCCGGCCGACGCGATGATCTGCGCACGCGTCTGCTCGGACGTACGACGCACCTGCTGACCTTGCTCCGTGCCGCTCATCAAGCGTTCCGCGACAATTCACGACGGCCGGACAATGCCCGACCCAGCGTCAACTCGTCTGCGAATTCGAGATCGCCACCCATCGGAAGACCCGAAGCCAACCGAGACACCGTCAGCCCCGGAATGTCTCGCATCATGCGAACGAGATAGGTAGCTGTCGCCTCACCCTCGGTGTTGGGGTCAGTGGCGATGATGACCTCGGACACGTCGACGCCGTCCTCCTGATTTGCGATGCGAGCCAACAACTCCCGGATACGCAACTGGTCAGGCCCGATCCCCGAGAGCGGATTGAGCGCACCGCCGAGCACGTGATAACGACCCTTGAACTCACGGGTGCGCTCGACGGCCTGAACGTCCTTCGGTTCCTCCACGACGCAGATCACCGTGCGATCGCGACGTGCGTCGGCGCAGATGCGGCACCTCTCCTGATCGGAGACAGTTCCGCACACCGTGCAGAACTGAACGCCGTCACGGATGCGCTGCAATGCATTTTTCAAACGGTCGATCTCGGGAGGCTCCACGGAGAGCAGGTGAAAAGCGATGCGTTGAGCGCTCTTCGGCCCGACTCCGGGAAGCTTCCCGAGTTCGTCGATCAGATCCTGAACCGGACCTTCGTACACGCGTTCTCGTTTCTAGAAGCCGGGGAGACCGGGAAGGCCTCCGCCGAGTCCGCCGGCCAACGGGCCGAGCTTCTCAGCAGCGACTTCCTGTGCCTTGCGCGAAGCGTCCTCGATCGCGCCGATCACCAGATCCTGCAGCGTCTCGACATCTTCGGGGTCGACGACCTTGGGATCGATCTGCAGACCGACAACCTCGCCGGTGCCCTTGACCGTGGCGACAACCAGTCCGCCACCGGCCTGACCGGTCACTTCGGCCTGAGCCATTTCCTGCTGCGCCGCCATCAATTGCTGCTGCATCTGCTGAGCCTGAGCCAACAGAGCAGACATGTCGGGTGCTCCACCTGGTTGCACGAGCGGTCCTTTCTACAGAGTTATCCCCACCAGCGTAGTCGGTGCGCGCTACCGTGAGCGGGTGCGCCGGAACCAGTCAGACACCGTAAAACCGTCAAGAGGGTCAAACATGGCATCACGTGTGTTCCGCTCCACTGCCCTGATCGCCATGGTCGGGGCCGGGCTTCTGAGCGCTGCGTGCACGATTCCGACCGAGACTGCCGAGGCCACGACTTCGGTCGAGGTGTCTCCGCTGAGCACTGTCGCCGCTGACGTCCCCGCTGCGCTCACCGGCAAGGTCGTCTTCCTCGATCCCGGGCACAGCGGGGCGAACGACGACAGCATCAACACCCAGGTCCCCACGGGCCGCGGCGGCACCAAGAACTGCCAGACCACCGGCACCAACACCGATGCCGGGTTCCCCGAGCACACCTTCAACTGGGAAGTCGCGAGCCTGGTCAAGAGCGAACTCGAAGGCCAAGGCGCCACAGTGGTCCTGAGTCGACCGGACGACATCAGCGTCGGATCTTGCGTCGACGCACGCGCCGAAGCTGCCAATTCCTCCGGCGCCGACGTAGTGGTGAGCATTCACGCGGACGGCGCAGCAGCCGGAGCCGAGGGCTTCCACGTCTGCTACTCCGCGCCCCCGCTGAACGCGGTGCAGGCCGGCCCGTCCGTCACCTTTGCCGAAACCATGCGCGACTCACTCGTCACAGCCGGACTCACCCCGTCGACCTACATCGGTGACGACGGGCTGGCACCACGCGCCGATCTGACGGGACTCAATCTGTCGCAGCGGCCGTCGATTCTGGTCGAACTCGGCAACATGCGAAATGCCGACGAGGCAGCGCGCATGACGAGCCCGGACGGTCAGCAGGAATATGCGTCCGCCGTCACCAGCGGAGTCACCGCCTTCCTCACAACCCCCTGACCTGTCTTCTGTGGAGAAATTCCACTTGTCCACAGGTATGTCGGCACCGCCGAGGTAGCCCGCTCACCTGGATACGGTTCTGCCATGGGGCCGATACTTCAGGTAGATTTCGCTGCTCTGCAGCAACTTTCAGCTGATCTGTCTCGAATTGCGGATCAGATCTCGGGGATCGGTTCCGCCGGACCGATTTTCGAAGCCGCGGCGGCCCTGAATTCGTCCGCTGTCACGGCTGTGTCGACTGGGAATGCAGGCGTCATCGCCGACGCGTACCGGCACCTGGCTACGCAGTTGGGACTCATGGCGTCGGGAACCGCTGCCGCAGCACGTCTGTACGACGCTGCCGAGGGCGAAGTGGTGTCCGAACTGCGCGGAGCCTACTGATGCGGCCCACCGTCTCTCAGCTTCGAACGTGGTCACCGGAGAAATTGCGCACAAGCGCTTCGGAACTGATCGACATCGACCGGCAGATCGAAGTCCTCGGCAATGACGCCGGACGCAGCATCGACGCCGTCCGCGAATTCTGGCAGGGACAAGCGTCGAGCGCAGCCGCAGTGCAGTGGTCTGGCATCTCGCTTTCCTCGTCGCGGCTGTCGATTGCAGTTCGCGTAGTTGCGGATCTGTATGCCGGAGCGTCCAATACGATCGGTGCGGCGCGAAAATCAGTTCTGGACCTGGTCGAGGAGGCGACTCTCGAACACGGCTTGACGGTGTCAGACAGTGGAGCGGTATCGGCACCTGAGACGAAGCAGCCGTGGAATCTGGCCGACGCCATGCAAGATTCCGAAAACGACACGGCTGCACAGGTTTTTCAGCAGAAGATCTCCACTGCATTGACGGCACTCGACGACGAAGACAACCGGGCCGCGACTGCTCTGGGTGCGGCATTCCGAGAGATCGGATCACTCCTTGGCAATCAGCCTGATCGCCTCGACCGCACTGTCCTCGACATCCTCGACGGGAGGTCGACACTCCCCGGGACACCAACGGAGCTACACCGACTCTGGGAATCGCTCACGCCCAACGAGAAAGACGCGTTGGCGAGGTGGGATCCGTCCATCGGTAGCCGGGACGGCCTTCCCGCTCTGGACCGGGACTACTACAACCGGCGGTACCTCTCTGCGCTCGAGCAGTTACCGGATCGAACGGTAGCTGCCGGATACACGGCCGTGCGCGGCGAACTTCGACCGGACACGTTCCTTCTCTCGGTCACGGATGGGCATGCCGTCGTGGCAGTCGGTAATCCCGATGCCGCCGGCAACGTCGCAACACTGGTTCCCGGAACCGGCTCCGGGCTGTCGGGCGTCGGCGGAGACCTGCAACGAACCAAGGCCATGTACGACGCGGCGGTCAGGGCGGCGCCAACGGAAGCCACATCAGTGATCCTGTGGTCCGGATACGACGCTCCCCCAGGCATTCCCGACGCAGCCTCGGATCGGTACGCCAACTCCGCAGCGCCGAGGCTCGACAGCTTCCAGGACGGGTTACGAGCCTCGCATGACGGCCCGCCTTCGCACAACGTGGTGATCGGTCATTCCTACGGCAGCACCGTCGTCGGTGCCGCGACTACCCGTGGCGCTTCTCTCGACGTCGATGAACTGGTTTTTGTCGCAAGCCCCGGCGTCGATGCCGAGCGCGTGAACGAACTGAGCCTGGACGGCGTCGACTCGGACGAGGTGGCTCACCATGTTCATTCGACGACGGCCTTCTGGGATCCGGTCCAATTGATCCCCAAGATCCTCGGAGTCCACGGGTTCGACCCGTCGGATCCGGAATTCGGCGCGCAGGTATTCACCGGATCTCCCGGGGAGCCTGGGTTCGGAGTTCACAGCGATTACTGGGAAAGCGGAAACCCCGCACTCACCGAATTCGGACGGATCATTACCGGCCCGTGAAAGAAGGCGCCGTACCGGTGAAGGTACGACGCCATCTCGGTGATGCAGGATCGGTTAGACGAGTTCGCGCTTGAGGTTGTCCAGGACCTGGGCCTGGATGCGCTGCAGACCCTTCGGAGCGAACGTGCGCTCGAAGAAGCCGCCGATACCGGTGGCACCCTGCCACTGGGTGAGCGTCGTCACCGTCGTTCCGGTGCCGTTGGGGGCAACGGTCCAGGTGGTGACGAGGCTGGAGTTCGCGTCCTTCTCGGTGATGACGTTGCCGTCGACCGTCACTGTCGCCTTGACGTTGCGCGAGCGCTTTTCCGTCGCCTTGAGCGTCCACTGCGCGACGGTTCCGTCACCCTGGCCACCTTCGACGACCTTGTAGTCGAGGTACTGCTCGGACAGGATTCGCGGGCGAACCGTCTCGTAGTCCGAGAGCGCCGCGAGCACCTTGTCGGGTGCTGCTGTGACGACTGTCGAACTCATTGCATTGACCTGACCCATATGCCCTACGTCTCCTTGCTCGACCAACGCGGCTCGATACCGCGAATGACTACCCGAATCCGCACCTCGAACTGCGCAGATATTCCTTTCCATACTGCCTGCTGCGCCCGGGTATCTCGACCATCTACCCATTCCGTGTGAGCTGGTTCACCACTCGGAGCATTTACCGAGTTCGATTGCAACAACTCGATCAAATTCGGGCATTAATACCCCTCCGGATAGCTTGCACACGCAACTACCGATAGCGTCAGGGTGTGACTCTCTCGTTCAATGGGGTAGTTCAGAAGTTAGATCGAATCCGGACAAAGCAAGGCCCGGGTTCCGATGCTGCGCGTGAAATGGGGTTCGAGCAGCACAGAGAAGGCGTCGAACGCCTACTCGCGTCATACCGCGCCATTCCCGCCGATGCTTCTGTACGCCTGGCAAAGAAGACATCCAATCTGTTCCGCGCTCGCGCCAAGACGTCGGCCCCCGGCCTCGACGTCAGCGGTCTGGCAGGTGTCATCGCCGTCGATGCGCAGGCGCGCACAGCCGACGTCGCCGGCATGTGCACGTACGAGGACCTCGTCGACGCGACGCTGCCCTACGGGCTGGCGCCCCTGGTCGTGCCTCAACTCAAGACCATCACCCTGGGCGGTGCGGTGACCGGCCTGGGCATCGAGTCCACCTCGTTCCGCAACGGCCTGCCGCACGAGTCGGTACTCGAAATCGACGTACTGACCGGAAGCGGCGAGATCATCACCGCAACACCGGACGGCGAACACGCCGAACTGTTCTTCGGTTTCCCCAATTCCTACGGCACCCTTGGCTATTCGACGCGATTGAAGATCGCACTCGAACCCGTCAAGAAGTACGTCGCCTTGCGCCACGTGCGCTTCGATTCGTTGAAGAAACTCGAAGAAACGATGGATCGCATCGTCACCGAACGCGAGTACGACGGGATCGCCGTCGACTATCTCGACGGGGTGGTCTTCACCGATTCCGAGAGCTACCTCACACTCGGCGTGCAAACCGACGAGGAAGGCCCAGTCAGCGATTACACCGACCAAGACATCTTCTACCGGTCGATCCAGCATTCGTCACTCACCCAGCCCAAGACGGATCGCTTGACCATTCGCGACTACCTGTGGCGCTGGGACACCGACTGGTTCTGGTGCTCACGAGCTTTCGGTGCACAGAACCCGAAGATCCGGCGCTTCTGGCCCAAGCAGTACCTGCGCAGCAGCTTCTACTGGAAGCTGATCGCCCTCGACCACAAGTACGACATCGGAGATCGCCTCGAAAAGCGCAAGGGCAAGCCCCCGCGCGAACGCGTCGTCCAGGACGTCGAGGTACCCATCGAACGAACCGCGGACTTCGTCTCGTGGTTCCTCGAGGAAATCCCGATCGAACCACTGTGGTTGTGCCCGTTGCGTCTTCGCGAGCCAAGCCCTGCCGCCGCTTCTGCATCACGGCCGTGGCCCCTCTACCCCCTCGAACCCAAGCGCACCTACGTCAACATCGGCTTCTGGTCTTCGGTGCCGATCGTTCCCGGTGAGCGCGAGGGGGCAGCAAATCGACTGATCGAAGAAAAGGTCAGCGATTTCGACGGACACAAATCGCTCTACTCCGACTCCTACTACTCGAAGGAAGACTTCGAGGAGCTGTACTACGGCGGCGACCGGTACATCGGACTCAAGGAACGCTACGACCCGAAATCCCGTTTATTGGATCTATTCTCTAAGGCGGTGCAACGTAAATGACCACGTTCAAAGACTCCAAAAGCCAGGACAAGCTCTCTATTGCCGAGATTCTCGAGACGCTTTCCGACGGCATGCTGCCGCTTCGATTCACCGCGTACGACGGCAGCACCGCCGGCCCCGAAGATGCCGACTACGGACTGCACCTCAAGTCGACTCGCGGAACCACTTATCTCGCAACAGCTCCCGGTGACCTCGGCATGGCCCGCGCGTACGTCTCCGGCGATCTCGAAGCCGAGGGCGTCCACCCCGGTGATCCGTACGAGATCCTGCGCATCATGGGTGACGAACTCCACCTCGAGCGCCCGTCCGCACTGACGCTCGCCAGCATCACGCGCTCCCTGGGCTGGGATCTGTTGCGGCCCATCGCCCCGCCGCCCCAGGAACATCTCCCTCGCTGGCGTCGCGTCGCAGAAGGACTGCGTCACTCCAAGACTCGTGACGCCGAAGTCATCCATCACCACTACGACGTCTCCAACACCTTCTACGAGTACGTCCTCGGCCCGTCCATGACGTACACCTGTGCCGCTTACGACAATGCGGAACAGACGCTCGAAGAAGCCCAGGAGAACAAGTACCGCCTGGTGTTCGAGAAGCTCGGACTCCAGAAGGGTGATCGACTTCTCGACATCGGCTGTGGCTGGGGCTCGATGGTCCGCTACGCGGCCAGGCGCGGCGTCAAGGTGATCGGCGTGACTCTCTCACGCGAGCAAGCGGATTGGGCACAGAAGGCCATCGAGGACGAGGGCCTCGCCGATCTCGCCCAGGTCCGTTTCTCCGACTACCGCGACGTGGCCGAGACCGGATTCGACGCAGTGTCCTCCATCGGCCTGACCGAGCACATCGGCGTCGGAAACTACCCGGCGTACTTCGAGTTCCTCAAGGGCAAGCTGCGTGAGGGTGGGCGTCTGCTCAACCACTGCATCACCCGTCCGGACAACCGAAGCAGCGCCAAGGCAGGCGGATTCATCGACCGGTACGTCTTCCCCGACGGGGAGCTCACCGGTTCGGGTCGCATCATCTCCGAAATCCAGAACGTCGGCCTCGAGGTGCGTCACGAAGAGAACCTTCGCGAGCATTACGCACTGACGCTCGCCGGATGGTGCCAGAATCTCGTCGACAACTGGGACGCGTGCGTCGCCGAGGTCGGCGAAGGAACCGCCCGCGTCTGGGGCCTGTACATGGCCGGCTCACGACTCGGGTTCGAGCGCAATGTCGTTCAGCTGCACCAGGTTCTGGCCGTCAAGCTAGGCCCCAAGGGTGAGGCGCATGTGCCGCTTCGCCCGTGGTGGAAGGCCTAGGGGCAAAGCCCCTGTGCGCCTTTTTGGTAGTCGGCACTACCAAAAAGGCGCACAGGTGCCGCAGGCACCCGACTGCGTCCTCACCCAACCTCCCCGCCGCAAGACCGTCTCCACCTCGTGCGCAACCTGGCACGGGGTCTTCACCACCTCGTCGAATCCGTAGACCAACCGCGGACGACCTGCCAGCTCTGCCGCATTGTCACGGCGGCGATCACGAAATGCCACCTCGGCCATGGAATGCGCCCACCGACCGTCGAGACGCACGATCAGCGGCACACCGAATTCGCTGTAGTCGCAATCCTCGTACAGCGTGCGGCCGTCGACGCGGACCGGAGACTGGCGTCTGGCCGACGGCAACCCGTGCGCCTGCTCCACGTCGACCGCATAGTGGTATTCGAGCGTTGACTGCACCCCGTCTGCCAGGAGGCGTACCGCATCGGAAAGCGCACCCTTGAATCGATGTGGTGTTCGTTCGTCAATCCGACGACGCACATCGTTCAACGGAATTCGCGCATTTGTCACTGTGGTGATGAGTGAAACGTAGGCGCTTCGCGCTGTGGATTCGGCGGTCGCAAGATCAATCGCGGTATCCGCCCGCGACGTTCGAGGTATGACTGACGGCACGCCGATGTATCGGTGGGCTCGGGATCGGTGGACGACTACCCCGGGGTGAACCACGCCACCCACTCTGACAAGTGCACCCGACGTTCGCGCTGGAACTCGGCGGATTGTCGCGGACTGACAGCGAGCCGACTTGCCGTAGGGCACGGTGACATGGACTGGCTTGTCTGCGTCGATGCGACGCATTCCCCATTCCTCAGCTGCAGTGTCGTGGCTCAGAATCGCTTGCGGGCCACCATAAAGCCAAGCGGCGTTCAAGATCATTTCTCTGGTGAGCGGGCCAGCGGTCACTGCATACACGCCTTGTAGAACGCGCTGCCATTCGCCGCGGTCCAGAAAGTTCCGCAGCATCCCTCGGTTGTATCCGAATGACGAGAGTTGCTGTTGCCGTACCAGACCGGATTGCGCATCGAGAATCCGGAGAAACTCGCTTCCACCATGAGACGTAGTCATGGCACCAAGCGTCAGGCCGAACTCCGACAGGACTGACGTGAAATTCGCTGTCGGAGTTCGTCTGTGGATAACTCACAAGCTGGGGATAAACCCCTGTGCGCCTTTTTGGTAGCCGTAACTACCAAAAAGGCGCACGGGGGCTATGCCCCTAGCGAAGCCGGCGGGGTGAACCGCGGGCCGTACTGCGCAGCGAGTTCCTTTGCGCGAGCGACGAAGCCGGCCGTGCCGCCCTCGTAACCGACGATGAACTGGTGAACGCCACCGGTCCAGGCCGGGAATCCGATACCCATGATGGAGCCGATGTTGGCGTCCGCCGTGGTGATCAGGACGTTCTCGTCGAAGCACTTCTGCGTCTCGATCGCCTCGATGAACAGCATGCGGTCGATGAGGTCCTGGATCGGAGCATCGGAGGTTCCGGAGTTGAAGTTCTCGCGGAGTCCGGACCACAGGCCGGTGCGCTTGCCCTCGGCGTAATCGTAGAAGCCGGCTCCACCGAGCTTGCCCTTACGATCGAACTTCTCGACGAGGGTGTTGATGACCTCGCCGGCCGGATCTGCCGGCAGTTCCTTGCCCTCGGCCTTGGCGGCGTCGGCAGATTCCTTGCGGATCTTCTGCATGAGGGTGAGGTTGAGCTCATCCGAAAGCTGAAGCGGCGCAGCCGGGTAACCGGCCTGCATACCGGCCTGCTCGATGGTGGCGGGCTCGACACCCTCGGCGAGCATGCCGATGGCCTCGTTGATGAAGGTTCCGATGACACGCGAGGTGAAGAAGCCACGCGAGTCGTTGACCACGATCGGCGTCTTGCGGATCGCCTGGACGTAGTCGAACACGCGAGCCAGAGTCTCGTCGGAGGTCTTCTCACCGCGGATGATCTCCACCAGCGGCATCTTGTCGACGGGCGAGAAGAAGTGGATGCCGATGAAGTCTTCCTGACGCTTCACGCCGGTGGCGAGACCCGTGATGGGCAGCGTCGAGGTGTTCGAGCCCAGCAGCGCCTTGGGATCGACGATGTCCTCGATCTCCTGGAACACCTTGTGCTTGAGTTCCTGGCTCTCGAAGACTGCTTCGATGACGAAGTCGACGCCGGCGAAATCTGCCGGGTCAGCCGTCGGGGTGATCTTGGCGAGGAGTGCGTCGGACTTCTCCTGCGTGGTCTTGCCGCGCGAGAGCGCCTTGGCCTCAATGCCTTCGGCGTACGCCTTGCCCTTGTTGGCAGCCTCGATGCTGACGTCCTTGAGGACGACGTCGAAGCCGGCCTTCGCGGAGACGTACGCGATGCCCGCGCCCATCATGCCTGCGCCGAGGACGCCGACCTTCTTGATGGTGGACTTCTCGATGCCTGCCGGACGTGAACCGCCGCCGTTGATCGACTGCAGGTCGAAGAAGAACGCCTGGATCATGTTCTTCGCGACGCGGCCGGTCACCAGCGAGGTGAAGTAGCGAGCCTCGATGAGCAGCGCGTTGTCGATGTCGACCTGCGAACCCTCGACGGCTGCGGCCATGATGGCGCGCGGAGCCGGCATCGGAGCGCCCTTGAGCTGCTTACGCAGGTTCGCGGGGAACGCCGGAAGGTTGGCAGCGAATGCCGGAGTGGACGGAGTTCCGCCAGGGATCTTGTAGCCCTTGACATCCCACGGCTGAACGCCGCCTTCGGGGTTGGCCTTGATCCATGCCTTCGCAGCCGGAACCAGCTCCTCTACCGAGCCGACGACCTCGTCGATGAGGCCGACTTCCTTGGCCTGAACGGGTCCACGCTGCTGCCCCTGGAGCAGGACGCCCATGAGCGCGTTCTGCAGGCCGAGCATCCGCACGGTACGCACGACGCCGCCGCCGCCGGGCAGCAGGCCGAGGGTGACCTCGGGCAGGCCGATCTTGATGCCCTTGACGTCTGCCGCGATGCGGTGGTGGGTCGCGAGAGCGATCTCGAGGCCACCGCCGAGCGCCGCACCGTTGATGGCGGCGACGACCGGCTTGCCGAGAGTTTCGAGACGACGCAGGTCTGCCTTGATCTCGACGCTGTGGTTGTAGATCTCCTCGGCCTGCTCGGGGCCGACCTTGATCATGTTCTTGAGGTCGCCACCGGCGAAGAAGGTCTTCTTGCCGGAAGTGATGACGGCACCGGTGACGGAGTCCTTCTCGGCGACCAGACGGTCGACGGTGGCCTTCATCGACGCGATGTACGCGTCGTTCATGGTGTTTGCGCCCTGGTTGGGATCGTTGATGGTGAGCACGACGATGCCGTCGGCGTCCTGGTCCCAGTTGATGATGTTCTGATCAGTCACTTTGCTTGACTCCTGGTAAGCCTCGTTGGAAGGACGGACGCCGCGTCAGACGCGCTCGATGATGGTGGCAACGCCCATACCGCCGCCGATGCACAGGGTGATGAGGGCGCGCTTGCCGCCACGACGCTCGAGCTCGTCGACCATCGTTCCGGTGATCATCGCGCCGGTTGCACCGAGCGGGTGACCCATGGCGATCGCGCCACCGTTGACGTTGAGCTTCTCGTCCGGGATGTTCAGGTCCTTCTGGAACTTCAGGACGACGGAAGCGAATGCCTCGTTGATCTCGAAGAGGTCGATGTCGTCGACCGTCAGGCCGGCAGCTGCCAGAACCTTCTTCGACGCCGGCGTCGGGCCGGTGAGCATGATGGTGGAGTCGGCGCCGCTGGTGGCGGTGGCGACGACGCGAGCGCGCGGCGTCAGACCCATGTCCTTGCCGGCCTGCTCGCTACCGACGAGCACGAGGGCAGCGCCGTCGACGATTCCCGAGCTGTTGCCGCCGTGGTGAACGTGGTTGATCTTCTCGACCCAGTGGTACTTCTGCAGCGACACGGCGTCGAATCCGCCGATTTCACCGATCACACCGAACGCGGGAGCCAAGCCGGCGAGGTTCTCTGCCGTGGTGCCCGGACGCATGTGCTCGTCGTTGTCGAGGATGGTGATGCCGTTGATGTCCTTGACCGGCACTACCGACTTGGCGAAGTATCCGCCGGTCCACGCCTTGGCGGCGAGGTCCTGCGAGCGCACGGCGTATGCGTCGACGTCGTCACGCGAGAAGCCCTCGATGGTGGCGATGAGGTCTGCGCCGACGCCCTGCGGCACGAAGTAGTTGTCGTAGTTGGTGGCGGGGTCGAGTGCCCACGGTCCACCGTCGGATCCCATCGGAACGCGGGACATCGACTCGACGCCACCGGCGATCACCAGTTCGTCCCAGCCGGACCGAACCTTCTGAGCAGCCATGTTCACGGCCTCGAGGCCGGAAGCGCAAAAACGGTTGAGCTGAACGCCGCCGACGGTGTCGGGCAGTCCCGCATCGTTGACTGCAACGCGGGCGATGTCCATTCCCTGATCGCCAACGGGGGTGACGACGCCCAGGATGAGGTCGGAGATCCGGTCCTCGTCGAGGTCGGGAAAGCGCACGCGCAGTTCCTGGATCAGACCCGTGACCAGCGAGATCGGCTTGACCGAGTGCAACGACCCGGTCTTCTTGCCGCGGCCTCGCGGGGTACGGATGGCTTCATAAATGAATGCCTCTGTGGTCACTGTGAGGTGTTCCTTCCGTGTAATTCGTCGAACCGGTCTGCAGATCGTCCGCGCCACCTTCGGTGGTGGCGCATGGCCGAGGTACAGACCTCAGCCCTTTCACTGTAGAACGTGTTCCAAATTCATGGGAAGGACCGAAGCGATCCTGCTAGGTGACCGAGGTGATCAGGTGCGCGAACGCCTGCCCGCTTCGGTTCATTTCGGGTGCGCCCCCGGAAGCACTCACGGCACGATGCGATACGGCAACATCATGTCGTGATCTTCGTGATCGAGTAGATGGCAATGCCACACATATCCCTGGAGTCGACCAGAATCAGCCATATCGTGGCGCCCGCCGCCCGTCATCCCACCGCCCGTCATCCCACCGCCCGTCATCCCACTGCCCGTCATCCCACCGCTCGGAAGACGATCGAACATCGCGTCGGGATCGAAACCCAGCTCATCCGCGGTGGGGAATCGCACGATGATCCGGGTGACGGTGCCGCCGTCCACCCTGACGGTGTCCTTCATTCCCGCTTCCCACGGCGCCGGCGCGATCATCGGCCCCGCCTCGAACCCTTCGGGCGACGGAGTCCACTTGTTGCCGATCACCGGCTGCGGATGTCGGATCAAGTACTCCAGCGTCCGCATCGGTGTTCTGCCGAGAATCCGGAAATTCACCAGGTGCAGGTGTATCGGATGCGGGTCCGGCGTGGTGTTGACGATGTTCCACTGCTCGACGGTGCCTTGCCGCGGCCTCTCGACGTCCGTGGTGCTGAACGTCAGGTTGTTCAGCGTCATCTGAGCCGGTGGATTCCGCAGTTCCAGTTGCTGGCTCACCGTCACCGTGCGAATTACCGTCGGCTGCTCCAACGGGGCGAGAACGTCACGTTGCCGGCGCCCACCGCGCAGTTGCGACGGAACACCACCGGTGAATCCGCGCCTGGCGTCACCGCGGAACCGGCAGAACAGCGGCATCGTCACTTCACCGATGACAGCGGCGGGTAGCGGGGGCGCCTCGTCGTTGCGAAGCTCCACCGTCGAACCCTCCGACAGTCCGGTGAAATCGACGAGGAGGTCGTACCGCTCCCCCGGTGCGCAGCGGAAGGCATTGACCGCGACGGGCGCGTCGAGCATTCCGGCGTCGTTGCCGATGACCCAGAACGGCATCATGTTCGAGAAGTGAAGATTCCACACACTTGCCGACGACGCATTGACGATGCGGAAGCGGTAAAGGCCCCGAGCCACAGCCAGTTCCGGCCACACCTTGCCGTTGACCAAGCCGACGTCGCCCACCGCGCCGCCTTCCCACGATCCTTCCGGGATCAAGATGGTGGATCGGCCGTTCTGGGCGCCTGTCGGCGTGAAGATCTTCTCCTGCAGGATCAACGGGATCTCGAATTCCTCGGCCGGCAACCCCAACGAATTTCCCAGTTTGCCGGTGTCGAATTCATCCCTGATCAGATAGTTGCCGATCAGACCGGCGTAGACGTTGAGCCGGGTGATGCCCATCGCGTGATCGTGATACCAGAGGTGGGCGGCTTCCTGACCGTGCAAAAAGTGATGCATCGCAGCCTGTCCCGGCATCACCAGCAGCTCCGGATGGCCGTCGCTCTCAGGTGAAGTGACTCCTCCGTGCAAGTGCAACGACGTCGGCGGGTTAGCGCGAAAGTCTGCCTGCATTCCATGCAGCGTCATATCCATGTCCGCTGCCAACGGATGTCCGGTCAGATCGTTCTCGAACGTCAACATGATCGGCTCGCCGGAATGCGCCTCGACGGTAGGGCCCAGATAACCGCCACCGATCTCTCCGCTGCGGTACGACAGTGCTGGGGACGAGGGAAAATCCCGATGAAAGGCATGTTGCCCCACTTGCGCTGTCAGTGTGATCTCGTTTCCGGAAAGCGTTGACAACGAATGTAGTTCGTCACAGAACGGCTCGAACTCCGGCGAATGAAAAATCAACGGAGACTCGATATCCACACTCCCCGCCGGAGCAGCACCTGCCTTTGCACCCAAAGCAACAGCCGCTGTGCCGACTACCGACCCTTTCAGAACCGATCTTCTGGAAACCCCGATACCCATACATTCCCCTCCCCATCGAAACGGGTTGCGTTCTCCCGCAAGGAAAACGCAACCCGTCTCTCCACTTCGATCTCGGAAAATCCCCCGCCTACTTTCCGTCGATCGCCTCCAGCACCGAATCGATCAGCGACTGTGGAAGTTTCGACGGCGGAGAGATTTCCAGTTCTCCCGGAGCGCCCGGCATCGTCCAGACAGTTCTGTGCCGAGCGATCGCGAGCTTCTCCCGTGATCCGTCCTCATTGACCTTGAAGTACTCGAACTCGAGGTCGATCCCCCTCTCGTAGAGGGCAGACAAGGACATCGTGACCAGGACGTCGTCGAACGGCATGACCTCGCGCAGATGCTCAACCCTGGTGTGCACACAACGAAGTTCCCCGAGAGCGCCTCTGGCCGCCATGGCCTCACGCTGAGAACGGACCAGGAACTTGTCCCGAACCCTCGACTGCCAGATGTAATAGTTGCCGAAGTAGATGTTGCCCACGACGTTTCCGTCCTGCAACGTCGTCGAGAACACCTCGGATTCGAGCAGGTACGGATTGCGCGGCACCATCGGAGCCGAGCGGATCACGGAACCACGATCGACGTTCTTCGGTTCGGTGGGAACAGCGATGTTCTTCGTCCCCGTCGGAATCGTCATCGGCTCGATGAAATCGTGGAAGTACTGCGGCATCGGCCGTGCCGCCACCACACCGTGGGAGAGGATTTCCACCCACGTCGTCTGCATCGCACTCCACCCGATGTGAGTGCGCGTCTCGCCGTCGACCCGGCACCATTCGACATGCAGATTGGTGGTTGCCCGATCCGGACCGGTGAGCTCGGTGATCCAGATCGTCCCCTCGACAATGTCGTCGGTGTACAGGTTCGCATCGATGAACACCTCGGAGTTGTTGGTCACCATGCCCCAACGACCCGTCGCCATGTCCTCCACGATCTGCTTCGAGATCGGTCCGGTTCCCCTCTCTCGCAAAGCGCCCAACCACAGCGCGAAGCTCGCGAACCCCACTGATCCACCGACGTTGCACGCGTCCCGGAACCCGACGGGGAACCGGATCGACACCGCCGGATAGCCGCTCCGGGCCACCACATGCACGTCGGAGCCGTAGGCCATCGGATCGAACTGCGCGAGAGACTTCGCCGACAACGGTCCGGAGTCGAACTGCGGTGCCGGGTCCTGCGCCGGTTCCTCCGCATCCTCCTCATGAGTCACAAACGCGAGAATCCGCTCCTCGTTGTCCGTCAACAGAGCTGGAAAAGTCAGAACCACCACGCTTCCCTCTGCGCCGCCGCGGAAGGTCACTGCGTCGTCCTCCCTGGCGCCCATCGCCAGAGAAACCGACATCTGCCCCGTGGCCTTTCGGATCGCCTCGGCCGCCGCCCACAGCCTGGTTCCCGCACGATCGAGTGATTCGCCGCCTGCGATCAACTCGTCCAGCAGCGGAATCCGCGCCGAACCCAGAAGCGCCTTCCACTGCACGGCGGTTCGGGAGCGAATCGGTTCGATGTCACACCCCTGAGGCCAGTCGCCGGCCGAACTGAGTGACTTGCTGCCGTCGTGCGAGAGCGAGACATCCACAGAGGGCGGAATATCACCGACGACGACGGGCTTTCCGGTTTCCTGCCATTCGATGGCAAAGGCATTACTCATTTGATCACCACATCCTCATCGAGATGAATGTTCACGGCCGCCTCGGCGATCGGTTTCTCCTGCTCGTGGCGTTCCGACTTGGTCAACTCGTGAATCCCCGGGGTATGCGCGACCACAACCCGCGGGCTCTTCACTCCCAACGCCCGGCTGTGTTGCGCGAGCTTGTCGAGAATGATCTGTGCGTCGCGCGCAGTCGGATCCGCGATTTCCTCAGCCGTAGGACGGCTTTCGTCGTGGGAGAGAATCTGGGAGCGATATCCCTCGAGCTGCATCACCACTCGTCCGTCCTTCACCACCGCCACGTCGGCTTGCATGTGGGTCTCTGTCTGCACCTTGTCGTAGGCGTACGCGGTGAACGAACGAGCCTCGAATCGTCCGTCGTACATGTCGATTCGCGCAATGTTGACCGGAAGGCAGATCTCCCGCGGAACCATGATCTGACCCGATTGGAGCAGGGAATCGAGGAAGTAGGGATCACCGAGGAGGTGCTGCTTACGGTCGGCTCGCGAAATAGCGCTGAAGAGAATGTGCTCGGAATCGAGGCTCGAGATCTCTTCGAGTCGGCGGAAATCGCCCTCCTGGAACAGCAACCACGAGTAGAGATCGTCCAACGGATCGATGTCGAGCACCGGTCGCGGCAACTCCTTCTCGAACTCCGGCAGTGTTTCGTCCAGCCCGAAGATGAAGTCGGCCGAGAAATGGGGCCGTCCGTACCCGGTCCGTTCGGTGCCGATCGTGACATGCACCCGCGTTCCTGCAGCATCACGATCCTGCTCCACGACGCTTGCCTTGATCTCGACTCTGGTGCCCTCGACCGTGTCGACGACGATCGGTCGATCCAGCTTGATGTCGTCGATGCGGACGCGGCCCAGAGTCACGCGTCCGGTGACATAGGCCGCCGCCTGCGACATCGCCTCGAGCCCGAACACCGTCGGAAGCAGCGCCGATCCCTTCCAGACATGATCGAGGACAAAGGGATCCGCCGAGGTGGACAACGTCGTCCGGGTCACCAGTTCTACCTGCGGCTCGAATGTCACCACTTGGTCGATGTAGCGCGACACCGCCGGCAGAGCCGGTGCTGCCGGCGCCCAGGTGTCGAGACCGCCGAGTCGACTGGTCACGACGATACGACTCGCCTCGGGTCCGCTGTCGACCAGGCGAAGGAAATGATCCACTCCCGCAGCCGTGGAAATCGGCATGACACCCATCTTCGCGAGGTGGTTGACACTGCCCATGCGGGCGCCCATTCCGGTCTCTCCCCACACGCTGTACGCGAGCGAGAACGTCCGAGTCTTCGGGTGCCCGGCGGCATACCGCATCACCATTTCGTCGAGAAGCTCGTTTCCGTATGCATACCAGCTGTTTCCGGGCATACCTGTGAATCCGATGATGGAGGAGAAGCCCACGAACAGCTTCAAGTCGCGATCAGCGAGCGCTTCGACGAAGTTGGCTGCGCCCAGGACCTTAGGTGCAACCTCCTTGAAAGCCGCAGCGCTGTCGACTCTCTCGAACCGCCGCGGAACATTCGCCCCCGCGCCGTGGACAAACCCGGTGATCGGCCCAACCTCGACCTCGATCTGGGCGACGACGCCGGCCACCGCCGCAGCATCCGTGACGTTGCAGCGATAGTAGTGAGCGCTCAAACCGGCAGACGTGAAGTCCGCAAGAGTGGAAGCGATTTCGTCACCCGCTTGTCGCTGAGAGCTTCCGATCAGCACTAGTTCGGCGCCTGTCTTTCGGCCGAGAGCCAGAGCGCATTGCGCCATGATGCCTTTCGCGCCACCGGTCACGACCACTACATCCGAACTCCCCAACCCGCTCTCGCGGACGGTGTAGTCGCTCGAGGCGAGAACCCGCGGTTGCAGTGCCGTGCGTCCCATCTCGGTGTCGTAAGTCGCGAACACATAGGGTGCAACCGAATCCAACTCGGAGACGACGGTGGTTGCCACCACCGCGTCCGCAGTCGAGCCGTCGAATCCTATGACGCGGACATCCAGTTCGGGGCGCTCGTGATGCACCGAAGCGGCAAAAGCCGCCGCACTCGGTACCGGCGCCGGATTGCCCAACTCGACATCGGTGAACTGAATCACTGCCAATGTGGTTCGTGCGCCTCCACTTTGCTGCGCCGGAACCATCTTGTGCATGTGTTCGATCCCACGGCGCAAGCCGATTTCGGTGACGGAATCATCGGTCACACGCGGCATTACGGCAACCACGTGCTGTGCATTCGCAGGAGCGCCGTCGGAGAATGTGCGAATGTCGACCTGAGCACCACGCCCTCGCAGTTCGGATTCCAACCTTCCGACCAAACCGGCGTCGTCACCGATGACGACAAACGTCGTGTCCGTGAGGTCTCGGACTCCGTGCAACGCTGTCTCGCTCCGAACCTTTTCCAGGGTGTAATCGCGAACCCAGGTGAAGCTGTCGGCTGATAGACCCTTTGCCTTCACCGGCAGCGCCCGCGCAACCGGCTGCTGCTGCCCCGACTTCTCTTTCGCGGATCGATCGAGCACTTCGATGAGTTCACCCAGGCTGACGTTGACGAGTTCGGCCGGATCCAGATCACCCTGAACACCCAATCGCGTTGCCACAGTTGCTATCGCATCGGCAGCCTTGATCGAGTCCATGTTCAGGTCGTCGAGCAGGTGGAGATCCACATCGAGAGACTCCACCGGAAATCCGGTGTCCTCCGCGATTACCTCGAGCAGTATTCGCGACACGTCCGACTGCACCGAACTCGCTGCTGGAACGGCAGAACCGGGATTCGGTGATGCCGCAAGGATCAGCGATGCTGCTTCTCCGATCGTGGCATTGGCCAACTCGGCAGGGTCGAGGTCGACAACCTCGAACTGATGCGCAACCTTCGAAATAGCCTCTGCCGCACTGATCGAGTCGAGATTCATATCATCGAGCAGACGCAGATCCGTCGTGATCGACTCGGCGGGGAATCCCGTCGTATCGGCGAGGATCCTGATCAGCTCACTTTCCACGGACCCAGCGCCCGCGTCAGCCGGCTCTTCGACTACCGGAGCCGAAACCGGCGAAGGAGCTTTCGCTGCCACGGATTCGTGGCCGTTGGTGACTGCCCGCGAAGTCGGAGCAGATGGAGAAGACGGAGAAGTCGCTCCACTGCCTACATCAGCACGAATCACGTCGACGAGGAAGGTCCCGCGTCGGCTCAGGTAATCGGCCAGCGCCGCAGCCGGATCCCCGCCGGACGTACCAAGTGCGAGCGGTTCGGGAGCAGAGGTAACCGTCAGCTTCGCCTCGGCCAGGTTCTCGATGAACACCTTCTGATCGGCAGGAACGAATTCGCGCACGAACCGGCCGTCGAAAAGTTCGTTCCATCGGACCTGAGCGCCGTGGACGTACATCGCGGCCAGTGCGACATTGAAGTCCTCGTCGCGTCCGGACTTGGACGCAACGGGGAAGCAGCGCACGCCGTCGGTCCCATTGATCGCCTTGGTGAGCCCGGTCAGCACACGGCCGGGTCCGACCTCGACGAGCAGGTCCACGTCCTGCGAGATTCCACTTACCGTCTTGACCCAGTCGACCGGTGAGACAACCTGTTTGGTGACCAATTCGCGAAGTGCCAGTGGCGTCTGTACGCGTTTCCCTTCGACGCAGGAATACACGGGGCAAGTCAGCGAATCGACTTGCTCGTCAACGGGCACAGTGGACTTCAGCTCCCGCTCGGCCTCGTTCATCATCTCGGAGTGGAAAGCATTCGACACGGCAAGCGCCTGAGCCGACACTCCGCGCGTCTTCGCGATGGCAACCACATCGTCGACCGCGTCTTTGGTGCCCGAAACCACGGTCTGTGTAGGCGTATTCAGATTCGCGACGGTCGCGTAACCCTTTGTTTCCGCGATGATCGCCTCAGCCGTCGATCGGTCGCAGGTCAGGCTCGCCATCGCGCCGTTTCCACCACCACTGACAGCCATGGCCGCACCCTTCGCCGCAGCCAAGGTGATCAGCGTCTTCTGGTCGTAAGCTCCTGCCGCGTAGAGCGCGGTCAACTCGCCGAGACTGTGGCCGGCGACAGCACTGGGTGTGACACCCAATCGGCGGAGGTACTCGAACCAGAGCAGCGAAGCCAAAGCGACGGCAGGCTGGGTGAACTGCGTCTGGGCGAGATCCCGCTTCCACTTCGCCAATTCCGCAGCGTCAGCGCTCTTGACCGGGTTCCGCAGAATTCGAGGCGTGATCGCCTCCGCTCCAACTCCCTCCAACCAGCCGTCCGCCTGGGTCGCCAGTTCGCGTGCCCACTCGAAGCGCTCGATCAGCACGCGCGCCATCTCGAGTTGTTGGGATCCCTGTCCCGGGAACAGGAATCCGATGTCATGGTGGACGGCGTTCGAGATCGAGATCTCGTTGCTCACGACCTTCACCTGGCCGGATGCAGGAGCGGAGTTCTCGCAGATCACGGCAAGCTGACGCATGCGTTCGGCCAACTGCGCGGGACGTCCGGCCACCACTGCAGCACGGAAGGGCGCGGTCGGCGAGATCACGCGAGAGAGCTTCGCCGAAAAGTCCAGCAGCTCGGCAACACTCAACGGAACCGCCAGATCTGCAACATCCCGCGCTCGGGTCGCCAAGTCCACCGCGGAATCTGCAGAAAGTACGAAAACCTCGGTGTCCTGATACGACGCCATCATCGTGCGGACGTCTTGCGAGGGTGTCAGCTTGCTGGATGGTGCATCAGCCGATTCGATCGCGACGTGGCAGTTGATACCGCCGAAACCCATGGCTTGCGCACCGGCACGCATCTTCTCGGACGGATCTCTGATCTCACCGTTGACGAGCGGAAAGAGTGCCGGTGCTTCGGTTCCGAACGCCGGGTTCGGGTCGGTGCAACCGGCGAGCGGCGGAAGGATTCGTTGATTGACGGCCATGGTCGCCTTGATCAGCGCAAGGATGCCCGACGCCGCCTTCGTGTGCCCGATCAACGACTTCAGTGACGTCATGCCGATGCTACGAGCCTCGACGGGCCCGTCCGTCTGAGCGGCCTGCTGGACGCCGGCCAGTTCGACGGGGTCTCCGACGGGAGTACCAGTTCCGTGTCCTTCGACGAAGGCAACCTCGCTGGCCGCGAATCCCGCTCGCGAGTATGCGCGACGGATCATCTCGGCCTGAGTTTCGGCGCGGGGCTTGGTGATTCCACCCTTGCCATCGGTGGAGATGCCCCAGCCGCGAATCGTCGCGTACACGTAGTCGCCGTCCGCCCTGGCGTCCTCGAGTCGTTTCAAGGCCACGAATCCGCAACCTTCACCCGGGATGAATCCGCTTCGGCTTGCGTCGTACACGTTCATGTCGCCACGGGTCAGTGCACCCAAACGGGCGAATCCCACCAGTTCCAAAGGATCCAAGCTGACGTCGACTCCCCCTGCCAAGACGAAGTCGGCCGCGCCGGACGCCAGCTTTTCGGCTGCAGTCGCCACCGCGAGCATTCCGGACGCGCACGCACCGTCCACGACGTACCCGCCGCCGTTGAAGTCGAGATAATTGCAGATCCGGCCGGCAATCGTATTCGACAACATGCCGGCGAGAGTGTCTTCACTCGGCTCCACCAATGGGCCCTTGTAGACCTCTTCCATCGTCTCGGCGAGAGCATCGGCGACGGAACTGTCCAACTGGCGCGCTTCGGCTGCCACAGCGAGTGCGCGCTTGACGTAAGGCCAACGCAAACGCATCGACCACATCCGGGATTCTTCACCGGTGAGGGAGTTGCCGACGATTGCGGCGCTGCGTCCAGTGGGTACCGATCCTCGGCTGTAGCCCGCGTCGGTCAAAGCCCCGAGTGCTGTTTCCAGAGCCAACCAGTGTGTGAGATCTGTCGACTTGAAGGTCCGCTCCGGTATCCGGCGACCGACCCAGTCGAATTCGAAACCATCCATGAACGCGCCGCGATCGGCGTATGTCTTGTCGACGTCGTCAGGGCTCGCGCTCCAGTAGTCGTCGAGGGACATCCGTGACTCCGGAAACTTTCGGAATTGCATCCGACGCGCGAGGACGTTCTCCCAAAATCCTTGCAGATCATGTGCACCGGGGGACCACATGCTCATCCCGACTATCGCAATCGCAGGATTAGTTGAATCTTCAGTCATCTTACACTTCCTATTTTCGCGCGCATCCACGGGAGACTCAATCGACCGAAGACTAACCACGCCCTCATCGGTGTGTAAAACGCAGATTCACCTCAAGGCATAAACAAATAACAAAGGTCGTTCGGCGCAATGAACGTGTTTCAGCAATTTGACAGCAATCGAGAGTTAGCTGTAACTCGGAGTTACTTATTTGCTTCGCAACCGGTCATGCTCCTGCTTGGACATCCGTACCGGATCCCGGTTTCACGGCCGCCATTTACTCGAGATCGGCAAATATTCAGTTGAATTTGCACCGAAATGCCGCAATGCCGAATATGTGGCCAATTCGCCGAATGTCCCAAATTGGTCGATCCCCGCAAAACAAACATCCGACAACTATCAATCTGAACATTCGTGACACACCGAAATTTAACAGCAGCACTCGAATGCCCATCAGACAACGAGAACTTCCAGATATTCTTCGGCGACCATCGTCCGAATCGACGTTTCGTTACACCGGAACTGAGCGAACGAATGTGCCAGCAAACCAGCCACATACAATTCAGCTTTGCGAGGCCGAGCCGGTGCGCTTTCGAGACGCGCGCGCACAAAGGGAACGGCACTTATAACAATTCGATCACACAGTGGTGCAGCTGGATTCCGACAGCTGTTTCACGCACACGGACCGACTCGGCAACTCAGCTTTCGAGGCGGCGAGCTCCGAGGACGTCCTTGAGGAGTTCCTTTGCAACATCCTCGGGATCACGTCTGGCAGTCGGATCAGCGGGCTCAGCCGCCTCCGCAAACATCTCGTCCTCGTCCTCCGGCGTTGCAGGCGGAGGAGTTGCCTCGTAGTCGACCTCAGGAGCAGGCGCCGGTCCAGGGTCTTCCGGATAGTCGGGGGCCTCGGGCGGCGGAATGTCGTCCGAATCTCCGCGCTGGGGTTGTGGGGCCTTGGGCTGCTGCGCTGCGCGCTCCTGACTGGGCCGCGAGAAGCGGGGCGCAGCGGCAGGGCGGCTCGGAGCTTCTGTCGCCTTGGTTGCGCTCGATACTGTCGGCGCTGTAGGCGCACCTTCTTGATACTCGACTTGCCAAGTGCCACCGAACATTTCGGCAAGGACCTCGCAAATGACCGCCGCGTTGTGCGGTTGCGTCACACGAGCACCCAGGACCGGTGAGCCGTGAGCGATGACAACGACATGTCCACGCACGTCGTGAACCGTCGCAGCGGACAGCATGGCCGGAAGAACCTTGTTTCGTTCACCGACCTTGTTGCGCAAGGTGTTCCACGATTCACGGAGAGTCTCGACTGTGGGGCCTGCCGAGACCGGCGCAGCTTCGGCAACCGCCGGCTCGTCGAACTCGGGCTCGGGCTCGTAGTCGGGTTCCGGCTCGGCAAGCCCGATCAGCTCTTCCGCCTCGACAGGAGCAGTAACCGGTGGTTCAACCACAGGAGCTTCAACCACCGGAGCTTCGGCAACCGGCGGTTCCACGATCTCGACAGTGGGAGTCTCGACGACGGGAACTGCCGCTACCGGAGGTTCGACGACAGGAGCCTCCACAACCGGCGGCGCCGCAGCTGGAGCAGGCGCGGCTGGTTCCGGCCGCACCTCAGGCTCGGCCTTGCGTTGAGAGGGCCGTTGGAACTTGGAAGCAATCTCCGGTTCGAGCGGCGGCACGGTCGGTGCCGGCGTTGCTGCCGCGCGAGGGGCAGCCGCGACTCCGGCAGCCGGAATACCTTGTTCCAGGCGCTCCAGCCGCTGCAATACAGCTGACTCGGTGTCGGATGCCGACGGCAGCAGCATTCGCGCGCACATCACTTCGAGCAGCAGCCGCGGCGCCGTCGCCCCACGCATTTCGCTGAGTCCGGCATGGACAGTCTCGGCGAAGCGGGTGAGCGTGGCCGGGCCGACTCGTTGAATCTGCTCACGCATCGTGACCAGCTCCGCTTCCGGAGCGTCGACCAATCCTCGTTCGCTGGCGTCGGAAACAGCCTGCATCAAGATGAGATCACGCAGGCGCTCGAGAAGATCGAGCGCGAATCGGCGTGGATCGTGACCGGCGTCCATCACGCGATCGACAGTGCCGAACAACGCGGCCCCGTCACTGGCAGACAGGGCGTCTACTGCTTCGTCGATGAGCGCGACGTCGGTGACTCCGAGAAGAGAGAGCGCGCGCGGATACGTGACACCTTCTTCTCCTGCGCCCGCGAGCAGCTGATCGAGGACACTCAACGAGTCACGAGGGGAACCGCCGCCGGCCTTGATGACCAGTGGATACACCGCAGGCTCGACCGGTACGCCCTCCTGGGCGCAGATCTTTTCCAGGAGTCCGCGCATGGTCGACGGCGCCAACAGGCGGAACGGGTAATGGTGTGTACGCGAACGGATGGTCGGGAGAACCTTTTCCGGTTCCGTCGTCGCAAAGATGAAGATGAGGTGTTCCGGCGGCTCTTCGACGATCTTGAGCAACGCATTGAAACCCGCCGCCGTCACCATATGTGCCTCGTCGATGATGAAGACGCGGTAGCGAGAAGCAGCGGGTGCGTGGAACGCCTTGTCTCGGAGTTCTCGGGTGTCGTCGACGCCACCGTGACTTGCGGCGTCGAGTTCCGTCACATCCAGGTTGCCTGTGCCGCCCGGGCCCAGCGAAACGCACGAGTCGCACACGTCGCACGGCGTCGACGTCGGTCCCTGCTCACAGTTCAGCGAACGCGCCAGGATTCGCGCCGACGACGTCTTTCCGCAGCCGCGCGGGCCGGAAAACAGGTAGGCATGGTTGATGCGTCCGGTGTCGAGGGCCGTGCTGAGCGGTGCGGTGACATGCTCCTGCCCCACCACCTCGGCGAAGGACGCGGGTCGATACTTCCGGTACAGGGCCACGCGCAAAGACTACCGGCGACCCACGACAGGTGGTCCGGTGCGGGTGCAACGCCGACTTCTCCCGAAACATGTTCGCAACACAATCGCAGTGCGGAGGAAACCGCACGCACTCATCGTGGGTTCCGTGCACGCGGGCTGGTCCGCGTGCGTGAGGAGAAAACTGTGCCCGCCACCATCGATGCCGGAGCAACTGCCTGGTTGCTCGTCAGTACTGCACTCGTACTTCTGATGACGCCAGGACTCGCACTGTTCTACGGCGGCATGGTCCGCTCGACGGGCGTACTCAACATGATCATGATGAGTTTCGTCTCGATCGCACTCGTCACGGTTGCGTGGTTGTTCGTGGGCTACAGCCTCGTGTTCGGCGACGATCACGGTGGCATCATCGGCGGACTCGAGCACATCGGCATGGCGGGCATCGACCCGTCGACGGTGCACGGGAATGTCCCGGAAGTGTTGTTCGCAACCTTCCAATTGACGTTCGCAATTCTTACTGCAGCGCTCATCAGTGGTGCGATCGCCGACCGCGCGAAGTTCTCCGCCTGGATGATCTTCGTCCCCATCTGGTCCTTGCTCGTCTATGTCCCCGTCGCTCACTGGGTGTGGAATCCGCAGGGATGGCTCGCCCAGATGGGCGCACTCGACTACGCCGGTGGCCTCGTGGTCGAAATCGTGTCCGGAGCGTCGGGTCTGGCATTGGCACTGGTCCTCGGCCAGCGGATGGGTTTCAAGGCCGAGTCGATGCGTCCGCACAATCTGCCGTTCGTCCTGCTCGGCGTAGGCCTGCTCTGGTTCGGTTGGTTCGGATTCAACGCCGGCTCGGCCCTTGCGGCCGACGGTATGGCCTCGCAGATCTTCCTCAACACACTCGTCGCCGGTTGCACCGGACTACTCGGCTGGCTGTTCGTCGAGCAGAATCGTGACGGACACCCCACGACGTTCGGCGCAGCTTCGGGCGTCGTCGCCGGTCTGGTCGCGATCACCCCGTCGTGCGGAACGGTGAACATGTTCGGTGCGCTCGTCATCGGTCTGATCGCCGGCATCGTCTGCTCGTACGCCGTGGGATGGAAGCACAAGCTCGGCTACGACGACTCCCTCGACGTCGTCGGCGTGCACCTCGTCGGCGGAATCGTCGGCTCGTTGCTGATCGGACTCCTCGCGACGGCCGTGATGACGGGCGGTCCGGAAGGTTTGTTCTTCGGCGGTGGATTCGCGCAGTTGGGCAAGCAGTTCGTCGGCGTCGTCGTGGTCGCGCTCTATGCCTTCGGTGTGACCTACGGTCTCGGAAAGCTCATCGACAAGACCTTCGGCTTCCGCATTTCGCGTGAAGACGAGGCCCGCGGAATCGACGTTGCCCTGCACGCGGAGTCGGCCTACGAGCACGGAGTACTCGGCCACGGTCCGATCGGCGGACAGAACCCGAGCCCGTTCCTCCAGCGTCAGCGTGAGGAACGGGAGAACCGCGAGCGGGACTGACCGCCCTCACCGGTTCGCGATTTCCTCCATCAGGATCGGAACGCCGACATTGCAGGAATGAATCCCGACGACGGTGGTCAGTTTCAGCACCTCGAGAATCTCCTTCGGGGTCACTCCCATGTCGAGCGCGGCGCGAATATGGCGTCGTACGCCGGGTGCGTACATGTGTGTGCTCACCGCATCGACGGCTATGCACAGCAACTGGATCACCTGAGGTGACAGCACCCCACTGTTCCAGGGCTGCATTGCTGTCTTCATGTACAGCTCGGTCCACTCGGGATCCAGCTCCGAAAGGCCGTCCCACAACGGATTCCAGCCACCCGAATCCTTCATGGCCTGGGTGACGGGAAATGCTTCATTTGCTCGAACGTCAGTCATCGATCTCCTCAGACCATCGAAAATGCTTGATTCAGTTCACGTTTGAGAATCTTTCCGGTTGCCGTCATCGGCAGCGACGGCACGAACTCGATGCGACGCGGATATTTGTAGGCGGCCATCTGTTCCCGCGACCATTCCACGAGATCCGATTCGGAGATCTCTTCACTCGGCTCTCGGATCACGAACGCGACAACTTCTTCGCCGAGGCTCGAGTCCGGCACCCCGACGACGGCGACGAGTGAGACGGCTGGGTGAGTGAGCAGAACCTCTTCGATTTCGCGTGGGTAGACGTTGAATCCGCCCCGCACGATCATGTCCTTCGCGCGATCGACGATGTAGTAATTTCCGTCGGTATCGACCCGTGCCAAATCCCCGGTGCGAAACCAACCGTCGCGCATGGCTTCCGCCGTCGCCTCTGGTCGGTTGAAATAGCCCTTCATGACGTTGTGCCCGCGAATGGCCAACTCACCCACTTCATCGGGGCCGGCGATCGTGTGCCAAGAGTCGTCGACAAGCCGCGCTTCGACGCCCCAGATCGGCACGCCGATCGAACCGGGCCGGGGGTCGCTCTCCGGGTCACTGAACAAGGCCAGCGGAGAGGTCTCGGACAACCCGTACCCTTCGAGGATCTGAACACCGAAGCGTTCCCTGAACTGTGTCAAGATTTCGACGGGAAGCGCTGCACCACCGGAGATCGCGCACCGCATGTTCTGTGCGACGGTCTCGATATCCACCCCGGATTTCACTACCTCCTCCAGCACGCCGAGCAGTCCCCAATACATGGTCGGGACGCCCGCGAAGACCGAGATCTTTTCGCGTTCCATGATCTCGAGTGCCGCGGTCGCATCGAAGCGCGGCATCAACACCAAGGTGGCACCGACGCAGATTCCCGCATTCATGGTCACTGTCTGGCCGAACGAGTGGAACAACGGCAAAGTCAGGAGATAACGCTCATGCATGGACGGAACGCTCTCGAACAACCGGTTGGTCGACAGTGCATTCAAGACCATGTTGCAGTGAGTGAGTTCAGCGCCCTTGGGCTTTCCGGTCGTGCCGCTGGTGTAGAGAATGACCGCGGTGTCCGTCGGTTCACGAACAACCGCGGCTGCAGGCGTTTCCGTGCCGGACACGGATGCCAGTGCTTCGCCTAGAGTCTCGACTCCGAGGCTCGACGACGGTGCACCCGACTCGGCGCTGATCACGATCAGGGCCGAACAGGTCTCGCTCTGCTCGAACCCGGCGATGGCGTACTCAGCGATCGGCAATTCGGGACTTCCCTCGAAACAGAAGTACAGCTTTGCTTCCGAATCAGCCAGGTGATAGGCGATTTCGCGCCCTTTGAGCAGAATGTTCAGAGGAACGACGACGCCGCCGGCCTTGAGAATGCCGTAGTAGACGATCGGGAACTCGAGAACGTTCGGGCAGGACAACGCCACCTTGTCACCTGGCTCGACACCCCGCGAGACGAGCACATGGGCGATGCGATTCGCGTAGGCGTCGAACTGCGCATACGTCAGCCTCGCTTCCCCGAGAACCAGCGCATCCCGTTCCGGGTACCGCCGGGCCGAGTCTTCCAGCAGAGCAGCAAGATCAAGCATGACTGTGTTCCTCCTGCGCATCGGAATCCGTGGCATGAGACGAGGCAGCGCGCGACACCGACTCGAGCAGTTCCCGCACCAACGATTCCGCCCGCGGCCAATACCCGTATCCGGACGCCGGATTGAGATGTCCGACCTCACCCAGATCCAGCAACCGACTCCCCCATCCTTCAGCCAGACCCACAACTCGGCGATACCCGGCGAGCGGATCGTTCCGACTCGCCGCGACCGTGCTTGGAAACGGCAGACGCTGACGCGGTATCGGTAGCCACCCGTGACGGTCGAGATCTTCGAGAGACGGATAGGACTCGGGCAGCGGAAGTTCGAGATCCGCCGGCGTGACCAGAAGTGCGCCCGCAACCTCTCGATGATGCGCTCTCGCCCAGTGAGCAACTGTCATGACTCCGGCGCTGTGCCCGACCAGGACCACCGGCCCGCAGACACTTGTCAGCACCTCGTTCAATGCCGCAACCCGCGCATCGCGGCTGAGCTTGTCGGTCTCGAGGGGAGGAACCGTCAGAACGTTGTCGAGCCTGCGCGCGAGGTGAGTCTGCCAATGATCTTCGACATGATCCCGCAGACCGGGAACCATTACTACCGTAGTTGATTCATTCATCATGAGCTCCGAACGTCTGTTACTTCAGTGGCGCCGGGGATCTCGGGCCGATTCTGCAACGTCGCCAGCCGCCTCATCCCGGCGGGATAGGCACGCTTGCCGGCTACCAACGCGAGGGCCGCGACGACATAGACGAAGGGCGAAAGCTGTAGAGCGCCGAGAAGACCCAGGTGATCGGCGAGGATGCCGACAACGAAGGGACCGAGCGCCAGCCCGAGAAGGTTGTTGGCGACGGTGAGCGTTCCCATGGCCGACGCTCGAATCGAGTGATGGGTAAGGTTCGCGACCATCGCTGCCGTCGGCCCCGACGAACCGGCGGAGAAGAATGCACCGATACCGAGCAACACGAGTTGTGCTGTCCCCGTGCCCAACCGGAGCCCGATGCTCAGCGTCACCAACGAGATGGCGCAGTAGACGATGGCGGTGGTCCATTTTCGCGCCGAATCGTCGCGGCTGAATCTATCTGTGATGAAACCGCAGACCACCATCCCGCTTCCGACCAGGAGGACGAACACGGAAGCCGTGACGCCGGCCTTGTCCGGGGCCAGATCGTAGTAACGATTGAAGAAGCTCGGCAACCACGCCAGAAGTACTGCGGCGGTGAACATCTGGAGACCACCACCGATGTAGGCGAACAACACGGCTGGATTGGTGAACAGCGAGGACACCGGCGCACGAAAACCGTCGTGTCTCACCGCTTCCCCGGCGGCATCCGGCGCGGCCTCGACGGCGTAAGCGGTGAGCTTCTTCTCGGTGACGAGGGCACGGAAGAGCGCGACCAGAATCAGACCGAAGATTGCCATGGCGGCAAAAGACCACCGCCAACTGAACTGGACTGCGATGAACCCACCGATTGCCACACCGATGACCGAACCGAACGATCCACCGGCCATGAAGGCACCTGCAAGAGCTGCGTGCACGCGGGGCGCAAACACACTGAGGACCACGGCGATACCCACGCTGCCGTACGCCGCTTCACCGACACCGACCAGGAACCGGGCGCCCAACATCTGTTCGTAGGTCTGAGCGATTGCGCACAGCAACGTCGCGACACTCCACAACACCGCCATCAAGATCAAGCTCTTGACGCGGCCCCAGCGGTCCGCGAGCAGCGACAACGGGAACGTCAACAGCCCGACCATCAATGCCACCACGCTGCTCAGGGAGGCGAGGTGCGAATCGGAGAGATCCCAGTCCGCTTTCAGGATCGGGAAGACTGCACTGAGCACCTGCCTCGACATGTAGTCCGAGAGCAGAAGACCGAAAGCCAGGGCGAAAACGATCCACGGGTATAACTTTCGTCGTCCGCCGATTCCGAGCGCGGTGTCCACACGTGGCGTGGCGGGAGCTTGCAGTCCCATGACTCTCCTAGGAAGTACTCGAGGTAGACGGGGGGATTCGGGGGTACGAACCGTCGCGGTTCGTACCCCCGGAACTGTTGTACGAGAGGGTGTGAACTCAGGCGTGCTGCGTGAATCCCAGCTGGCCGATCCGGCGGTTGGGCGCGTAACCCAGCTTCGCCAACGTCTCGTCGGTGTCGGCATACGTCTCGCCGATCCGGTAGATGTCCCGAGCTTCCTTCGCGGTAGCCACCTCGCGGCCCAATTCGCCTGCAATGCGCACCAACTGCTCGATCTGCTGCACCGACGTCATCTTCTCGCCCTTGCGGCCCCAGATGGTGTCCTCGTTGCCGCAGCGAGCGTGCAAGCCCATCGCGATGGCCATCGTGTTCACCGGCAGGACGCTACGCATCAGCGTTTCCAGCGTCAGGCACGCACCGTCGGGAACACGCTGGACGAAGTTCATCATGTTGTACGGGTTGGGTCCGTCGAAGCCGCCGCCGATTGCGACCCACGTGAGGTTGACCGGACCCGTGTAGATGCCGCGTCGGATCAACCGCTCCACCGTTTCGAGCTGCGGAATACTGGACAACTGGAAATGCGGCTGGATTCCGGCGGCCTGCAACCGGCGCAGGTGCTCTGCCACCCACTCCGGACCGGCGGGCACAGTCATTTCCCGATACGTATCGGCCAATTCCGGACGCTGCATCGACGTACCCGCGATGTCGTCGTCGGTCATCAGTTCCATGATGTTCATCTGGCTGGTATTGATCGCGATCGTCACCTGATCGGGAGCCGGCTCCAATTCCGCCAGCATGTGACGCACGTCGTCGGACAACCACTTCGCATCGGCACCTTCCCCCTCCGGGGCAAACGAAATCGACCCGCCGACCTGCAGAATCATCTCGGGAACGGCCTCACGCAAGCGACCGAGAAGCTCGTTGAACTTCGACAGACGCTTCGAGCCCTTGCCGTCGAGTTCACGCACGTGGATGTGGAGAACTGTGGCACCGGCGTTGAAACAGTCGACGGCTTGCTGGACGTGCTCGTCCATCGACAGAGGGAGGTCTTCTGCAAAATCGTCCGGCTCCCACTCCGGTCCGTAGGGAGCAACGGTGATGACAAGCTTGTCCTGGGTTTCGGGGAACAGTGAATCGTCGTGGAAATGCATAGCGTGACTCCGATCGAGTGAATGAATTTATCTTCGGGGCTGGGAAGAGAGATCAGAACGGTGCGTCGCCGATGATTCCGGCGCGCTCCATCTTTCGAACCGCGGGCCAGTAGTCCTGCACCGCGTAATGCTGTGTCGATCGGTTGTCCCAGATCGCGACGCTGTTTTCGGTCCAACGCCACCGAACCTGGTACTCGGGAATCTGAGCCTGGCTCGCCAGGTAAGTGAGCAGATTCCCGGCGCCGGGGGCGTAATCGATTCCATAGCGGACGTTCTCGGGCGTGTGATAGTTCACGAGGTGTGTGGCGAACGAATTGACGAAGAGAATCTTCTCGCCGGTCTCCGGATGTGTTCGTACCACGGGATGTTCGGCGTCGGGAAAGCGTTCCTTCAGCTGGTGCCGCTGTTCGATCGGCATCCGAGCGCCGAAGGTCGACTCGATACTGTGCCTGGCACGCAGATCCTTGATCTGCTCCTTGACCCGCGCCGGCAGATTTTCGTAGGCGAGTGCCATGTTCACCCAAATCGTGTCGCCGCCGACAGGAGGTGTTTCCACACAACGCAATACACATCCCATGGGCGGGTTAACGCGCCAGGTGGCGTCGCAGTGATATGCATTCTCGAAATGCTCCGGCGGGCTGTCCAGATCCTTGTAGATGCGGACCAGGCCCGGGTGGTCGGGGTCGCTGCCCAGAGCCGGATGATCCTCGAGTTCACCGAATCGCTGGGCAAGTTCTACGTGCTCGGCTTTGGAGAAGGTCTGGTCGCGAAAGAACAGAACCTTGTGTTCGAGCAACAATGCCTTGATTTCGGCGAAGAGTGCATCATCTCGCGCGACCTCGCCGAGATCCACCCCGGACAACTCTGCCCCGATCGAACAGGTCAATTTCTCGACGCGGATCGTATTCCTCGACGAGGGAAGGTTTTCTGTGAGCGTTGCGGTGTTGGTCATGACAATTCCTCTGGGAAGTGCTGTTTCGGTTCAGACGGAGAAGACGGAGGAACCGATACTGCGACCGGACTCCATGTCGTGGTGCGCACGCACCGCATCTTCGAGGGGGTACCGCTGGTTGATCTCGATCTTGATTCGCCCGGACTCGACGTGTGAGAACAGTTCGCCCGCCAGTTCGGCACGTTCT
Source organism: Rhodococcus sp. IEGM 1302 (assembly GCF_030056935.1). NCBI lineage: Bacteria > Bacillati > Actinomycetota > Actinomycetes > Mycobacteriales > Nocardiaceae > Rhodococcus > Rhodococcus sp. IEGM 1302. Next base: position 363,229 of record NZ_JASHKY010000002.1, on the reverse strand, counting down.
TCGGGATCCGCGATGTAATCGGCGAGAGCCGGACGTGTGAGGAAGAGTGATCCCTTGACTGCCAACTGCATTGCCTGAATCGGCGGAGTCGGTCCGGACGCCGTTCCGAAGCACACCAGCAGCCCCCGCCTGGCAAGGCAATCGAGAGAGATGTCGAACGTGGATTGCCCGATACTGTCGTAGACAACCGGCACGCCGACGCCCCCGGTGATCTCCTTGACACGCGCGACGACGTCCTCGCGGGTGTAGATGACGACTTCATCGCAACCGTGAGCTCGGGCAACGCTCGCCTTCTCGTCGCTCGACACCGTTCCGATCACTTTGATTCCCAACAGTTTTGCCCACTGGGTGAAGATCAGTCCAACCCCGCCCGCCGCAGCATGTAGCAACACGGTGTCTCCCGCTTTCAACGGGTAGATGCGACGCAGAAGGTAGGCGGCAGTCAGTCCTCGCATGGTCATGGCGGCCGCGGTGTCGAAGGCGATGCCGTCGGGTAGCGCGATCAGGTCGGACGACGCCATGATCCGCTCGGTGGCGTACGCACCCAGCGGACTGCCGGTGTAGGTCACACGGTCCCCCACTGCAAAATCGACTACTCCCTCGCCGATCTCTTCGACCACACCGGCGCCCTCGACGCCCATCCCGGCAGGCAATTGCGCAGGATAGAGGCCACTTCGAAAGTAGGTGTCGGCGAAGTTCAACCCCACCGCTTCATGACGAACCCGAACCTCTCCGGCGCCCGGTCGTCCTACCTCGATCTCTTCCCAACGCATGACGGACGGTGTGCCGATCTCGTGGAACCGAATGGCGTTTGCCATCAATGCTCTCCAATTCTGTGGGCGGGCTCGACTCGATTACGGTCGAGCTGTATTCGTACGCAACAACTTCCAGAAGTCGGTGCTCGGCTTCGTGGTCGTGCCGAACTGATGTGAACAAAACTATGTGAGATCCGGCTCACATGCTTAACTTGACGAGACACACAACACAACATTTCGGGACATCGAGTAAAGGGGGCCCCATGAAGCCACTCGCCCGCTACGCGTCACTGAACCGATACGTCGACCTGTGCCGAACAGTGGACGTGGACGCTGTGGCCCTCATGAGAAGTGTCGGCCTGAGCCCGGCAAGCCTGGCGAACCCCGACCAATGGGTACCGGCCGCCTCCATCGCATCGCTCCTGGAGCGATCGGCAGCGGAGTCCGGACACGAAGACTTCGGGCTTCTACTCGCCGGCCTGCGTCGACTGTCCAATCTCGGTCCCCTCAGCTTGGTCATCAGGGAAGAACCAGACGTCAGGAGCGCGCTCGACGTATTGATGCGATACGAGCACACGTACAACGAGTCATTACGCATTCGATTGAACGAGGTCAACGGACTCGCCACCCTGCGAATCTCGCTCGAGGTCGGCGAACCGGTCGACACCAGACAGAGCGTCGAACTCGCAGTCGGCGCGACACTGCAGATCCTGCGGAGTTTCCTGGGTTCTCGATGGCAACCGGTCAGCGTGGGATTCACGCACAATGCCCCGAAAGACACGAGCACGCATCGGCGAATCCTCGGCGAGACGGTGGAATTCGATCACGAGTTCACCGGTATCGTTTTCTTCGCCGCCGACCTGGATGCGGCTAACCAACTTTCCGACGAGTTACTCCGGCCGTACGCTCGCCAGTTCCTCGACTCGCTTCCCGCCTCGGAAACCTCCGATACCCTCAGCCGCACCAAGGAATTGATCGAAGTTCTGCTTCCGACCGGCCGCTGCTCTGTCGAGCAGGTGGCACGCAGTCTCGGATTCGACCGGCGGACACTGCACCGTCATCTCGCCGAATCCGGAGATACGTTCACGGCCGTTCTCAATTCGGTTCGAAGCTCCCTCGCGGAACGATTTGTCGCCAACCCTCGCTATTCGTTGACCGAAGTGGCTGTGCACCTCGGGTTTTCGACGCAGGGTAGTTTCTCGCGCTGGTTTCGCACTCAGTTCTCGATGAGCCCGAGCGCGTGGCGGACTCAGCGCTCGATCAGCTGACCAGCACGACTCCGACGTAGGCGATCGTTGCCACCCACACAGTGGAAATCGCGGCCAGCACGAATGGCCGGGCGCCAACTCCACGAATGACGCTCAACCGCACCCCCAGCCCGAGTGCGAACATCGCGGCCGCCAACAGCGCCGTCTGCACCGTCTTCGCCAGCCCCAGAAGCTCATCCGGCAAGATGCCCGTGGAGCGCAAGCCCATGCAGCCGATGAATGCCACGACGAACAACGGAATCAGCGGGGGACGCTTGGCGGCAGTGCTGTCGACCATCCTGCGTTGCCGGATACTCAGAAACGCCATGACCGGCGCCAACATCAACACGCGCGCAAGTTTCGCCACGGTCGCGACACCCAACGCGGTGGCGCCGAGAGCGCTGCCGGCAGCCACCACTTGCGCCACTTCGTGGATCGACCCACCGGCCCACATGCCTGCACCGACCTCGTTCATACCGAAAGCGTTGGCCAACAGTGGGATTGTCGGAATCATCAGAGTTCCGAAGATCACCACCAACGCAACAGCGGTGAGCAACTCTTCCTCTCGCGCATTCACCACACCGTCCGCAGCAGCCACGGCGGCAGCGCCACAGATCGAGAAGCCGCAGGCAATCAGAATTCTCTGCGACCAACTCAATCCGAGAAGTTTTCCGGCATACATGGTCCCGGCGATACCGAGGAACACAATCGCCACCACAACGGCGATCACTCCCCAGCCCAAACCGACGATGTCGGAGAACATCAATTGCAGCCCGAGCAGAGCGATACCCACCCGAAGTAGCCGTTTCGCCGAGAATGCCAGGCCAGGTTGGAATTTCGCCGGCAAAGAGACGGTATTCGCCAACACCGCACCCGCCACGATCGCAATCAGCAACGGACTCACGGCGGAGGTGAACTGACCGGCTATCAGCGCGACCGTGGCCCCCAAGGCGCACAACGCAACTCCGGGCACCAATGCAGCCACACTGGACCACCGTCGTACTTCTGACGAAGGTGCGACTGCGGGTTTCTCGGCCACGGACTTCACATCACGGTTCACTCATCCAGCGTCCTTGAGCCACCATCGCTCCGGTAGGGCCATTTCTACCATCACGGCATATCAAATCGATATGAACGTGAAGTTCGGTATAGCCTGTTTGCATGACCAGACGGTGGCCCGACCTCACCACTCTCGAGCTACTCATCGGCATCGATGATCACGGAAGTCTCAGTGCGGCAAGCCGTTCAGCAAACATTGCGCAGCCGAATGCCAGCCGCGCCGTCAAAGCCCTCGAGCGGCAGCTCGGGATGCCACTCATACACCGAAGGTCGACGGGGGCGGCTTTGACTCCGCAGGGGACCGTCATCGTCCACTGGGCGCGCCGCGTCCTCGCCAACTCGAGGCAGCTTCTCGACGTCGCCGAAGGGATGCGGACCGAACGATCCGCGGAATTGACCGTGTGTGCCAGCATGACCGTCGCCGAACATCTGATTCCGGCCTGGCTCGGTATCTTTCGGTCACTACATCCTGGTGTCACCGTCCACCTTCAGGTCTACAACTCGACCCGCGTCCTCGAGGCTGTCGAGGTGGGAATGTGCGACCTCGGATTCGTCGAGTCACCGACCGTTCCGAAGAGCCTGTCCAGCGTCACCGTCGCGCGTGACTCGCTGGTCGTGGTCGTTCATCCGGATCATCCATGGGCGCGTCGACGAAAGCCGCTGACCGTCGCCGAACTGGCAGCGACGCCGCTGCTGGTGCGCGAGCCCGGATCGGGAACCAGAACGACTCTCGACCTGGCGTTACACGAATACGAGCGCGGTGCACCGTTGTTGGAACTGGGTAGTTCGGCCGCGATTCGAACCAGCGTGCTCGGTGGCGTCGGCCCGGCGGTACTGAGCACGCTGGCCGTCGAGGACCAGGTGAAGCAGGGAGAACTTCGGGTGGTAGCCGTCGAAGGCTTGGAACTCGACCGATCCCTGCGCGCAGTGTGGCGTCCCCCGCGTCAGCTCGAGGGTCCCGCAGGAGACCTGATGAAAGTAGTGCGTGCGAGCGGGTCCCGGAAATCCTGAAAGCGGCTTACTTCTTGTCGGCCTTCGCTGCTGCCTTTGCGGCCTTCTTGAACTCGCGGACCTCGAGCAAAGACTGTTCGTCGACCACGTCTGCAATCGAGCGCCTCGAACCTTCGAGCCCGTAGTCGCCGGCCGCTTGGCGCCAACCTTTCGGCTCGACGCCGATCTGTTTTCCGAGCAACGCCAGGAAGATCCGGGCTTTCTGATCCCCGTAACCGGGTAGGGCTTTGAGCCGCTTCAGCACTTCCTTGCCGTCGGGATTTCCCGAAGTCCAGATCGCGCCGGTGTCGCCGTCGTAGTTCTCGACGATGAACTGGCACATGAGCTGGATACGCTCGCCCATCGACTTGGGGAATCGGTGCACAGCCGGAGGCTCGGCACAGACGGCGATGAACTCGTCGGTGTCCATGTCGGCGATACGCCTGACGTCGATACCGCTGAGCCGATCCGCCAGCTTCTTCGGACCGAGGAAGGCCGTTTCCATCGGAACCTGTTGATCGAGAAGCATTCCGATCAACAACGCCAACGGGTCCTCGGCGAGGAGAGCATCAGCTTCGGGGTCACCGACAAGGTTCAGTTGAAGTGCCATGAGTCCGATACTGCCACGTCAGGCGGCAGTTGTGACCGGCGCCGACGCATCCGGGGCCGGAATCTTCCACTTCTTCCAGCCGAACAGAACCACCGTCGAGACCGCGGCAAGCGTGAAGACCCAGAGGTAGACGCCGACGGTCGGAATCCGCAGATACTCGGGCGGCACGAACATGAACAGGCCCATTCCGATGAAGCGATCCGTACCCGGAATGACCGACGGGTCCCACCAGGTGTGAGACCAGTTCAAGACCGGGAGCAGGAAAACGAACGGCGCCACCCACGCCCAGCGCTTCTTCGACACCATCGCGTAGTGCGCGGCGAGGACGACCAGCGGGACGAACCACACCCAGTGATGGCCCCACGAGAACGGCGAGACAGTGGTCGCAGTCAACCCCGTCATGGTGAGGCCGAGCAATTTCTGGCCGTGCCGGTGAGCAATCCACGCGGCACCGAGTCCGAGGCATACCGCCAGCGCACTGAAGACTAGGACCAGGACCCGCGACGGCGTCGGAGTGTGAGTGAGCTGAGCGATCAGACCGGACACGGACTGGTTGCTCGGAGCGTCCGTCGGTCCGACGCGTTCGCTGTCGACAAGAGTGCCGGTCCAGTACTTGTACGCATCGTTGTAGATCACGACGAAGCCGATCGCAACGGTCGCAGCGAACGTCACGACGGCCGTCACCAACGCACGCCATTGACGAGTGATGAAGAGGTACGCCCAGAAGAAGGCCGGAGTGAGCTTCACGCCGGCGGCGATGCCTGCCCCGATTCCTCGGAGCCGACTCTTCTCGTCCCGACCGAGGTCCCACACGATCAAGAGCAGCAGGAAGATGTTGATCTGCCCGAGCCAGAGCGTCGTACGTATCGGTTCCATGAACAGAAAGATCGTGGTGGCCAACGCACTGACGGCGTACGCCTTCACGTCGAGCCGATAACCGAGGTACTTCCAGCACAACACGATCACTGCGAACAGCGCAGCGATGTTCAAACCCGTCCACACGACAATCGCCTGTTTGAACGAGAGCACCGCCCACACCGTGAACAGCAAAGCCGCAAACGGGGTGTATGTGAACATCATCCCTTCCAGGACTGGCCCGTCGTACAACGGAAGGCCCTGAACCACAACGCTGCCGCCGTGGCGGTAGACGTCGAGATCGAGGAAATTTTCGAAGATGCCCCAGTACCGCGTATTCATCGGCACGGCGAAAAGTACCATCAGCACGGACGCGACTGCCAGAACACCGAGTACAGAGAATCCGAGAACACCGACACGGAGGGTGCGTCGCGGTATGTCAGCTTCGACGACCGACTCCGAGTTCGCGGTGTGCGCCTCGAAAGAAGGCCCATCCGAAGCGTTGATCGCGCCCGTCACTACAACCTCCGGGATTCACACCCTATGTCGGGAATTGATGCTCCGAACGGTACAAGACAAGACCGAAAAGTACCGACCGGGCACGCCGCTTCGAGAACTCAGATCTCGGAGAGACGCGATTCGGTAGCTGCGAGCAGAACACACGTAGCCACGCCGTCCATGGCAACTTCGAGTTCAGCCTTGGACGGGAAGCTCGGGGCCAACCGGATGTTCCGGTCATCCGGATCCGTGCTGTACGGGAAAGCCGACCCGGCAGCGGTGAGCGCGATACCCGCGTTCTTCGCCAGTTCGATGACCCGCTTGGCCGTGCCGTCGACCACGTCGAGGCTGATGAAGTATCCGCCCTTCGGCTCGGTCCAAGACGCGACCTTCGATGCACCGAGACGATCCTCGAGGATCCGCAGTACGAGCTCGAACTTGGGCGCGAGGAACGCGCGATGCTTCTCCATGTGCGCACGAACGCCGTCGGCATTGCCGAAGAAACGCAGGTGGCGAAGCTGATTGACCTTGTCCGGTCCGATGCTCTTCTTGCCCAGGAACTTCTGGTACCAGGCAAGGTTTTCCGCCGAGCTACCGAAGAAGCTCACACCAGCGCCGGCGAAAGTGATCTTGGACGTCGACGCGAACACGAGCGGACGGTTGGGGTGTCCGGCCTCCGCTGCCATCGAGAGAATGTCGTAGGAAGGCGCAGTCTCGCCGACAAGCGGATGTACGGCGTACGCGTTGTCCCAGTACAGGCGGAAGTCGGGCGCGGCCGTCGGCATCGACGCGAGCGTACGGACAATTTCTTCGGAGTACACGGCACCCGTGGGGTTCGCGTAAACCGGAACCGCCCACATGCCCTTGATCTGCGGATCTGACGCAACAAGTTCGGCGATCTTGACGACATCCGGGCCGTCGTGGTTCATCGGCACCGCGATCATCTCGATGCCGAGGGACTCGGTGATCGCGAAGTGGCGGTCGTAGCCCGGTGCGGGGCAGAGAAACTTGATCTTCTCTTCCTGTGCCCACGGCCGGGCCGAATCCGGAGTGCCGTGCAGCAGTGAGAACACCACGTTGTCGTGCATGATCTCGAGGCTCGCGTTGTTTCCGGCGAGAAGGTTCGCAACGGGGATATCCAGCAGCTCACCGAAGATGGCGCGCAGTTCCGGCAGACCGGTGAGTCCGCCGTAGTTACGGCAGTCGGTGCCGCTTCCGTCACGGAAATCACCGTCGCCGGGCAGCGTCAGCAGCTCTGCGGAAAGGTCGAGTTGTTCCGGGGAAGGCTTACCGCGGGTCAGATCGAGTGCGAGCTTCTGCGCCTGGAGCTGCGTGTACTTCGCGCTCTGGCTCTCATGCTCGGAGGTGAGTTCTTCATGGCTCATCAACCCGATCTGGGTTTGGATAGGCATCCGGAGCGGCCTTTCACCGACGAGGCGGGGTCGGGTATGTGAAAAAATAGAGGACCCCGCGCACCCGGCAGAGCCCGTTGACCCTTGCTGCCTTCCGGCCCTGGGGGAGTTCACAGGATGCGCGCCGCGCGGGATCCAATGAACAGTGTAGACGGCTTTCTCCGGCCGCTGCACACCACCTACCGGGGCCGAGATGCAAACCTCGAGTTCCACCGGTTCTTCGCAGGTCAGGTACCCGTTTAACGCTTCGCGCCCGCAATTGGGTATGCTGCTCCACGGAGGATTCGCCTAGTGGCCTATGGCGCTCGCCTGGAACGCGGGTTGGGTTAACGCCCTCAGGGGTTCAAATCCCCTATCCTCCGCCAAAGGAACCCCTGTGAACTGCTGAGAAGCGGTTCACAGGGGTTCTTTTCTGTCCTCATGCAACGAGTAATGCAACAGGGTCTCGGTTCAGCTCGATGTTCTGCGAGCTCAGACGGTCTGCCGACTCGTGGTGGTTTCGATCCCGCAGCGCGCCGAATCGGAATGCTGCTGCGTGATTTCGAGTGGCCCGCCGATGGCCCGAACCCGATTCGGGAAGCTATGGCCACATCTGCTCCTGCAGCCCGCGTTGGTCATGAAATGACACCCGCGCCGCAAGTCTTATTTATCCAGATCCCATTCTGGATAAGATAGGCATGGAAAGCAAGGCGGCAATATAGCGTGGATACAGGGAGAGACCAGATGGCGTACAGGACGTTGAAATCGATCTTTCACCAACGAGATCGTGCTGGTGCCGATGCTGAGGAGCGAGCGCGACGCGATTCTCCCGCCGCCGTCCACTGGGACCTACTGATCGGCGAACACTCGACGTTCGCACTGATGACACCCGAAGTCGCAGCGCTGATCGAACGGATCATGAGCTTCGAGCCGAAGATCCGGGCTGAGTGGAACGGGCTGCCGGCCCTCGCGCGCACCCACTACCTGCATCGCATGGTGATCGACGAGATCCAGGCAACGAACGAGATCGAACAGGTCCGCTCAACCCGGAAGGAGATCAGCGAGGCAATCGAGATGGTGTGGGCGGAGCAACCCCTCGCGAACAAGCGGTTCGCCGAGATGGTGCGGCTCTATCTCAATATCGGCAACGACCAGGCCGAGAGTCCGCAGACGCTCGACGACATCCGAGACGTCTACGACGCGGTAACTCGGGGCGAGATTCGCGACGAGGACGCCCCCGATGGGAAGCGGTTCCGGCAAGGGCCAGTATCGATCACGTCAGGAATCAAGGTCGTGCACACCGGTGTGGTACCCGAGTCAGCGATCGACGACGCGCTGACCCTCATGCTGAGCCAGGGGGGCGACGACTCGATTCCACGACTGATCAGGGCAGTGGTCGCGCACTTCATCTTCGAGTACACGCACCCGTTCTACGACGGCAACGGCCGAACCGGACGCTACCTTCTCGCGCTGGACCTTCGACAGGTGTTGGCTCCGTATGCGAGCCTGGCATTGTCGGCGACCGTCGCCGACAACAAGGATCGTTACTACAAAGCATTCTCTGACGCGGAGAATCCATTGAACCGCGGAGATCTGACGCCCTACCTGATCGATATGCTGGAGATCATCGCCGAGGCGCAACATCGACTGCTGCTCGACCTCTCCGAGAGGCGGCATAAGATCGACACACTCGAGGCGCGTATCCGCGTTCTGGTGGAGGATGAGGAATTTCCGCTGAACTTGGGACTCGATCGCGAGTCGACGCCGCCGGTTGATAGCAACCACATCGGCGCAGTCCTGTTCACCCTGGGTCAGGCCCACTGCTTCGAGGCGAACCGCGCCATCAAGTTGAACACCCTGGTCGAGGTGGTGGGTCGATCCAGCCAGTTCGCCCGCCCGCGACTTCAGCGCCTGGACGATGCCGGGATCATTGAGACGGTTACGAAGAGACCGCTGCGCTTCCGGCTCACGGCACGGGGGGTATCGCTCCTCGATCTGGATGGGGAGTGATTTTCGCCAGGTCGCAGATGGGCTAGGTGGCGATTGGGCGCACGATCGACGTTTCCATTCCCACTCGCGAATGGAGTGCAGTGGCCGCAACATTTGTGGTCTTCGTCGGCGCACTGGTTCTGCCGCCGGGTACCGCACGACGATTGGTTGCAGCGAGCTGGGCCGTCCACCCGATTTTCGACCTACTTCACGAGCGTGGTCCAGAATCACGTCTGCCGGATTGGTACCCCGCAATTGCGCGGGATACGACCTCGGAGCCGCTGGACTTCTTGCTGCCGAACCACGCAATTTCGTTTGACAGACTCACAAACCCGAGGACAGACTTTCCGTCCAACCCAACCATCGGGAGTACGCGTGATTGCCGGCCAGACCAATCTGCTCGCAGATTGCAGCAGTTGCTTCGGTCTGTGCTGCGTCGCACTCCCCTTTTCCAAGTCCTCCGACTTCGCGACCAACAAGAATGCCGGCGACCCCTGCAAGAACCTGCAGCAGGATTTCCGTTGCGGCATTCACACCGGATTGCGAAAGAAGGGCTTCACCGGTTGCACCGTCTACGACTGTTTCGGTGCGGGACAGAAGGTTTCACAGCAGACCTACGACGGCGTCAGCTGGCGTGATGCCCCGGAGACCGCGTCAGACATGTTCGAAACCTTCCCTGTCATACGCCAGTTGCACGAACTGCTCTGGTATCTCGCCGAAGCCCGCTCGCTGAAGCAAACCCACTCGATACGAAAGGAACTCGACGCTGCACTCGCAGAGACGGAAAGCCTGACCAACGGCACACCTTCGCAGATTCAAACCGTCGACGTCTCAGCACACCGAGCGGCAGTCAACACACTGCTCTTGCAGACGAGTAACCTTGTGCGCTCACCGATCTCAACCAAGAAGGGTCGAAAACTCGACCACCGCGGCGCAGACCTCATCGGCGCCAAATTTCGTGGTTCCGATCTACGTGGGGCCAACTTTCGCGGGAGTTACCTGATCGGTGCAGACCTCCGCGACTGCGAACTCGATCGAGCCGATCTGATCGGTGCAGACTTACGCGGCACCGACATTCGCGGCACAAAACTCCGCGGCAGTATCTTTCTCACTCAGTTCCAGATCAACGCGGCGATCGGCGATTCGGCTACCACGCTGCCCGATTCACTGACCCGCCCCGGCCACTGGGCCTGAGCCAGACGACTGTTCGCGACTGTCAACTCCGTCGACGGAGAACGACCTTGTTAGCTTCCGGATCGACAGACACCCACGGCGGGTCACCGTCCGTTCCGTCCTCACGATGCATCAATGCGCTCTGACGCTGTTCGAATTCATGATGCTTGGACCCCTGAAACAGGGCAGCAACCTCTTCGAAGCCCGCGGCCGAGACCGGACGAGTCGTACGTCCCCGAGTCCACGGCAGTGCCCGGCCGCCGGTGAGCCGGTTCCAGAGAGTCTCGGCGAAAGCGAACAGGACCAGCAGCACGAGCAAGCCTGGCAGCGTCAACGCGAACAGAGTGCCCATGAAAGAAGTCTAGCGACGAACGCCCCCGGTCCCCTCGACTTCCGATCGGCCGCCCTATGTCTGGTCCCGCGGTCGATGATCTGCCACAATGCAAGCTGTTACGACTAGTAACACCTTCGGGGGGAGGATTTCACGTGAGCTTGATACTTGCAGCTACCGATCGTTCGGAGCTTGTCCAGACGCTTGGTACCGAATTAATACATTTCGGGCACCAGATACAGCTCGTCCGCACCGGGCGCCGCCTACTCGATGACCTGGACACCGACAGTTTCGATATCGCCGTGATCGATCTCCTGTTGCCGGACATCGACGGCTACGAGATCGCACGGCAGATCCGCTTGCGCAGTTCGATGCCGATCATGATGCTGGTGGATACCTACGAGGACATCGACGAAGCACCACATCGCGCTGTCTCGGACTTTGTGCTGAACCCGATCGATTCTCACGCGCTCGATCTTCGGGTCACCGCAATCCTTCGTGAAACCGCACATCCCGCCCCCGGCAAACACCAACGTCACGGTGACCTGCTCCTCGATCGACGTGCGATGACGGCGACGATGGGCGGAAAGCTGCTGGTCCTCAGCCGGACAGAATGGCGGGTGCTCCTGGAGCTGTCGACCGAGCCTGGGCGCGTGTACTCACGTGATCACCTGATCCGAAACGTGTGGGGTTCCGACCACGAAAGGACGCGTGTAGTCGATGCAACCATTCTCAGCCTGCGGTCCAAACTCGAATCCGATCCCGCGAAACCGAAGTACATCAAAACCATCAGGGGATTCGGATACCGCTTCGGCCCGGTCGACTGAAGTCGCCTTCGTGTCGGTGCCGCTCGATAAGCTCTTGTCATGGGTTGGTACACACCACAATCGGTCGCCCCGGATCTCTCCGACATCCTGGTGTGTGGCTGGACGGCGTGCGCAGAAGGAGAACACCTCCTCGTGCCCGATGCTTGCATGGACGTGCTGTGGATACGCGGCGTCGGCATACGCGTCTGTGGCCCCGAAACCGCTGCATGGTCATTCACTCTTCCGCCCGGAACACGCTCCGTGGGTGTTCGATTCCGCCCTGGATCGGCATCGCCGATGTTGCGAACCTCGGCGTCCGAGCTTCGGGATTCTCGCGCCGATCTCAGCGATGTAACCGACGCACGCACGGAACGAATACTGTTGAACCGCTTGGAAAATTCCGAAGACCACGAACAGGTCTCCATCCTCGAAAGCGCTGTTCGGAGTTGGGTAAGTTCGAGTTTCCGTCACGATCCGGTGATCAACCACGTTCGCACCGCACTGTCCGAACATTCGTGGAATGTCAGCTCTCTCGCCGACGCGGCGGCACTGACTTCGCGCCAACTCCAACGTCGATGCAACGACGCCTTCGGATACGGCCCGGCAACGCTGCGCTCGATCCTGCGCCTCCAGCGCTTCATGGCGCTCGCTCGCAGTCGACCCGCGCTGGGACTCGCTGAATCCGCAGCGCACTGCGGATTCAGCGATCAGGCCCACTTGACCCGTGAATGCCGCCGGATCTCGTCGCTGACCCCGGCGGCTCTACTCCGCACCCAAGCCCCCGACTGGCACGGGTCGGATACCGTTGTCGCGCTGGCGGAGGGAGACGCGGTCGCGTAATCCCGACCGCGCTCCCCCGCCGTCACTTCTGGCTGAAAAGCGTCCTTGCCGACCACAGCCCACCGAGGGAAAGAACTGCGACGGTCATGTAGTAGTAACTCGGGGCGTCGAGCGAGCCTGTTGTACTGATCAACCAGGTCAAGACCAACGGCGCGATTCCGCCGAGCAAAGTCACTCCGAGGTTGTACGACAATGACATTCCGGTAGCCCGGATCTCTGCCGGGAACAGCGAACTCATCAGGGCGGGCAAGGGACCGAAGGCAAACGCCATGATGACACCCAGGACCGAAACAACCAGGACGAGGGTCAGAGTCGACGGGTGATCGACCATCAATTTGAAAAGCGGCCAGGCCAAGACGATTGCCGCAACGGCGGCCCAGGTCATAACTCTCGCCGGTCCGACCCGGTCTGCTAGATGACCGATCAACGGCACGGTGAACAAGGTGACCAGTCCGGCGACGATGCCGCCGAGATAGCCGGCCGAGGCGGATACTCCGAGGTTCTTCACGGCAAACGTCGGCATGTACAAGATGAGATAGATCGAGATCGTCGCGACGCCCACTACGGCGGCCCCGGTCAGCACCCGGCCGAGATGCCTGGTCAGCGTCGTCTTCAGCGGAGCCTTTTCCGGGACGCTCGTCTTGAAATCGTCCGTTTCGTCAAGCTTGGCACGGATGTAGAGTCCGACCGGCCCGACGATGATGCCGAAGAAGAACGGAACGCGCCAGCCCCACGAGTAGAGCGCTTCATGCGAAAGGTGGGTGTTGAGCACGTATCCGAACAGCGATGCCAGGAAAACCGAGGCACCCTGGCTGGCAACTTGCCAGGAAGAGTAGAACGCCTTCTTGTGTGGCGCAGTCTCCACGAGGAAGGTTGTAGCAGTACCGAATTCACCGCCGGCGGAGAATCCTTGAATGAGACGCGAGACAAGGATGACGACGCCGGCCCACGGTCCGATCATCGAGGTCGTCGGCGCCACGGCCATGATGAGCGTGCCGATCATCATCAGCATCATCGTCAACGTCAAGGCGTTCTTGCGCCCGCGACGATCGGCGTAGCTACCGAGAACCATCCCGCCAAGCGGCCGGATGACGTACGAGATCGCAAACGTCGCGAACGTCAGTATCAAACCGAGCGTGTTGTCGCCGCCGGGAAAGAAATTATGGGCGATCACCACTGCGAATGATGCGTAGACGATGACGTCGAACCATTCGAGCGCGGCGCCGAGCGAACTGCTGATCACCGCCTTGCGAGCAGCGGCCAGGCGTTCCGGGGTGACTGTTCCGGAGGTTGGCGTAGTTGCCGTGGACATGGTTTTCCTTAGGGGGTCAGGGTGGGTCAGGCGCGGGCGTGAGCGATGACGTTCCGAACGAACTGCTCGCACTGTGCCAATTGGTCAAGTGTCACGTACTCGTCAGGTGCATGCGCCTGAGTGATGCTTCCCGGCCCACACACGACAGTGGGGATACCGATAGTCGCGAACATCCCGGCCTCGGTGGCGTACGCGACCTTTTCGTCCGAGGCCCGACCACCCCATTGTTCGACCAGTGCGGCCGCCGAAGCATTCGCATCCGTCTCCAGGGGAGGAACCGAGGCCGACACGTGCATCGTCACGGAGGCTGACGGGTTTTCTTCCTGCATCAGGTTTTCGATCCGATTCGCCTCGGCGGCAAAGCGTTCGAGCAAATCTGCGGCGCCAGCTGAGCTGATGCTCCTGAATTCGAAAGTGATGGAGCAATCCTCGGGGACAGTGTTCACTGCGATCCCGCCGGATACGAGATTGACCGAACACGTCGTCCAGGCCACGTCGAATGCGTCGTCGTACGGGCCGGACGCACGGAGCTCGTCGGCCGCGCTTCTGACGAATCGAATCAACTCCGCGCCGTATTCGATCGCGTTGACTCCTTGCGGAGTAAGCGACGAGTGCGCCGAAACACCATGCAGATCAACACGTATGACGTTCATCGACTTGTGTGCGCGAATGACCCGCATCTCCGACGGCTCTCCGACGACGCACACATCAGGGCGCAGGTTCCGGGAAACAACCTCCTCGACCAACCCGGCCGCACCGATGCAGCCGACTTCCTCGTCGTAGGAGAATGCAAAGTGAATCGGCTTCGCCAGCGGCCGAGCAACGATCTCGGGGATCGCAGCGACGACGATCCCGATGAACGACTTCATGTCGCACGTGCCACGTCCGTACAGGCTTCCGTCGCGAACGTCGGGCGTGAAAGGCTCGCTACTCCAGTCTTGATCGTCAACCGGCACTACGTCTGTATGGCCGGAGAACATCACACCGCCGGCAGTACTTCCGTCAGGAGGAGTGAACGTTGCCAACAAGTTGAGCTTCGTTCCCTCGTCATCGGCAACAAGTACCGGCTCGACCCCATGGCGACGTAATTCCGCCGCAATGAGATCGATCAACGGTCGATTGCTCACGGCACTCGTCGTATCGATTCCGATGAGGCGTTGCACCCACTCGAGGCTTCTCTCTGTCGGAACAGCGGGCAACGTGGTCGATGACATCTGGTTTCTCCCTTCACAGCATGAACGCGGTGGGCACTCGCCACCGCGTTCTGCCCTTCGAGCATGAGTGAAGTGATCCCAGACACAGTGAAGATGCACGATACTTGCACCATGATCGAAGAAACGCAGGATTCCGCCGTACTGGACGACGTCGACCTCGCCCTGATCAATTGCCTGCAACTCGACCCGCGAGCGTCGTGGCGCACGGTTGGCGACGCGCTCAAAGTGGATCCGGTTACCGTAGCTCGCCGCTGGCAGCGGTTACAGGATTCCGGCACCGCCTGGGTCTCTGCCAGGGCAACCGGCCATGGCCGTCCGGAGTCGTGTCTGGCTTTCGTCGAAGTCGACTGCACGACTTCGAACGCGTTGACGATTGCAGAACGACTTGCCCGCTGGCCGCACGTACTGAGCGTCGAACACACAAGCGGCCCAGGCGACTTGACACTTCTCGTCGAGGTCAGAGACATGGCTTTCCTGTCGCGCTTCCTGCTTCGGTCGCTCGCGTCGGTACCCGGGATCGTCAGTTCGCGTGCACACCTCGTCACCGAGGTCTTCGCGATCGGAGACGACTGGAAATTGCAGGTACTCGATGCCGCGCAGCGAGCGACGATGACAGACCGGCCTGTGCGATACAAATACGCGCCGACGGATCAGCGCCATCACGGGAAGACGTTCGACGCTGTCGACCGCCAATTGATATTGAAACTGGGTGAGGACGGTCGATCCTCGATTGCCGAGCTCACGGTCGGTACCGGCCTCAGCGAAAGTACGGTCAGGCGGCGACTTGCCGAATTGACGTCGCGCAACCAGATCGTGTTCCGCTGCGACGTGTCTCTGCCACTGTCCGGCTGGCCCCTCGTGACCTGGGTGTGGGGATATGTCGATCCCACGGACCGGTCGACGATTCGTGCCCTGGTGGAGCGAGTGCCGGGAACGCGGGTGTGCATGCGGATATCCGGTGGACGCGCCAACACACTGCTCGCGATCGCCGCACACTCCCTTCGCGAAACTCCCATTACCGAAGTACAACTCGCACAAGAGGCACCGGGCCTGGTGGTGCTGAACAGGTCAGTGGTGCTGCGATCGATGAAGAGGGTGGGCCGACTTCTCGACGACGAGGGCAAGAGTGCCGGGGTCGTACCGATGGACATCTGGGCGGAAGCCCCGGAGATCGAGTGAATGTCCGAAATAATCAATCACGATGCGCTGTGGCGGTGAAGGATTGTTGTCATGACTTCAACAGAGATCTCCCCCGCCCAGCGTTATCGGGATCTGGCTGCCGGATTCACGGCCCGGATCGACGCCGTACCCGCCGACCGCTGGGACGACGATTCCCCCTGCGAGGGCTGGACCGCCCGCGACGTGGTGAGACACGTGCTCGACAGCGAACGAGACATGGTCAAGGTAGTCGGCCTGGAATTGGCACCCGGTCCGTCGGTCGACGACGACCCGTCGGCAGCCTGGGCGGCCGTCCGCAATTCGATGCAGGAAATTCTGGACGATCCGGCAAAGTCCACCCTGGAATACGACGGACACTTCGGCAGGACCAACCTCGGGGCCACGGTCGAGGGGTTCTTGTGTTTCGATCTGGTCATCCACGGTTGGGACCTCGCGGCCGCAACCGGCACCGATACGACGATGCGAGACGCGGACGTGGAGTGGGTGTCGGAGATCGCCGCGGGCCTGGGCGAGTCGATCCGCATGAGCGGTGTGTGCGGCCCGGAAATACAGGTTCCGGACAACGCTGACAAAGCGACGAAACTCCTTGCCTTCCTCGGCCGGAAGGCGTGAAAAAGCACCCCTGACGTGGGCATTACTTCCATACGCATGTAATGTCGCGGTATGCCGGAACGCCGAAAATCCTCCACGAGTCCAGACCTGCTTGCGGCGGCATTGTTCGATGTCGCCGCGGAATCCGGACTGGAAAATGCCAGCGTTCGCGAGGTCGCAAAACGGGCGGGTGTCTCGATCGGCGCAGTGCAACATCATTTCTCGACCAAGGACGAGATGTTCGCATTCGCACTGCGAACACTCGTCGATCGATTGTTGACGCGACTGGCCGAATCGTCCGCCGACGCAGACCCGCATACCGCCCTGTTCCAGGCGCTCTCGCAACTCCTGCCCCTCGACGAGCAACGCACGCGTGAGGCGCATGTGCTCGCCGCGTTTGCCGTGCGCGCCGCAACCAGTGAGTCACTCTCCGAAATTCGCCGGACAACCCTGTTCACAATCCGCACCGGCATCTCGACAGTTCTGATCGGCATCGGAACTCCGGAAGCGGAAACCAGAGCGGCACTTCTGCTTTCAACCGTCAATGGATTGGCACTCGACGCACTCGGAAGCCCCGCCATGTATCCGCCGCAGTACCTCGATCACGCTTTGGAAACCCAGATCCGCCTCACCCTGCACGACGCCGAGAACCCGCTCGCCTCCGTCGGGCTCGCCAGCTGACGTGGAAGGAGTTGGACGCTTCGCGCCGAGCCCGTCTGGCGATCTCCATCTGGGAAACCTCCGAACCGCCCTCTTGGCTTGGCTTTTCGCCCGCACCAGCGGGCGCGACTTCCTCATTCGGGTAGAGGATCTCGACCGTGTCCGCCCCGGCGCGATGGAACGACAACTCGACGATCTGCGCAGGCTCGGCCTCACGTGGGACGGCCCAGTCGTATTGCAGTCACACCGTCTTCCCTTGTACCACAAGGCTATCGACCAATTGCGCGAGCGTGACCTGACCTATCCCTGCTTCTGCACACGCAAGGAGATCCTGCAGGCACCGTCAGCGCCCCATGCTCCAGACGGCGCCTACCCCGGCACGTGTCGGAACCTTTCGGAGGCCGAACGCGCCGAGAAATCGGCAAGTGGCCGATCTCCCGCGCTGAGGCTACGGGCCGGCATCGACTCGTTCACCGTCCATGACGAACTGTTCGGCGAGGTGACGGGACCAGTCGACGACGTCGTCCTGCTCCGCGGAGACGGGGTGCCCGCTTACAACCTTGCCGTTGTCGTCGACGACGGTGCACAGAACATCGACCAGGTGGTTCGCGGCGACGACCTCCTGACCTCGGCTCCACGTCAGGCATACCTTGCCCGGCTGCTCGACATCGAACCACCGTCGTACGCCCACGTTCCTCTTGCCTTGAACAGTGAAGGCAAGCGACTCGCGAAGCGCGACGGCGCAGTGACTCTGGCAGATCAACTCGAGGCCGGACGCAGTACCGAGCAGGTTCTGACGATGATCGCGTCGAGCATCGGTCTCGCCGAACCCGGCGAGGTTGTCACACCACCCCAATTGGCGGATCGATTCGACTCTCGCAAGATCCCCCGGACCCCGTGGATTTTCCCGGCGAAGTAAGTGACGTATCAATCGGTGCCTCGTCGGAACAAAACTACGATTGTCCGATATGACAAAGCCGTCCGCAATAGCTATTCGTTGGCAATTCTCGAATAGTGAAGTACGGTCGAGACTGGCGAAGGAAATTCAGGGCGAGTTGTTCCTGCAAAACCACGCCCGGGGATCTGAACCTGGAATCCGACCACAGTACCCACTTGCAGCATCCACGCTGACACGCACGTGCGGCACGGGCGACTCAGGACGAAAAGGAATACGCATGGTCCGCGAGCTTCGCGAGGCACTCGACGACCATCAATTCGAGGTGTTGTATCAACCCCAGGTCAATCTGAACTCGTCAGCAATTATCAGCTATGAAGCTCTTTTGCGTTGGCGCCATCCGCTGCGAGGGTTGATCGAACCTCAAGATTTCATGCGCTCCGCCGAATCCTCTGGGCTCATCATTCCCATCGGGCTACAAGCTCTGGAAATGATTTGTGCCCAAACAGCGTCGTGGCCTGAGCACATGATGGTCGCGGTCAACTTTTCGCCTCGCCAACTCGCTACCCCGCACGCCGCTCACGAGATCCTCGGAGCCCTCGACAGTTCACAAACGCCACTGAGCAGAATAATCGTGGAAGTCACCGAGCTCGGCGTCGTAGGCCGGCATGCCGCCGAGACTCTTCACGTCTTGCACAACGAGGGAATTCGAATCGCGCTGGATGATTTCGGGGCGGGCTTCGCGTCTTTCTCCGCATTGTCGGAATTGCCGCTCGATATTCTCAAGATCGACCAATCCTTGACCTGGGCCGTCAGCGCAGCGGGTCGTGCTGGAGACCGTGCCTTCATGGTCATGGAGTCCATCGCCGACATCGCTCGGAAGCTAGGGCTTGATTCGATCGCAGAGGGCGTCGAAACCGCGGAACACGCAGCCAACGTCTTGCGGGCCGGCTGCGACATGGGCCAGGGCTATTACTTCGGCAAGCCACTTCCTGCGTCGTCCGTCGTCACTCCCGTGTGAGCGCTCGCCACTTCAGCACGACGACACTTCAGTACGACGACGATGCACTCGCTATGAGTGCGACCACGAGAATCACGGCAAAAATTGCCAAGAAGGCCGCGCCGACCGCAATTCCGGCTATCGCAAGCCCTCGCCCCTGTTGACCTGTCTGCTTGATCTGATTGAGCGCGACAATTCCCAGAATGATTCCGACGATTCCGCCGAGACTGTAGAAGCAACCACCCGCAAGCGATACAACCAGCGATGCAATTGCGAGACCATTGGTGCCGACTGGCTGCATCGGCGGTGCGTACCCACCCGCGAATTGATTCGGTTGACCGTACGGGTTCGGAGGTTGGCCGTACTGAGGCTGTCCGTATTGAGCTTGTCCGTATTGTCCGGATTGCTGATATTGATTCTGCTGATACTGATTTTGCGGTCCGAAATTCTGCGGCGGCAGGTACGGGTTCGGTTCACCGATTCCGCCCGGCTGGGGGTTATTACCGGGCGGGTTGTACGACGGCGGTGGATAACCCGGGTACTGCTCGTTGGGAGTGGTATATCCGGGAACTTCAGGTGAAGACTGCGTTTCGGACGGGGACACGCCGTACCCCTCAGGAGGCAGGCTCGGAAATTCTCCGTACCCAGGTTTTGCCTGGTAATCGCTCGAAGAATCGTCGTTGTTGCCCCCGGAACTCGTCATACAACGCAGCCTAAACCACAGGTGACCTCCGAATCCAAGTGAGCAGATGTCATCCACATCGCTCTTTGATCCCAGTAGGGTCATATCCACTGTCACACTCGAGCGCGATATTTACGACTGAGGGGAACACATGACAACCGGTGGGTACGACCCCAACCAGAATCCAGAAGGCGGGAAGCAATTCCCACCCCAGGATCCATATGGCCAGCAGGGAACACCTCCTCCCGGAAGTTACCCCCCTCCCGCAGGCCCCCCGCAAGGCGGAAGCTACCCGCCCCCGCAGGGCGGAAACTTCCCGCCCCCTCAGGGTGGCAACTACCCGCCTCCCGGTGGATACCCGCCGCCGCCCCAGGGCGGAAACTTCCCGCCGCCTCCGCAGTTCAACGACCAAGGTGCGTACGGCGGAGGAAACCGGCTGCCCTCTGGCGCCGAAGCCGGTGGACTGGGTATTCGATTCGGCGCTCGCCTTATCGACTACATCATTCTCGGCCTAGTGGTCGGGCTCCTGATCATCTTCGTCGACTCGGGATACTGGATAACAGGCCTGCTGACTGCCCTTCTGACATTCGCATATTTCGTTGGGTTCGAGGTCACACAAGGTTGGACCCCAGGCAAGAAGCTCCTTGGGCTGTCGGTGAAGGCCCCGGGAGGCGCGGGCCTTCCCACTCCGCAGCAGTCCGCAATTCGCAACGCATTCAACCTCTTGTCGATCATTCCGATCATCGGAGGACTTCTCTCGCTCGTTGCGTACATCGTCATCGCGGTCACCATCAACAACAGCCCCACCAAGCAGGGCAAGCATGACGAGCTCGCTGGTGGAACTCAGGTAGTCAAGGGTTAGGTGCGCATATGACAACCGGTGGGCACGACCCCAACCAGAATCCCGAGGACGGAAAGCAATTCCCGCCCCAGGATCCCTACGGCCAGCAGGGAACGCCTCCTCCTGGGAGCTATCCCCCGCCGGCGGGGCCTCCGCAGGGCGGAAGCTACCCGCCGCCCGGTGGATACCCCCCACCTCCTCAAGGTGGCAATTACCCGCCGCCAGGTGGATATCCGCCACCGCCGCAGGGGGGAAGCTATCCCCCTCCCGGTGGCAACTACCCACCGCCCGGTGGATACCCGCCACCTCCCGGAGGCGGCAACTTCCCACCGCCGCCCGCCAATGACTACGGCGCAGGATTCGGTGGACCGCAGCTTTCCGTGGGCGCCGCAATTACCTACGGCTGGAACAAGTTCAAAGACAACGCATTGGTTTGGATCGGAATCTCGATCATCGCGTTCTTGATCGCCGGACTGATCCAGGGCGCTTTCAACGGCTTCGACTACACCAACACAGAGTTCAGCGCGCTGTCCATTGTGGGTGGATTGGTCACCGCTATCGTCGGCTACATCATCCAAGCCGCATTCCTTCGTGGAGCGTTGAGCGAATTGGATGGAATCAAGCCGGCTTTCGGCACCTTCTTCCAATTCACCAACATCGGCGCAGTTGTTCTCGGCGGTTTCCTGGTAGCAGTGGCAACTTACGTCGGTTTGGCTCTCTGCATCATTCCCGGCATCATCGCGGCGTTCCTGCTCTACTACACGCTGACCTTCATCGTGGACAAGAATCAGGATGCGATTTCGGGTATCAAATCGAGTTACGCGTTGACCTCGTCGAACGTCGGAACATTGGTCCTGCTGGCGCTCGCTCTGATCGGTATCAACATCATCGGCGCGCTGCTGTGTGGAATCGGTCTTCTGGTGACGGCGCCCGTCGCACTGATCGCCAGCACCTACGCATACCGCGTGCTGACCGGCGGTCATGTAGCTGCCTGATCAGTTCGTTTGCATCACCGAAGGCCCTGCGGTTCCACGTGAAACCGCAGGGCCTTCGGTGTGTTCTGCGCAACTGGACGGTCGCCAACTCGCATCCGAGCGCCTTGTGGTGCTTGGATGACGGACGTGACAGCTCAGGATCAGCAAGACGAATCGACCCACGAAACCAAATTTGCGCACGTCAGCCGGGGTTATTACCCGACGATCGTCGCGCTCTTCACCGCAACGCTGCTGATCTCGAACGTGGCGGCAACCAAGGGGGTCGCCTTCTTTGCGGATTCCGACTTCTCGCTCGGTCCCTTGCAGATTCTGCCCATCATCACCGATGGTGGATTCTTCTTGTTCCCGCTCGCCTACGTCCTCGGTGACGTGCTCAGCGAGGTCTACGGCTTCAAAGCGACCCGACGCGCGATCTACCTGGGCTTCGGCGCACTGATTCTTGCCGCTGCGTGCTTCTGGATTGCAGTGCAACTCCCGTCGGCAGAGTTCTACGAGAACCAGGCCGCCCTCGAAACCGTGGTCGGTGTCATTCCCCGGCTATTGGTCGCGGGCTTGGCCGCCTACCTCGTCGGACAGCTACTGAACTCACTGGTTCTGGTCATGATGAAAAAGCGCATGCAGGAGAAGCATCTGTGGGCGCGGCTGATCGGCTCGACCGTCGTCGGCGAATTCGCCGATACCCTCATCTTCTGTTCCATCGCGGCCGGTGTCATCGGCATCAGCACATGGGAAGACTTCATCAACTACGTGCTGGTCGGCTTCCTGTGGAAGACGCTTGTCGAGGTTCTGGTCATGCCGATCACCTACCGCGTCATCGCATACGTGAAGAAGCGCGAACCGACCTACGCCTGAGGTGCAGGCGTCTTCGCCGCGTAGAACTTTCCGAGCATGTCTGCCTTGAAGTCGTGGAAATACCCACCTTCGATGCTGGCTCGGATATCGTCGACCAACTTCACGGTGAATCGCTCGTTGTGGATGGTGCAGAGCGTCGACGCGAGCATTTCCTTCGCCTTGAACAGGTGATGGATGTACGCGCGGGTGTAA
Source organism: Rhodococcus sp. IEGM 1302 (assembly GCF_030056935.1). Lineage (NCBI taxonomy): Bacteria > Bacillati > Actinomycetota > Actinomycetes > Mycobacteriales > Nocardiaceae > Rhodococcus > Rhodococcus sp. IEGM 1302. The sequence goes on along the minus strand of NZ_JASHKY010000002.1, from coordinate 340,272 downwards.
TTGGCGCACGTGTAGCAGTCGCACTCGTCGTCGATAGGCGTGAAGTCACGACGGAATCGGCTGGTGTTGATGTTGAACCTGCCGGAGCGGACGTAAATCGCAGCATTGCGAGCAACACGCGACGGGTTGACGCAGTCGAAGGTGTCCGCACCGTTCTCGATTGCGACGAAGAAGTCGTCCGGTTCACTGATGCCGAGCATATGACGCGGCTTGTTCTCGGGTAGTTCCTCGTTACACCAACGCACGATCGTTCCGAGGTTCTGCTTCTCGAGGGCGCCGCCGATGCCGTAGCCGTCGAAGCCGTATCCGTTCTCGCCTTCGATCGACTCGAGTCCGCGGCAGGCTTGACGTCGCAGATCTTCGTACTGCGCGCCTTGGATCACGCCGAAGAGAGCCTGATAGGGCTTGTCAGCGCGTTCGGCGGTGAGCTTCTCGTGTTCATTGATACAGCGGATCGCCCACGCCTGCGTGCGCTCGACCGATCGCTCCTGGTAGCCGCGGGTGTTGAGCAGCGTTGTGAGCTCGTCGAACGCGAACATGATGTCGGCGCCGAGCTGATGCTGGATCTGCATCGACACCTCGGGGGTGAAGCGATGCTTACTGCCGTCGAGGTGCGATTTGAACGTCACGCCCTCGTCGTCGACTGTCGCGAGACGCTCCTTGCCCTTCGCGATGACGTCGTCGGACTGCACACCGACGGCCTCCATCGCGAGCACCTTCTTGAACCCGACACCAAGCGACATGACTTGGAAGCCACCGCTGTCGGTGAAGGTGGGCCCGTCCCAGTTCATGAACTTGCCCAGCCCGCCGGCCTCGTCGACGATGTCGGGTCCCGGCTGCAAGTACAGGTGGTACGCATTGGCGAGCAACGACTGCGCACCGAGTTCCTTCATGGACTCGGGCAGCACGGCCTTGACCGTGGCCTTGGTTCCGACAGCCACGAACGACGGCGTCGCGATATCGCCGTGCGGTGTGTGGATGGTTCCGGTTCGTCCGAGCCGGTCCTCGAGCCTGGTCCCTATCGTGAAAATCGACTCGGGACGCTTGTCGACGGAGGGCGCGGGCGGTGTCGGTACTGCAGAAGTCACGGGCTCAATCCTGTCACAGGAGCAAATATCGCCGTGATCACAGCGAAGAAAGTTCCTACGCGATCAGCATCCGCATTGGTCTACTGACCGAACCCGAGCGGTACCGCCGCGTGAGGGTCCCCACCATACTTCCCACTACACATCCCCCGGCTCGACCGGTTTACCCCGCCAACCCGCTGACAGGAGCTCACTTGACGAGACAGACCGGCCAGACCTACAACTTCGTCACCGTCGACGTCACAGACTCGATTGCCACCGTGACTATCGACAAACCTCCAGCCAACGCATTCAACCCCAGCATGATCGCCGAGCTTCTGGAGATACTGCCGGTACTCGCGTCGGACCAGACCGTCCGCGTCATTGTCGTGACGGGCACTGGACGGTTCTTCGTCGCCGGTGCGGACATCACCGTGATGCGCGAGCTGACGGAAGAAACTCAGCGCGCGATGCGCCCGTGGGTCGACGTACAGCGGATCCTCGAGTCGGCTCCCAAACCTGTCGTCGCGAAGATCAACGGGCACGCACTCGGCGGCGGAGCAGAACTGACGTTGGCCTGCGACTTCCGCATCATGGCGCAGTCGGCGACCATCGGCTTCCCCGAGATCGGACTTGGGCTTTTTCCGGGTGCCGGTGGCAGCCAGCGACTTCCACGCCTCATCGGGGCTCACCGAGCCAAAGTGCTCATGATCGAAGGCAAGCGCCTCAGCGCCGAGCATGCACTCGATATCGGCCTGGTCGACACCGTCGTTGCGGACGCCGACCTCGATGCGCATTGCGCTGACCTCGCACGCGAACTCGCGACGAAACCCACTGCCACCATCGGAATGATCAAACGCATTGTCGACGAGGGCATGTCGTTGCCGCTCGATCAAGCGCTGGATCTCGAATTCGAGGCAGTGCTCGACCTGATCAAGACGGACGACGCTGCTGAGGGACTTCAGTCATTCCTCGACAAGCGGTCCCCCACCTTCACGGGACGCTGACAGCTCCCATTTACCGAGAGGCCATCATGCTCAACAAATTTCAGAAGAAATGGGTGGGCGCAGTCGCTTCTCTCGCCGCCCTGACGATCGCCGTCAGCGGATGCACCCGCCCCGCTACCGACAACTCCGCCGAAAGTGGTGGCCTGGTACGGATCGCGGTAGGTGTAGACCCGTCGTACGCCCCGATTTTCCTGGCCGACCACGAGGGCATGTTCGAGGCCGCCGGCCTCGACGTCCAGGTCATCCAGACCGAAGGCGGGGCAGCAGGCGCCCAGAACGTCGTAGCCGGAACTTCGGAACTCTCCGGCAATGCCGACTCGACGGCACTGTCCGTCATGGCCGCCAATCCGAGCCTGCGGGCGCTGGGCGTATTTCAGGAATCCGACCGATACTTCCAGGTTGTACTGAGGAATGGCGTCGAGCCGAAGTCGATCAAGACCATGGGCGTCTTCCCCGGCATCGGCCTCTACTTCACGAACCAGTACCTGGCCAGTCTCGGCATCGACCCCACGACGGTCACACTCGTGAGCACAAGCCCGCCCGAACAGCCTGCATTGCTGGCGCGCGGTGACATCGACGGCTTCCTGTCCTTCGACCCCTGGGTGACGCAGAGTGTCAATACCGGCGGGCGCGTTGTTGCCACGACCGGCGACTTCGGCGCCAAGTACGCCCAATGGATCATCGCTTCGGACAACTGGTTGTCCGCGAACGAAGAAACCGCAGGCAAGGTGTTCAAGGTGATCTCGGAAGCGTCGGCAATCGTGAACTCGGATCCGGATCGGGCTGCAACCGCAATTGCCGCGTCTATCCAGATGGACCCGGCCGAGGCCGCAGACCGGGTGACCCAAATCGATTTCGGTGGACGCGGATTCACCGAGGACGACGTGGAGCGCGCAAACGAACTTGTTGCATTCTTCCGCGAGCAGGGCAAGATCTCCGCGGACATCGATCCGTCCGCTGTCCTCCTCTCGGGATGGTTCGAGCAGAACGCCGCCTGAGCGGAGAGTGAGAACGGGTCCGGTGGGCAGACCGAAATCATGTCGCCCACCGGCCCGCAGAACTACGTTCGACTCCAGTCGGTTCGGCGATATCTTTCGATTGAAACGGAGTAGTTGTGGTGCATCCCCCGGTACGGGTCGTAGAGATTTCCAGTCCGTTTGCGCGATTCGCCGGGCGCATCCTGGTCGGGCTGGGTTTCGAGGTCATTCTGGTAGAACCACCCACCGGTGACCCCAGTCGCACCGAGTCCCAGGGTGATTCGTACTTGCATTGGCATGCGGGCAAGAAGTCCGTTGTCCTCGATATCGACGACAGCAACGATCGCCTCGCTTTCGAAGCACTGCTGCGCAGTGCCGACGTCCTGCTCGACGGCAGCGCGACCGGCGCTCTACGCGACAACCGAGGATCTCTCGTTCACGTACGAGTGACACCCTTCGGCACAACCGGACCGCGAAGTGACTGGAAGGCAACAAATCTGACCGTCGCGGCACTCGGCGGGATGATGGCCCAGGTCGGCGATCCCGAGCACCCTCCACTGCTGCTCCCCGAACTCCAGGCTGAGCAGCTCGCCGGAATCAATGCCGCAATCGGCGTGCTTCTCGGACTGCGTTCGCGATCCAAGGGCCACAACCCGTTGCTGGAGATCAGCGCTCAGGAATGTGTTGCCGCCGCGCTGGAAGCGGGCACTCTTGCCTACATTCACGAGGACCGCGTACCACCGCGTCCGGGCCGGGTACATCCGCTCGTTCCGCACGGACTGTTCCAGGCCGCCGACGGTTATGTCGGTGGCGGCCTCGGCGGTAGCCCCCGCATGTGGGACGGCATGTTGGCCTGGCTGATCGACAACGATGCTCAGGACGATCTCGATCAACCGGAGTGGTCCGACGCGGTCTACCGAAAGACGCATCAGGAACACATTTTCGACGTTCTGTCCGCCTTCATCGCGAAGTGGCCGAAGGAAGAATTCGCGGTCAGCGCGCAGTCACGCAAGTTGCCGTGGGCAGCGGTCGACCGGCCCGAAGAACTGCTGCGTAACCCGCAACTCAACGACCGGGACTTCTTCACCGACGTGACCGGAGATCACGGTACCTACCGCGATCTCGGGTTCGGCTTCGCTTTCCCCGAAGGCCGGCGCATCGGAACGCTCGAGGCTGCCCGGTTGGGCCAGCATCAGGAACTCTTGAAGGCCACCTCGCCTGTGGCAGTGAACGAAACCCACGAGTTCAGCGGTGGCAGCACGCCCAGCCTCGAAGGTGTCCGCGTCCTGGATCTCACGTGGGTGTTGGCGGGCCCGTACGGCACCAGAATCCTTGCCGACCACGGTGCCGATGTCATCAAGGTCGAATCGATCGGACGCCCGGACCCGACTCGCTTTGCACCGTTCATGCATCTCTCGCGAGGACCGCACGACAATCCGAACACCAGCGGGTACTTCAACGACGTCAACCGCAACAAGCGCAGCATCACACTCGATACCCGATCCGCAGAGGGCCTTTCGGTACTGCGCGACCTGATCAGGAACTCCGACGTCGTGGTCGAGAATTTCAGCTCGTCGGTCATGGACAAGATGGGGCTCGGCTACGAACAACTCCGGGAGCTCAAACCGGACATCATCTACGTGTCGATGTCCGGGATGGGTCACACCGGTCCTCGCAAGGACTGGGTGTCGTATGCCGACATCGTTTCGGCAAGTACCGGTTTGACCGCACTGACCGGCTGGAACGCCGATGATGTTGTCGGAGTCATCTACGGCCATGGCGACATCGTCGCCGGACTGCAAGCCGGCGTCGCGATGCTGGCAGCCCTCGACTACCGCGACCGGACCGGCCGGGGACAGCACGTAGACCTGTCACAACTCGAAGCCATGGCAGCGCACATGGGTACCAGCGTTCTCCGAGCCGCCCGGTCACAGTCCCCCGATCCGATCGGCAACAGCCATCACGAACTGGCACCACACGGCGTGTACCCGTGCCTCGGCAGCGACCGGTGGTGCTCGATTGCCGTTCGCGATACCACGGAATGGAATGCATTGTGCCGCATCATCGAAGCAGAGAAATGGATCGGCAATCCTGACTTCGCGAGTGCAGAAAGCCGCCAAGCCGATCACGAACGTATCGACGACGCCATCGCCGACTGGACCAGGACTCTGTCACCCGAAACCGTCATGGAACGCTTGCAATCGGCGGGTATCGCGGCCGGCACCGTCCAGGACGGACGCGACCTGGTCGAGAGCGATCCACATCTTCGGGCACGCAGTTTCTATTCGGCACAGGAACATCCCCTCGCCGGAACATTCCTCCACGAAGGCATCCCCGTTCGCCGGAACTCCGAACCCGGCTCGATCCGACGCGCTGCGCCGGTGCTGGGCGCGGACACCGACGACGTCCTCGAGTCGGTGCTCGGATACAGCGACGAACTGATCGCCGGACTTCGCGACCAGTCGATCCTGTCCTGACCGCACTCATATTCAGTACATCCATTCACAGATCGCTACTAGGAGACACAATGCGCGCGGCCCGACTCCATCAGTTCGGCACTTCACCGGTCATCGACGACATCGACATTCCCACACGTGAATCCGGTCAGACGCTCGTGCGCATCGACGCTGCCGCGCTCGGCCATCTCGACATCACCGTCGCGAGCGGAAACTTCGGAGTCAAGCCGAACCTGCCACATATCGGTGGAACAGACGGAGCGGCGACGGTAATCGAATCCGACACCTATGAGCCTGGCACCCGCCTTCTGGTCCGAGGCGGCGGAGTCGGCCTGTTCAAGAACGGTTGCTGGGCTGAGTATCTGGTAGCGGCAGACAAGGCGTTCACACCCTTTGATCCCGCACTGTCGCCGGCCGTCGCCGCAACCTTCTTCCTGCCCAGCACAACCGGCTATGTTGCCGTCAACGACATTGCAGCCGTCGCTCCCGGCGAACGAGTTGTTGTCGCCGGAGCATCCGGCGCTGTCGGATCGATGGCAGCACAGTTCGCTCTGCTTGCCGGAGCGTCCGAGGTAATCGGTGTTGTACCGCGCGAAGATCAGGCTGCCTTGCTGCCGGAGGGTGTGCGTCCCGTCGTCGGGCAAGGCGACGAACTTGCCGGAGTGGTGGGATCCGAGCCTTCCGTCGACGCCGTGATCGACACGCTTGGCGGCGACGGCTTGCCGCACCTTCTGGCGAGTGTTGTCCCCGGTGGCCGGGCTGCCCTGATCGGATATACCTTGGGTAAGAGCCTCACCCTGGACTTGCCGAACTGGTTGCTCAGCGATGTCCGGATCCTGCCCGTCAACATGATTCGCAAGACTGCCCGGCAAGCCGAACTGGCACCTGAAATGATCCGGCTGCTCATCGAAGGCAAGATTTCCGTTGCAGTGCAGGAGTTTCCGCTGGATGACATCGCAACGGCACTGCAGTTGATGGGTGAGGGCAAGGTTGCCGGCCGGGCCGTCGTCGTACCCTGAGGGATACAATTACCCATGCCCCACGACGCACATGCCATTCCGCGCTCGCTTCCGGATTTGATCCGGAGGCGAGCTTTGGAGCGTCCGGAGCACCCGGCGCTCGTCGTCGACGGGATCACGGTCACCTACCGCGAATTGCGGGATCGTGCAGCGTCGATGGGGGCGGATCTCCGTAATCACGGTGTCGGCCGTGGGGAGCGCGTGGCGGCACTGTCCGGCAACAGGATCGAACTGGCAGACCTTGTTCTCGGATGCGCGTGGATCGGTGCGGTTGTCGTCCCACTCAATACGGCCCTCCGAGCCGACAGTGTTGCCGGCGCACTCGAACAGGCTGGTGTACAACGGATCCTGGTTTCACCCGAATACTCAGGCGCTGTAGCCGGATTCGACGGCACCGTGTGGGTCATGGGTGAACAGTGCGTCCCCACTGCCGGTTCGCATCCGGGCTGTGAGCCCGAGACCCTCGATCCGCTCGACCTGGCCGCGATACTCTTCACCTCCGGCACCACCGGTCTGCCCCGAGGCGTCCGATGCCCGCACGCGCAGTTCCTGCAGTGGGGCAAAGGCGTCGGCGCCTCACTCGGGCTCACCGGGGACGATGTGCTGTACAACTGCCTGCCGCTGTTTCACACCAATGCTCTCAATGCCTTTGTTCAGTCCCTTTGGGCCGGGTCTACTTTTTTCCTGGGACAACGCTTTTCGGTCCGCAATCATTGGCGCGAAGTTCGCGAGATCGGCGCAACTGTCGACTACCTGCTGGGTGCGATGGTGGCCATGTTGATGAACGCGGACCCATCGCCGCAAGACCGACAGCACAGCGTCCACGTGGCACTTGCCCCCGCAACGCCGGCTCATCTGATCGAACCGTTTGCCCAGAGATTCGGTGTAGAACTCGTGGACGGATTCGGAAGTACCGAAACCAATCTCGCGATAGGCACACTTCCGGGAGATCGGCGGGCCGGGTACATGGGGCGGGTGATGAGTGGCTACGACGCCGCAGTCGTCAACGACGGTACTGCGGCCGCAGACGGGGAGCCCGGCGAACTGGTGGTCCGCAGCACGATCCCCGGCGCCTGTTCACTGGGCTATCTGGGCGAGGAGATTCCGGCGACGGAGAGTTGGATACAGACCGGTGACAGGGTGATTCGGGAAGCAGACGGCTGGTTCCGATTTGTCGATCGCATCAAAGACGTGATTCGGCGCCGCGGTGAAAATATTTCCGGGGCCGAAGTGGAAACCGTTCTGGCGTTGCATCCGTCGGTCGGTCAGGTTGCTGTCTTCCCGGTACCGTCGGATCTGGCCGAGGACGACGTCATGGCAACTGTAATACTGCGCCCCGGAGTATCTTTCGACCCCATTTCGATTCTGGAGTTCTCCCAGCAACAGCTGCCGTACTTTGCACTTCCCCGGTACATCGACGTCGTGGACACGTTGCCACTCACCGAAACCGGCAAGGTACAGAAAGCAGTGCTACGTGAGAGAGGCGTCGGCCCACACACCTGGGACTGCGAGAAGAGCGTGTTCCGCGCCCGGCGATAGACCGCGCCTCGCTACTTGCCGCAACCGTTGAACGAACACATCACCGGACTGCAGATCGTGCGCAGAGCCAGCGGGTCGCTCGGCGAATGTGTGCACTTCATGGCATGAAGTTTTCGGGTGATTCCGGCGCCGGCAGTGCGCAGGGCCCCGGTGATGCGGCTGACGTTGAGGCGAGCCGTCGGCGCTGTCACAGACAACGCGCCGGCCAGAGTGCGCGGGCCGCTGAACACCGGCACTGCAACGCTCATGTACCCGAGCCGTGTCTCCTCGACCTCCACCGCGAGTTGTTCCTTACGCATCCGCTCGGTTTGCTGGCGCAGCACGCTGACGGACATCGTCGTTCGACTGGTCAAGGCGGTGAAACCCTGCTCGACTACCTCGTCGAAGACCGATTGCGGGGAGAAGGCAAGGATGATCTTGCCGGTGGCGGTGCAGTACAGCGGGAGCCGACCGGCCACCCGCGACTGCTGATTGAGCCCGCGGTGTCCGATGATCTTCTCGATGTAGAGGACGTCGATGCCGTCACGAACCGCAAAGTGAACCGTCTCCTGCGTCGCCAGCAGTAGGTCCTCCATGTACGGCAGCGCCGCGTCGCGCAGAATCCGCTGACGCGGCACCAATTGGCCCAGCTCGAACAATCGCAGGCCGAGCCGGTACTTGGTACCCGCGCGCTCGAGCAATCCCCACTCGACCAGCTCGCCGGCCAACCGGTGAACCGTCGCTTTCGCGACCCCACTGCGCCGGGTGAGCTCCGTCAGAGACAGGTCACTGTGGTCGGTGTCGAAAGCGTCCAAGATCATTCGAGCCTTGCCCAGGACCGAGGACAGTTCACCTGCAGGCTGCGATGCAGCGGTCGTTTCCGACGCGATGGGTAGTACGGATCCGAACCCGACGGATTGTTGTGGAGCGGCCATGAGTGTCCTCCTGAACGATCTGTGACAGCCTGCCGAGACCGAGTGCCACAACGACCGAGATCGGTCGGGGTCCTCGTTAGGTGCAGGTGCTTCGAGACTGACACTATGGTGACGACACGATGAGACGCACGCCACACGGTCCGCTCAGTGAACCCGTCCCGCAGAGTTTACACGGGGCGCCTACCTGCGTAATTCTCCAGAAACATGCGGACGGCGGATGCAATCTGCGGAGCGTGCTCCTCGACGAGTGCGACGGTCCCCGATTCGACGATCTCCGTTTCCACCACTGCCGCACCCGTCAGGTGTGCACGCAACGGCGCAATGTTAGGCATCGAGAAGGGATCCTTCTGCGCGCCGATCAGCAAAACCGGCGCAGTCACCGAACCGACTCTCGCCTCCATGACGTAGCGGGCGCAGGCTTTGTGCCCCTCCGCCGGATCGACCCGGTAGGCAAGCGCGTCTCGGATGAACCTGTCGAGCAGTGCGGTGCCTGGTTCGGGGTAGTAGGGGCGACGCATCTCCCACAGCCTGGTGAGATGGCTACCGTCTGCGGCCCGGTCGACGCAGTCGATCCCACCGGGTCCCGAGTGCCCCTCGCGGTAGTTGCGGTCGGTCCACGGGCACGACGAGAGCACGGCAGCGTGCACCCTCTCGGGGCGTGATGCCGCCATCTCGAGCGCCACTGCCGCACCGGTGTGGTGACCGATGACCGTGACTCGATCGATGCCCAGGGTGTCGAGCAATTCCCACGCGCCTCGCGCATAGGTCTCGATGGTCTGCGGGCCGGGCACCGGAGCACTGTTGCCGTACCCCGGCATGTCCATCGCGACAACGCGGAAGTCGTCGGCAAGGAGTGGAATGAACTCGCGGAACTCGTCCCACGACCGGGGCGCCTGATGAAGCAGGAGAATCGCCTCACCCGAACCTTGCTGCGCGTAATGCAATTGCCCGAAAGACGAATCAACGTATCCGAGTTGCAGGCCGCCAGCCATCAGAACGCCGCAACCATCGGGGTATCGACGCCGACGATGTCGATCTTTGCCGAACCACCCGGATTTCCGACGGGCTCGCTACGGGTAGGCAAGACCTCGAGGAAGAAGCGCTTGTTGTCTTCCTTGAAATCCGGGTCTGCTTTCCGGTCGACGGTGATCGCCTCCACCGGGCAAGCCAATTCGCAAGCGCCGCAATCGATGCATTCGTTCGGGTTGATGTAGAGCTTGCGATCACCCTCGTAGATGCAATCCACGGGGCATTCTTCCATGCACGATCGGTCCGTGTAGTCGATGCATGCTTCACCGATGACAAATGCCATTGCCTAGCTCTCCTGTTCGGTGGAGTGTCCAGGGAAGATTTCTGCTTCCGGATCCAGCACTGCCGCAGCGTTGTTCACCGCAGTCGCGGCCTCGCCGAAACCGACGGCGATCAAGCGGACCTTGCCGGGATAGTCCGTGATGTCCCCGGCGGCATACACACGCGGAACATTCGTCTCCATCCGTGTGTTCACCGCGATGTGGCGATTGTCGATCTCGATTCCCCACTCCATCATCGGACCGAGGTCGGCCGTGAATCCCAATGCAGCGATGACGGATTGAGCGGGCAGCGTGGACGTGCTCTTGTCTTGTTTGTGGGTGATGTCGACCTCGCCGATCCACCCGTTTCCACGTACCGCCGAGACATCGGCGTTGACGAGAACCTGGACACTGCTTTCCTGCACCTTGGCGACTGTGGATTTGTGTGCGCGGAAACGATCTCGCCGGTGAACCAGGGTGACGGACTTGGCAATCGGTTCCAGGTGAACGGCCCAGTCGAACGCGCTGTCGCCGCCACCGACGATGACAACGTCTTTCCCGGTGTGCGCCGACAAATCCGGGACGAAGTAACTCAGCCCCCGATCCATGAACTCCGAACCCTTCGCCAACGGACGCGGGGTGAAGGTTCCGATGCCGCCGGTGATGACAACCGCGCCGGCCACCACGACCTGGCCCGTGCTGGTGGTGATCCGCACCCGGCCGTCGTCGTCATGCGACAGCTCACGAGCCTGCATGCCCAGAAGGTACACCGGATCGAACGGGGCAGCCTGCGCCATCAAACCCTCGATGAGGTTGCGTCCCTTGACCGAAGGGAATCCCGCGATGTCGAGGATCGCCTTCTCCGGGTACATCGCACTGACCTGTCCCCCCGGTTCCGCAAGGGCATCGATCACGGCAACCGAGAGGCCGCGGAAGCCTGCGTAGTACGCGCCGTACAGCCCGGCGGGGCCGGCACCAATGATCAGAATATCGACGCCGATCTCGTTGTCGGTCGCCGTGGAAGACGTTTTGTTCACACTCGATACGGTATTGCGCCGACGGACTCACGCAAATGAAACCGGTCCGCTCAACAGACCTCGGTAACAGTTGCGGGACACCACGAAAAGGGCCCGCCGACCTCTCGGTCGACGGGCCCAATGCTCGCAGGAATTCAGTGCGCGAAGAATTCAGTGCGCGAATACCTCGGGTTCGTCTGCTGCGATCTTCTGGATGATGGTCGAGTACGCAAACCACCCCACCTTCTCGGTGCCGACTGCTTCGTAGGCCTGCGCCGCGATCTTCTCGTGCAGGACAACCGGATCACCGGCGGCTCGCGCCGTCAACTCCGCCTGCATCGACCGCTCCATCGACACATACCACCACACTGCGCTCTCCACGGAAGTTCCGACGGTCAGATGACCGTGGTTGGTGAGGATCACGGCCTTGTTCGATCCGAGGGCATCCGCGATGCGAATCCCCTCCTCTTCGTCCAGCGCCACCCCGTGATACTCCTCGTAGATCGAGTGATCCTCGTGAAAGGCGCACGCGTCCTGAGTGATCGGCGTGAGGCGGGTGTGCAGCGAGGAGAACGCCTTACCGTTCAAACCGTGAGCGTGAACAGCTCCGATGACGTCGGGACGAGCCTCGTGAACCTTGCTGTGGATGACAAACGCTGCTCGGTTGAGCGGTCCGTCTCCGGAAATGACCGCGCCGTCCGACGCCACATGCAGCAATTCCTCCGGCTGAACCTGGGAGAAGTGCCGCCCGAACGGCGCAGTCCAGAAAGTCTCCGGATCTTCTGGGTCTCGGGCGGTGATATGTCCCGAGATTCCCTCGTCCAAACCGAATTTCGACAAAATCCGATACCCGCCGATGACAGCGGTCTTGCGACGACGCCGCTCACTCTCGATATCAGTGAACTCGGGCGGTCCCGGAATTCCGGCCTGCTCGGCAATGCTCAGCGGGTGATTCATGCTGCGCTCCTGACTATTTGACGCCGTAACGGGCGAGGTACCGCGAGGACAGAATGCGGAGAATCCGGTCGAAGATGAAGCCCATGATGCCCAGGACGATGATGCCGACGAACGTCCAGTCGATCCGGCCGTAGTTTCGAGCCTGCCAGATCATCGAACCGATACCCTGGTCGGCGGCGACGATCTCCGCCGACACGATGGTGAGGAAGCTGTTGCCCATCGCCAGGCGAGCGCCCGTGACGATGCCGGGGATCGACGACGGCAAGACCACCGTCTTCATGATCTGAAGTTTGTTGGCACCAAGATTTGCCGCTGCCTGCAGTTTGTTCTCGCTGATCGCTACAGTCGCGGCAATCGTGCTGACCGTGACGATGAATACCGAGGTGTAGAAGATCAGAACAACCTTCGACGTCTCACCGATGCCGAACCAGACGACGGCGAGAGTGACAAACGCAATAGGCGGAATGAACCGGAAGAACTCGATGTACGGATCGAGGAGCTGTCGCACGATGGAAATGCGGCCCATCAGAATTCCGACGGGAGCACCGATCACGACACCCAGGAACCAGCCGATGAGAATTCGCTGACCCGATGCGGTGATCGACGACCACAGAACGCCGCTCTCCCACAGTTCCTGTGCCGCCGACCATACTTCGGCCGGTGATGCAATGGTGGTCGGCCCGTACCACCACGCCAGGAACGACCAGATGCCCAAACCGATTGCCGCTGAGGCTGCATACATCAGCGTCGCTTTGACAATCTTGGATCGCCGCGCCGACGAACGCTTTTTTGTCTCCGCCACCTTCGCTGTTCTCACACCGGCTGAACCACCGGTCACTACAGCCGTCACAGCTCATCCTCCTCAATGCCTTGGTTCCGCAGCGACGCAACCACCTCTGCCCGAATGTCGTCCCGCAGCTTCTCGTAGAGCTCGATCACCTCGGGATCGTTGCGGTCTCGCGGACGAGCCGCATTGACCTCGTAGACGCTCTTGATCCGGGCCCGCGGGCCGGCCGACATCACGATCACACGGTCAGCCAACGTCAGTGCCTCGTCGATATCGTGAGTCACGAATACCACGGTGCAGCGGGTGTGCCGCCAGATACGGTCGAGTTCGGTCTGCAGAACCTGACGAGTCTGAGCGTCCAACGCACCGAACGGCTCGTCCATGAGAACCAACGACGGCTGGTTGGCAAGAACTCGTGCGATCTGAACACGTTGCCGCATACCGCCGGACAGCTGCGAGGGGAACTTCGCACCCGCGTGGGGCAAGCCGACCATCGCGAGGTACTCGGCCGCGATACTCGCCTGCTCGCTGCGGTTCGCTCCACGCATCCTGGGGCCGTAGGCCACGTTCTGGCTCACGGTCATCCATTCGAACAACGCTTCGGAGCTCTGAAACACCATGCCGGCGTGGCGGTTACTGCCGGCGACGACATCTCCGTCGCACACGATCTCGCCGGCGCTGGGTTCCACGAAGCCGGCCATGGACGACAGCAGCGTCGACTTGCCGCAGCCACTCGGACCGAGCAGACAGACGAATTCACCTGGCTGCACGTGCATGTCGATTCCGGCGACGATCTCCGCCGCGCCGAAGCTGATTCCGAGGTCGACCACGTCGATGGCAACACCGGTGTTCTTCTTGCCGGGGCCGGCTGTCCCCGCGCTATTCGTCGAGCTGGTCGTTGAACCACTTGTTGCGATACTCACTGTGCACCATCCTTGTACCAATCCAGAAGCATTGCCGATTCGAGATCCGGCTGGTCGCTGAGAACACCGATCGACTTGTAGAAATCTACGATCGACTGAGCCGACTCGACATCCGCAGCTTCGAGATTCACCACGGCGAAGTCGATCTCGTCCACCGCGGCAATAGTCTGATCCTCGCTGACGTTCACAGCCGCCTTGGTCGCGGACGCTGCCACGCCCGGATCCGACTCGACCTTGCGCGTTGCCTCGTCGAGCACCTTCGCGACGGTTCGCGCTGTCTCTTCGTTGGCCGACAACCACGGAGCCGTCGTGATCGCCCAATGATGATAGAACCAGCCGTAGTCTCCGGTTACTGCCACCACGTGGCCGGTTCCCTGATCCAGGGCGGTGGCCGGCCACGGCTCCCACAGGACAAACCCGTCGATGTCGCCGCGACTGAGCAGTGCGGGCATGTCCGTCGGGGTCGCCGAGATCATCTCGACCGAACCGGGGGCAATGGAATTGGCAGCGAGGTACTTGTCCGTCGAAATCTGGCTGAGACCCGGGACGATGCCCATCTTCTTGATCGCAGCCGGTGAGTCGACACCGTTACGCAGCACGACCTTGATGTAGTCACCCGACGCCTCGTACGAGTACATCGCGCGCAACGACGGATTCTGACGCAGCTGGGCGATCGTTGTCGTATCGGAGCTACCGGCGATCTGGACCTGCCCGGTCGAGAGTGCGTCGACGGCCTCGCCACCACGACCGAACTGGACGAGTTCGACGTCCAAACCGGCAGCGTCGAACATGCCTTCCTGATCCGCTACGAAGAACGGAGCGTAGGAAGCATCGATTCCGACTGCGATACGCAGTGGTCCACTTCCGGCGGAATCAGCTGTGCTTTGCGTCGCCGGGCGGCTGCATGCGCCGGTTGCAACGGTCAGCAGCAGCGCAGCCGAAACAAGAGCAGTCCTTCCAAACTTTGACAGCGAGGCCATCTACTCACACCTTTGTTTGTGATCTGTGCCGCAGTTGCGGGTCGTGGAGAGCAAACCTAGCTGTGTGTACCTACACCCGAGAACCAACCGGGTCCACCGTGCGGACCGGGGACAGGAACTTACCTCGGCGAAACACTGCACCTGGAGGAACGTGCGGACCGAAATACTTCGGTAACACGGCCCTCGATCACAATGTCCACCGAATCACAATGTCCACCGAATTGTCTGCGAGCGCAGCGCACTGGCGACATTCTGCGCCGTCATCGAATAGATCGACGCACGCGCTCCGGCGCTGCCGCCGGCGACGTGCGGGCTCAGGAGGGTCGAATCGAATCCACGGAGCGGGCTCGAAATCGGTAGTGGTTCAACGTCGAACACATCGAGGGCAGCGCCGCCGACATGCCTGGAACGCAAGGCACGCGCCAATGCCGCGTCGTCGACGACAGCGCCGCGCGCCACATTGACCACGATCGCTCCGGTGGGCAACTGCGCAACTCGATGGGAATTGATCAGTCCCCGAGTTGATTCCGTAAGCGGGACGGCCAGCACCAGGACATCCGCGAGAGGCAGTAACTCGTCGAGTGACACAAACGTCGCAGCCACAGTGTCACGCGGTCTCGAACGCGCGGTGACGTAGACGTCGCAACCGAAGGCGGCAAACAATTCTGCACACCGGCGGCCGATCGAACCAACACCTACGACGCCGACCCGGCGCTGCGCCAGATCGCGGCAATCGCGCGTCAGGATGGATTCCTGTGGCCATCGACCATCGGTAACCTCGTTGTGCGCCCAGAACATGGAGCGGCACAACACACCTGCCGCGAGCACTGCCCACTCCGCAACCGAGTTCGCGTTTGCACCGGGAGTATTCGCCACCGGAACTCCGGCGGCGCGCCAGGCTTCGGCATCGATGAAATTGGTTCCGGCACCAGGCTGTTGGACGAGGAGCACATTCCGGCCGAGCTCTGCTTCCTCCTTGCCCAGTGGCAGATCACCACTCCAGTCCCCCACCACGACGTCGCATGTCGGCAACTCCGCACGGAGCGCCCCCGTGGTGCGCTCAGGTAATCGAACTACCTCCGCCTCACCCCTGACGGCGTCACGGATTGCGGTACCGAGTCCGTTGTCGGCGTCGGCCGTCAGCAGAAGTACTTTCTTCACGAGAACTCCTTCGCTGTAAGACGATGACTGTACCTTCGAAAACGCGGAAGCCGGCCTCCCAATCGAGAGACCGGCTCCATTACGCAGCAGCATATTTGGCAGGAACTTCTCAGATAGCTGCCTTCGCGCTGGCTGATGCCTTTGCCAAGAACTCGAGGCTCAGCGGGTTGTACTTCGCTGCCTGCTCGTGCTGCGGCCAGTGACCGCACTCCGAGTAGAGTTCGAGCTGAGCGCCCGGAATATCCTCGGCCATCTTCTTCGCTTCCGGAACATCACCGAACGGATTTTCCTGACCCCAGACCACAAGAGTCGGCGCCTTGATGAGTGCCATTCGATCCGGGCGCAGCAGGTTCCGCTGGCGAACCTCCATCTCCTGCAAGGAAAGGAGGTTGTGGATGTTGGCGACAAAGTCAGGCTGATGGTAGATCCGGTGACGAGCCTGAACCAATTCCTCGGTTGCATCGGCGGGATCATGCATGAGCAACTGCATACGTGCGCGGGTCAATTCGATGTCGTCACTCTGGACGGCCTTCGCGGTCGACGTCTTGATGCGCTCCATGACTACCGGGTTCGCGACTGTTCCGCCTGCTGCCAGCAACTGCAGCGACAGAACACGTTCGGGCTGCTCGCTGGCCAGGTAGGCAGCGACCCAACCACCGAGGCTTTCACCCACCAAGTGCACACGGTCCAGTCCGACCGCGTCGAGGTAGTTCACCAAATGCTCGACGTAGCGCGGAATCTCGTACGGGTAGTCAGGCTTGCCGGTGTAACCATGGCCGAGCATGTCGATCGCGTGAACCCGGTAAGACTCGGCGTGCGGTGCAATATTGCGTGCAAATGCCTCGAGGTGTCCGCTGGTGCCGTGCAGGAAGATCACGGCCTCGTCACCGGATCCTGCCTGCAGAGAGCGCGTGGGCACACCGCCGGCGTCGACGGTCGTCAACTCGAAATCGAGCCCGGCAAGTTCGTTCCAGATTGTCATCAGAGAAACTTCCTTTACTGAAGGTGCAGATTATGTTGTTGCGCTGTCTGTTCCAGCTGGATCGAGAATCGTGACACCCATACCGGTGAGCCACTCGGGAATCGCTTCGTAGGCAAGGCGTTCACCCGGAACGTAGTCGAGCATCGCGGCCATCATGAGCCAGGTCCGCAACTCCTGCGCACCGTTGCCCGCCTCGTCTTCGATCTGCTGCGTCGTGAACTCGGCAAGCTCACTTGCCTTGCCGCTGGCAAACAGATCAAGAATTCGGTCATCGAACTCCGGAGTGATCGCGGCATCGGCTGCGCGGATGATCTGGCGTCGCCGGACGTCGTAGTCGGACCAGTTCTCCCGGCCGTCCAGCCAGGCTTGAACCATGAAATCCTCGTCCTCACCGTGCGGATCCCGCCAGTCCGGCCAGGGCAGACGATGAGACAATCCACCGGACGCGATCACCACGACCCGGGTATCCGCCGGATACGACGCAACGGCATCCCG
Organism: Rhodococcus sp. IEGM 1302; assembly: GCF_030056935.1. Classification (NCBI taxonomy): domain Bacteria; kingdom Bacillati; phylum Actinomycetota; class Actinomycetes; order Mycobacteriales; family Nocardiaceae; genus Rhodococcus; species Rhodococcus sp. IEGM 1302. The sequence goes on along the minus strand of NZ_JASHKY010000002.1, from coordinate 322,706 downwards.
CAGGGCCTTCGCCACTTCCTCACATCGCTTGAACGTCGGGAGGGGCGGCGCGAATACGTTGACCACCAACGGAACTATCGGAACATCGATTCCGACGAGAAGGTACTGAATCGCGTGAGACTGACCATGATCGATCTGCAATCGCGCCGAGTAGGCAAGATCGAACCGGCCACCTTCGATCAGCTCGTTTGCAAGGTGCCTGGCGAACTCCACGTCGACCCGTTGCGGCCCCTTGGGTGTTCCTGACTCGCCACTGGAAATGCACTCTCCGACGCCGAGAGTGAACGCCGGAATCAGATCCAGCCAGAAACCGCGAAAGTGGTTGGAGCCGAGAATCAAGACAACATCGGGTTTCGACGCCGCGATCTTCTCCCGGCTCAGATACAGCGCGTCCCGGAAGCGTTCGGCCTCCGCCTTGTGCGTCGTCTCTTCCCAATGGGTGTTCATCAAGGTGCTGTGGGAGGCACCGATACCCAGAACTATCTTCGCCATCAGTCGATTCCTACTTCCTCGAGCGAGCGGGTGACGGTGTCGAGGGCCACTCGGATCAGATACTTCGTAAATCTCTCCGCCGCAGCCAGGTCCACAGTGTTCATCCCCATCGCGAAGTCCACCTCGAACGGTGCGTCGACCACCTTGGGCATACCCACCCGAATCGTCGGGATGCCGCGGCTGCGCAGGATGTTTGCGTCGGTGGCTCCACTCGCGTCGAAGAAGTCCTGATGCGGCTCTCCTTCGGCAGCTTCCCACGCGTGGACTGCGGCGCGGCGCAACCACATTCGAGGGTCGGAACCCTCACCGGGGATGGCAAGAACCTGTTCGATGTCGATCTGCAGATCCAGCGATTGTGCGATCTCCGCAACGACGGCTTTGAGTTCGCGCTTGGCCGCGGTGGGCGTCGTCCGCGGGCTGAGCCGTAGATCAACGGTAAGGCGCACCTGCTCGGGGGTGAACGACGCTGTTCGCTCCCACCCGCCGCGGATGTTGGCAACGATCCCCTGAGGCGCAACCAAACCGTCCTGATGCGCCGCCGAGTACTTCGGGAACCATTCCTCCAACTTGGCGACCACCTCGCCGGCTGCGGTAATCGCGTTGCGGTACGGCAACCGGTGGCGCGAGCCGACGTAGGTGTGCAGACCGTGCACCGTGATCTCGAACCAGGCCAGTCCCACTTCTTCCCAGGAAACCGTCCAGCCGGGCTTGGCGATCAACGCGCAGTCCGCCCACACTCCCTGTTCCAGGAGGAACGAGCAGCCGACGCCCTGGCCGGTGTTGCGTCGGGGGTTTCCGACACCGGGGCGGGCATTGGTCGGCATACCACCGGCGCCGAATCCGAGCACCAGGTCACCGCGGAGCGGAATACCGGCTGCGGCAATTGCTTCGGCCGCCGCGACAATGCAGACGGCGTGGCCTTTGGGGTTCGACGCACCCAATCCGATCACGTAGTTCTCGTCGAACTGGGCGTGCGGCGTCAGATCCGCTCGCAGCTCATTTCCCACCCACGGCAGGTCTTCCGCCGGATCGCCGGTCGTGACGGTGTCGATCGGCGCATACAGCAACAGGTCCGGTCCGGACCCGTCACCGCGGAGCCTTCCCCACGAGTTCGCTTGCCGATCATCGAGATCCATTGTGTGGGCCTCGATGCCCGACGCTGCCAGGACCGCCGTGATGTGGCGGGCCAGCGGTGCTTCGTCACCCGTCGGACTGGGAATGTTGACCACCGAAGTGGCGAGATCCCGCAATCGCGCACGATCGACATGGGCGTAGGCTCGCTCGACCCATTCCCGGCGCTCGTCGCCTAGGCCTGCGAGAGCATCGGCCCTCGCAGTGGTCATGGATTGACCTGATGTACCTGAGTATTGCTGCGCTCGCCGGCCAGCTGCCACAGCTTGGGAACTGCCACTGCAACAGCGGCACCGATAGCGACAGCCGTCAGAATCTTGAACATGTATCTCTCCTATTCGCTGGTGCCGGTGGGAATCTGAGCGTCGGCGACAGGGGCCGAGCGGGGCGTTGGCGTCCGGCGCTCTCGGGTGGGCCTGACCGGCGCCTTGGGGGTGTGCTTGGCCGCGTCGGCGATCTTCTCGGCGTACTCTTCCTCTGCCAGATTTCGCCACGTCGTCAGCGACACGTCCGGTCGGTACAGCTTCTCCGGCGGTGCGTCGGTGACCTCGACCATCCACGCATCCTGACCCGAGAACTGACCGTGGAACAGCCAGCGGATCGCGCCGAGGTACTTGGCGTAGAAGCCCAATTTTGCTGCGCCGGAGACGAAGTTGACCATGAGGCCGACGTACTTGTGGTTGTCTTCGTCCACCGGGACGTAGAACTCGTAGTGAATGAACTTGGGGTACGCGATGCGCAGGACACCCGGCATGGACAGCGAAGCAAAACCGGGGAAGTTCTGAGCTGCGATCACAGGATTGACGTCCAGACCGGCGCCGACGTTTCCGATCTGCGAAATCTGGGTCTCGTCCGGCTTCTTCTTCCACCACCGCTTGTTCGTCCAGGTTCCCACGCCCGGGAATTCCGCCTCCCAGTACACCTCTTCCTGCACGCGGTAGATCCAGCGTCCCTCCGGAACGATGCTCGTGATGTTCCACGTCGGCATCGGCTTGAACAGACGCCACAATGCGGTGCGGTGCAGGTACTTCGCATGTCCCTCGTCGAAACCGTTCTCACATGCGAAGCGCCAGTTGCCTTCTCGGGGCTGAATCCGACCACCGACGATACCCTTGTTCTCCACCAGCTCACGCGGCAACTGGTCGTCGATGGACGGCGCCGGCTCGTTGGCGATCGGGATGTACACCCACACCAGACCGAGTCGCTCCTCGATCGCATAGGTCTGGACGTTCAGCTTGCCGCAGATCTTGGAATCCGGACCGTCGGTGATGACCGCGGCCAGCTTGCCGTCAGTGAGCCGGTACGTCCAGCCGTGGTACGGGCAGCTGACAGTTCCCGGGAACTGCTGATCGCCCTCGGACAACGGAACGCCGCGGTGCGGGCACCGATCGTGCAGGGCATATGCCTTGCCTGCGTCGCGGATGATCGCCAGCTTTTCACCACAGATGGTGAAGCTCTTGGGGTCTTTGGTGATGTGGTTCGACCACGTGACCGGGTACCAGTAACCGCGGTATCCGCTGCCGGCTGCGTTGTAACCCGGCCATGCCGTCCAATCCTGCCGACCGGCCGCTCGTGGCCGCTCGGGCAGCGCGAACGTGGCTTCCGACGCCTCGACACCAGTCATGTGAAGTCCTCTCGACACTGAACGTTTGAATGAAACAGATCTTGGGTGAGATTGCGGTCTACGCCAATGGATTCGGTTCGCTCAGCAGACCCGGACCACCACAGCGGTTCCGACGGCACACAGCACGCCATTGTCCGAATGCTCCCGCAATGCCAAAGTTAGTTGGTCACTGTCGATTTGGGACACTTCACCCGACACCTCGAGTGTGGTTCCGACGGGCGCGGGCGCACGATTCTGCCAGGAGACGGACACAACTCCTTCGTATCCACCGGCAAAGTGTGACGCGGCACGAAAGAACAGCGTGCCCTGCAACTGGGCCATCACCACCGGTGCGGACAACCCCTCCGTCTGCGCATAGGAGGCGTCGTAGTGAATACGGTGCGAATTGTGCGTCGACGCCCCGAATCGAAGGATCCGAACCGGATCGCAGACCAAGGTCACCGATTCGATCGGCGTGCCCACGACTACTGTTTCGGTCATCGGACGATGAACTTCTCGACGACCTCGGCGAATGCGCCGGACTGCGCACCCCGGTAAGTCTTGGTGACCGAGAGCAGCAGAAACTCGTCCGGAGCCCGGCCCTTGGTCGTCACGGTATCGAGTACTCGCCCTACGACGACAGCCTCACCCAGCGGGGCCGGTCGCAAGAAAGTCACACTCTGCCCGCCGGCCATCAAGCGCACGTCGATACCGTCTGTGCCCGGCACTTCGTCACGGAACATGCCGTCTGCTCGGTACTCTCGATCGGAGCCACCTTGCGGTCCTCGCAAAAGCGAAGGCAGATACATCGGATGGACGGCAAATGCCGGGTGCTCCGGGTCGAGAAACCGGGGGTCCGTCTCGGCGGTGGCAACCGCAAACGCAACCGACTCCGCCGGACGCACCGTTCCCAACTCTCGCGTTTCCCGCGTACCGATCATCGCCTCCGCGCGATCACGCGCGTGCTCGAGTTCTGTTCTCATGCCAGCACGCTAGGCATTCGGAAGTCTCACAGCCACGAACCGGGTTCGCCTGCCGGACCGCGATACTTCCCATACCGCTCACCTCGAGGTCAGGTATAGCCATGGCTGATCAACCGAAGAGCTTGTACGCCAAAGCAGATGGCGTCACATTCCATTACTACGACCTCGGCGAGGGCGACCCCACGATTTTCCTGCACGGAGGCGGCCCCGGCTGCACTGCGTGGTCCGACTTCGGGCCAGTGGCACCGCTCTTCGCCTCGGATCGACGAGCGATTCTCGTTGATCTGCTGCAATACGGTCGGTCCGACAAGTGCACCATCGCCGGCCCAATGTGGGACTTCCACGCCGCCAAGGTGGTTGCCCTGCTCGACGAACTCGGAATCGAACGCGCAGACTTCGTCTGCAACTCGTGGGGCGGCACCATAGCTCTCAATCTTGCGGCAAAGTACCCGGAACGCGTTCGCTCCCTGGTGATCACGGGCAGCATGCCCGTCTTCTACGGTCCACTCGCGCCGCTCCCCGAGGATGGCCGTCGTGGCCGCAACGCCCGCGACGTCTACTACGGCGGCACCGGCCCCACCCTCGAAAAACTCCGCACCTTGATCACCAGTCTCGAATGGTTCGACGGATCGAAGTTGCCCGCCGAAACCCTCCAGATGCGATACGAGCAAAGTCTCGACCCCGAAGAAATGGCCCTGGCTGCCTCGGCGGACTCACCTCGTGGCGATTGGCAGGATCTCACAGCTGAACTCGGCCAGATCCAGGCGCCGACGCTCTTCGCCTGGGGCATGCACGACGCATTCCTCACCCCGGACTACCCGCTCATGCTTGCGCGGATGATTCCCCATGGCCATCTCTACATCATGGACAAGGCGTCGCATCATCTTCAGGAAGAACGACCATACGACTACTACAGTGTAGTTTCGGGTTTCCTTGACCAACAGCACAACTGAACGAACGGTGATCGCCCCGAGGGGCGGTGCACGGATCCGATTGGTACTGCTTCTCGGAATTCTCACCGCCCTCGGGCCGTTCACCGTCGACATGTATCTTCCTGCGCTGCCACAGATCACGCAGGAATTCGGTACGTCGGACACGATGGTTCAGCTGACCCTGACGGGCACACTGCTGGGTCTGGCTTTCGGCCAGTTGCTCATCGGCCCACTGTCCGACATCTACGGACGTCGACGTCCCCTGCTCGTGGGCACAGTAATTCACGTCGGCGCGTCGTTGGCCTGCTTCTTTGCTCCGTCCATCGAAGTCCTCACTGCGCTGCGAACCCTTCAAGGTTTCGGCGCCGCCGCGACAGGCGTGATCGCGATGGCAATCGTTCGTGATCTATTCACCGGACACGATGCGGCAGTTGTACTTTCGCGGCTGATGTTGGTCATGGGCGTAGCGCCCATCCTGGCCCCCTCCATCGGCGGGGCACTGATGTCCGTAACACAGTGGCGCGGAGTCTTTCTCGCTCTCTTCATCCTGGGCATCGCGATGATCGCACTCGCGGCAGTATCGCTGCCGGAAACACTTCCACCCGAGAATCGGTCGGGCAAGGGCATCGGCGCCATCGCGCGAAACTACATTGCGCTCGGCAAGGATGCCCACTTCATGGTGTTGGTGCTCGTGTGCGGTCTCGGCCGCGGCGTTTTGTGGTCGTACATCGCCGCGTCGTCCTACGTGATGCAGGAACAGTTCGGACTGAGCGCCACCGCATACGGATTTGCCTTTGCCGGCGGCGCCGTCGTTCTGATCGGTTCGTCCCAGCTCAACGTCGTGCTTCTCGGCCGGTGGTCGCCGAATTCCATCACGATCTGGGCAATGTGGGGCAGTAGTGCCGTCGGCGCTGCATTTGTTGTTGTTGCCGCCACCGACTCGTGGGGATTCGTCGGGTTTGCCGTCCCCATCCTGCTGATGCTCTGCGCAACGGGTTTTGTCATGCCCAACGCACCGGCGGTTGCACTGTCCCGTCACGGAGAAGCCGCAGGCTCAGCAGCCGCGCTGATCGGATTTGCGCAGTTCGGCGCTGCCGCTGTGGTTGCGCCCATCGTCGGCCTTCTCGGCAACACCAGTCTTGCCGTGGCCATCTCCATGACCGGGGCTTCGGTTCTCGGCGTGATCGCGCTGCTCTGCGTGCGTCGATAAAACGGTTATGCCGAGCGTTCGAGAACCGATACCTTCCGGCTGATCCCTTCGGCCGCCGCGCGCAACGGTTCGGCAAAACGCTCGGTGTCCATTCGATACCGCGGACTCGACACACCGATCGCGGCAACTGCTTCACCAAGTCCACCGAAGATCGGGGCAGCGATACTCGATGTTCCCAGGCGAACCTCTTCGGTCTCGACCGCCAACTGCTGCGAACGAACAGCGTCGAGTTGCCTACGTAACCCGTCTTCCGAGTTCACCGTCCGATCGGTGAACTCGACAAATCCGTTGCCTGTCACCGCTCGAAAAACGGAATCCGGTGAGTACGCGAGTATCGCTTTGCCGGTTGCCGTGGCATACATCGGCAGCCGGCCAGCCACCCGCGACGGCAGGTCCACCCCGTGATGACCGGAGATCTTGTCGATGTACAGAACATCGAGGCCGTCGCGAATCGCGAGGTGAACCGTCTCCCGGGTCGCCGCGTGAAGATCCTGCACATACGTCAAGGACACCTCGCGCAGAATACGTTGACGAGGAACCAACTGCCCCAGTTCGAAGAGCCGTAACCCCAACCTGTACTTGGTTCCGACCCGTTCCAGTAGACCAAGAGACACCAGTTCACCGGCTATTCGATGCACCGTCGCCTTCGCAACACCACTCCGATTCGCAAGTTCGGTCAGCGACAGCGCACCCGAATCCGCATCGAAGGAATCGAGTATCAGGCGCGCTTTCCCCAGCAACGAATGCATCGCCGAGCGCCTCCAGTACACAGAATGTGGTCCACCCAGCGGACCAAGTCTGCTCCAGTCTACTGAGGCATCAGATCTCCGCGCCCACGAATTGGCTGTTGTACAGACGGAAATACGCGCCGCGGGATTCGAGCAGAGCCTCATGGCTCCCCTGCTCCACGATCCGGCCTTCCTCCATCACCACGATCAGGTTCGCATCACGAATTGTCGAAAGACGGTGCGCGATGACAAAGCTGGTTCGGTCGTTGCGCAGAACCGCGGTGGCGCTCTGGACCAGCAGTTCGGTGCGCGTGTCCACCGAACTGGTCGCCTCGTCGAGGATCAGGATGGACGGCTGCGAGATGAAGGCGCGGGCGATAGTGATGAGCTGCTTCTCGCCCGCACTGACGTTGCTGCCTTCCTCGTCGATGACCGTGTCGTAACCCTCAGGCAGAGAGTGCACGAACTTGTCGACGTAGCTCATCTCGGCCGCACGACGAATCTCCTCGTCGGTGGCACCTGGCTTGCCGTAGGCGATGTTCTCGCGGATGGTTCCACCGAACAGCCATGCGTCCTGCAGAACCATGCCGATCCGTGAGCGCAGATCGTCTCGCGTCATGTCGGCGATGTCGATGCCGTCCAAAGTGATTCGGCCCGAATTGAGTTCGTAGAACCGCAGGATGAGGTTGACGAGGGTGGTCTTGCCTGCGCCGGTGGGTCCGACGATCGCAACCATCTGGCCCGGCTCGGCAGTCAGGGACAGGTCCTCGATCAGCGGCTGTTCCGGCTTGTAACTGAAGGTGACGTTCTCGAACTTGACGCGACCCTTGTCGACCGTGGGCGACTTCGCGCTCTTCGGGTCCTCCGACTGCTCGTCTTGGTCGAGCAGCGCGAAGACCCGCTCGGCCGAAGCGACGCCGGACTGCAGCAGATTGGTCATCGACGCTATCTGCGTGAGCGGCTGGGTGAACTGCCGCGAGTACTGGATGAACGCTTGCACATCGCCGAGCGTCATCGTTCCGGATGCGACGCGCATGCCACCCACCACTGCGATGGCGACGTAGTTGAGGTTGCCCAGGAACATCACGGCCGGCATGACCAGACCGGAAATGAACTGCGCCTTGAAGCTGGACTCGTACAGATCCTCGTTCTGCTTGCGGAAGCGCTCCTCGACCTCCTGCTGGCGGCCGAACACCTTGACCAACTCGTGGCCGCTGAACGCTTCCTCGACCTGTGCGTTGATTCCGCCGGTGCTCTTCCACTGCGCCACGAAGTGCTTCTGTGAACGCTTCGCGATGAACGCTGTGACCATGATCGACAGCGGAACAGTTGCCACCGCGATCAAGGCGAGCAACGGTGAGATCCACAGCATCATCACCAGAATGCCCAGGACGGTCATCACCGACATGACCAACTGGCTGAGCGTCTGCTGCAAGCTCTGCGCGACGTTGTCGATGTCATTGGTCACACGCGAGAGAACATCACCGCGGGCATGGGTATCGAAGTACCGCAAGGGAAGTCGGTGAATCTTCTGCTCGACATCCTCACGCAACCGGCGAACGGTCCGCTGCACCACGATGTTGAGCAGATACGCCTGCAACCAACTGAACAGCGACGCACAGACGAACAGCAGCAGCACGATCATCAAGACCTTGCCGACGGCGTCGAAATCGATTCCGGTTCCGGGCACAACGGCCATGCCGGACACCATGTCCGCGAGCTGACCTTGCCCCGAGGCACGCAATCCCTCGACAGCCTGTTCCTTTGTAGTGCCCGGCTGGAGTTGCTTGCTGACGATGCCGTCGAAGATCAGGTTGGTGGCGTTTCCCAGGATCTTCGGAGCGATCGAGGAAAGTACGACGCTTGCGGTCACCAAAGCGAAGATCAGGACGACGATCGGCTTGTCGGGGCTCAAGCGACCGAGGAGACGTTTGAGCGAAGGGCCGAAGTTCATGGCCTTCTTTGTGGGATCGCCGCCGCCGGGCGGGCCGATGGGAGGCGAGGAAGTCGGCCGATTACTCATGATGCGTCCTGTACGGCTAGCTGAGAGGCGACGATTTCGCCGTAGGTGGGACAACTGACCACGAGTTCGTCGTGCGTGCCGATCCCCACGATGGCGCCGTCGTCGAGCACGATGATCTGATCGGCTTCCACGATGGTGGAAATACGCTGCGCGACAACGACGATGCAGGCGTCTTGCGTGACCGGCCGCAGCGCCGCACGCAGCCTCGCATCAGTAGTGAGGTCGAGTGCCGAGAAGGAATCGTCGAACAGATAGATCTGCGGCTTACGCACCAACGCTCTCGCGATGGCGAGTCGCTGACGCTGACCGCCCGATACCGTCGTACCGCCTTGTGCCACCGGTGTGTCCAGGCCTTCGGGCATGGCGCGGACGAAGTCGGCGGCTTGGGCGATCTCGAGGCACTCCCACAGCCATTCGTCGGTAGCTTCGGGGTTTCCGTAGCGGAGATTGGTGGCGACAGTGCCGGAGAACAGATACGGCTTCTGCGGGACCAGACCGATCACCGAACAGAGCAGCTCCGTGTCGATGTCGCGGACGTCGACGCCGCCCACCGATACCGATCCGGAGGTGGAGTCGATCAACCGCGGAATCAGGTTGAGCAGAGTGGTCTTTCCCGAACCGGTGCCGCCGATGATCGCCGTCGTCTTGCCTGGTTCGGCGCGGAAGGTGATGTCGCGCAACACTGGCTCCTCGGCTCCGGGGAACTGGAACTGAGCTCCACGAAGTTCGACGACTCCCGGGTCCTTCAGTTCTCGGACAGGATTCTCGGGCGGGATCACCGACGAATCCGTGTCGAGTACTTCGGAGATACGTTCGGCGCACACCGACGCACGCGGCAGCATCACCGCCATGAAAGTGGCCATCATGACGGCCATCAGGATCTGCATGATGTAGCTGAGCATCGCGGTGAGCGAGCCGATCTGCATCGAGCCCTCGTTGATCTGATGGCCACCGAACCAGATGACCGCGACGCTGGTGACATTGCTGATCAGCATCACGAGCGGGAACATCAGTGCCATGAGGCGGCCGACGCCGAGTGCAGTCTCCGTCAGCTCACGGTTGGCATCGCCGAAACGCTCTACCTCGTACGGTTCCCGTACAAACGCTCGGACGACACGGATGCCCGTGATCTGTTCGCGAAGAACACGGTTGACGGCGTCGAGGCGGCCCTGCATGACCCTGAATCCGGGGACCATCCGGGCAATCAGGAAACCCATCGAGACTACGAGAAGCGGGACGCTGATCCCCAGGATCCAGGACAGATTCAGGTCCTGACGCAGAGCCATGATGATGCCGCCGACGCACATGATCGGCGCCATGACGAGGATGGTGCAACTCATCACGACCATCATCTGCACTTGCTGGACGTCGTTGGTGTTGCGGGTGATCAGCGAAGGCGCACCGAAGTGCCCGACCTCTCGGGCCGAAAACGTCCCGACCTGATGCAGCACCGAAGCCCGGAGATCGCGTCCGACGCCCATGGCGACTCGCGCACCGAAGAAGACGGCACCCACCGAGCACAGGATCTGCGTGAGCGTGACCATCAGCATCATCCCGCCGGTGGAGAGGATGTAGCCGGTGTCGCCTTTCGTCACGCCGTTGTCGATGATGTCGGCGTTGAGACTCGGAAGGTAAAGGGCCGCCATAGTCGAAATAAACTGCAGGACGACAACGCCCGTGAGTTCACCCCGGTACGGCGTCAGATAAGTGCGCAGCAGCCTGATCAGCATAGTGAGCGAAGGTTACCAATCCTGGCCGACATGTGCCGCTGGATATTTCGATACACAAAAACTGCTGTGCGCCTTTATTAACCGCGGGGGGTTAATAAAGGCGCACAGCAGAGATCAAGCAGATGCGGACTGAAGCTCCGCTTCCTTTTCTTCACGGAGGGCCTTGCTGAGCTTCTCACCCTCGATGTCGACGTTCGGCAGAATCTTGTCCAGCCACTTCGGCAGCCACCACGCCTTGTCGCCGAGCAGTGCCATGACGGACGGGATGATCACCATGCGCACGATGAAGGCGTCGAAGAACACCGCCGCGGCAAGCGCGAAGCCGATCGACTTGATGAACGAGTTCGGTTCCGCGATGAAGGCACCGAACACGGAGATCATGATGACCGCGGCCGCACTGACGACCCGGGCGCCATGGTTGAAGCCGATGGTCACGGCCTCCTTCGCGCTCGCGCCGTGGACGTACTCCTCACGCATACGCGTCACGAGGAACACCTGGTAGTCCATCGCGAGTCCGAACACCACACCGATCAGGAAGATCGGCATGAAACTCACGAGTGGTTGCGGGTTCGAGATGATGCCCAACCAACCGTGCTGGAAGATCGCCACCGTCGCACCGAATGTCGCGAGCACGCTGAGCAGGAAGCCGAGCGTCGCCGTCAGCGGAACCAGGATCGAACGGAACACCAAGAGCAACAAGATGAATGCAAGGCCGACGACGACGGCCAGGTAGGGCACCAATGCATCCTTCAGCGTGTCCGAGACGTCGCCTTCGAGTGCGGTCTGACCGGTGATGCCGTAGCTGACGCCGATCGAATCGTTGAGTCCGCCTTCGGCTCCACGAAGGCTGGACACCAGATCCATCGTGGCGGGGTCGGTCGGACCACTCTTCGGAGTGATCAGTACCTGCGCGGTGTCGCCGGCCTCGTTGACCCCGACGACCTGTGCGTTCTGGACGTCATCGAAGCCCGAGATGGTCGAGACGACCTCCGCAAAGGCCTCCCCGGCGGGAACGCTGGCCCCCTTCGCGTCGACAACGGCGATAAGCGGTCCGTTGCGACCGTCACCGAAGCCCTCGTCGATCAGGTCGTATGCCTGACGCGCACTGGTCGCCGGGTCACCGGTGGCCTCCGACGGCAGTGCCAGGCTCAATCCCGTTGCGGGCAGAGCCAATGCGCCCAGAAGCACTACTCCACCGATCAGCGGCACGAGCGGACGACGGACGACGGCACTGATGAAGCGCAGAGCCAACTTCGGCTTGCCCGAATCTTCGTCTTCGGACTCCTCAGCGCGCTTGCTGAGGAAGGGAATCTTGCCGGCAAAAGCCTTGCGTCCGAACATACCCAGGATCGCAGGCAGCAAGGTCAAGGCGATCAGAACCGCGATCAGCACGGTAAAGGCCGCTGCCGCACCCATATCGGAGAGGAACGGGATGCCGACGACGCGCAATGCAACCAGCGCGATGATGACCGTCAAACCAGCGAATACCACTGCGGAACCGGCGGTTCCGACGGCGCGACCTGCTGCTTCGGCACGGTTGTCGGTAAGGGTGAGCTCATGCCTGAACCTGGACATGATGAACAGCGAGTAGTCGATCGCCACGGCCAGACCGATCATGATCGCCAACGTCGGAGTCATCGAACTGAGATCCATGAATCCGGTGGCAACCGTGATTCCGAGGCTGCCGATAGCGATACCGATGATCGCGGTGAGGAGCGGAAGCCCCGCGGCCACAAGCGAACCGAACGTGATGGCCAGAACGACAGCGGCAACGGCGATACCGATCAGCTCGGTGACACCACCGGGCATCTCCGCTTCCTGAGCAGCAGAACCACTGACCTGGACGTTGAGTCCCTCGGCCCGACCGACATCGGCTGCGGAGTTGATCGAATCACGCAATGCCTGATCGAGATCGGCGAAGTCGCCGCTGAACGGAACCTCGACGTACCCGACTGTGCCGTCGGCACTGAGCGGCGACAACGCACGCGCGTCGTCCACGGCCTGTGTCTCGGAAGTTCCAGCCGCAGCAGCCTTTTCCTTGAACATCGCAACCATGGAGTCGTTGCCGGTAACCGGATTGACCAACGCCTTCGCGGCCTGTTCCGAAGTGGCAGTCGCCGGGTCCACCTTGGCAGAGTCGGCGACCTTGTCGATGCCACGAATACTCGCGAGCATGTCGTCCATGGCCTTGACGTTCGCCGGATCGGCCAGCGTCGTGCCTGCCGGAGCTTGCACTACGTATCGCGCGCTCAGCGAATCCATAGGATTGGGCGCGTCGGGAAAACGCTCCGCCATCAGGTCTTGCGCCTGCTGCGCCGGGGTTCCCGGAATGGAGAACGAATCCTTGGTGGGGCCGGACAGAGTCGCTGCCCCGACGCCCATCAGGACCAGGATTATCAGCCAAACGCTGAGGACCGCGCCTTTTCGCCGGTAGGCGAACTTGCCGATCCGATAAAGATAGGTGGCCACGACGGGCTCCTTGCTGTTTCGGTGCGTGTACGTGGACAGGTATTACGTGTGGGGCTCAGAGACGAGGCATCTCAGGGACGCGACATCTCAGGGACAGGCGGCGGCGCGGGCAACCCGGCACGAATCTGCCGAAAAGCGTCGTGAACCAACTCTTCCGGACTGGAAGCCTCCGACTTTCCGCCAGTCCAGACGTCGATCACCGATTTAGCGGCTCCGCCCACCGCTCCCAGGAGGAGCGTCGGGTACAGGTCCTTCTCGGCGTCGGTACCGGTGCGTTCCGCCAATGCCTGAACTACTGCACGGTTGATCCGCTGATGCATGTCTGCGGCATCCCGGTAGAGCGCGGGACTCGAATCCGACAGCAGCCAGATACTTGCCTTCTCACTCCCACTCGGACCTGAGTCGTTCACGATTTCGACCACAAGTTCTTCGAGGACGTCGAGAATTGGTTCGTCCGCGGGCCGTGACGCAAGCGCCTCGATCCACAAAGTCACCGATTCCTCGAAACTGGCGAGCACTGCCTCCTCCTTGCTGGAGAAGTAGTTGTGGAACGTCCTCGTCGACACTCCGGCCTCGGAGGCGATTGCGTCAGCGGTGACGCATTCGATCCCCAGCGCACGAGCGAGCCGTGCTGCCGCGCCGCTGAGTGCGGCACGGGTTGCTGCCTTCTTGCGGTCACGAAGGCCTTGTTCGATGATCACCCCAACACGGTACCGAACTTGCAGAGCTCTGCAACTTTGCAGAGGTCTGCAATATTGTGCGATCGAACACACGGCACGGAAACTCGAGGCGTACCTCACACTCACGCACGGCAAATGCCTGAACAGCGCGACAGAGAGAGTTGCGAGCAACTCCACCGCCTGACGCCCCCTGCCAAGTTGACGCGTGAATCAACATGGCCTGACATACTTTGCGGTGAATTAACCGTAATTTGCTCGGCGAAGGAATCTGATGGACCCGCTCCTGCACACCTGGCCGGTTTCGTCCACGGTGATGCTGTGGGGATCGAAGTCCGGACGAGGCTCCGTACTACGTCTCGTCCGTCTCACCATCGGGTTCTGCTCACTCAATTTCTCGATCGTGGCGTTCCTGTTTCTCCTCAGCGGAGAGGGCCCGGACGGACCGTTTGCGCGCAGTTGGCTCGTCGGCATTGCGGCCGTCAACCTGATCCCTACGATTCTCTGGTTTGTCGGCCGAATCAGAGGTTCACGCATGCTCAAGCTCTACGGACTGTGGGCGGATCTCGGAACTGCCTCGGTTCTCATCACCTTCACCAGCCATAACGCCGCCCTCTTCGGCGCGGCACTCTTTGTCGCCACCGGCGCCTACTTCACCTATTTTCTCGATTACCGCTGGTTGGCCTTCCATCTCGCCTTTGCCACGACATTTGTCATCGCCCTGACGGTGCTCGGCCTGACGAACGGCGACTACTCGACAACCAGCGTGATCGCACGCACGGACGTCGTCCTGTGTGCCGTGATCTTCATTCCGGCCACGATTCAGTTCACTTGGCGGCAATTACTCGCGCGCGCAACGGGATCCAAAGTGGATGCGCTTACCGGCCTGTTGAACCGACGAGGACTGTGGGACATGTCGGAGCGCATCTGGTCGGTCGCGTCGGCAAATCGTGCCGACATTGCTGTTGCCGTCGTCGACATCGACAAGTTCAAGGCGGTGAACGACACGTTCGGCCACGAAGTCGGTGACGCCGTCATCATCCGGACCGGAACGCGCCTGCAGGCGCATGTGAACGGTTTCGGTTACGCCGCGCGCACCGGCGGCGAGGAGTTCACCGTTGTGATGATCGGTACTCCGTACGGACTTCGCAAACGAATCGCGACGCTCCCCAAAGCCGTGGTGAACGCCTCCGACGACCCCCTGGCCACGGTCAGCGTCGGCGCAGCGACGCTACCTTTCATCCCACATCAGGAAGAGTTCGACTACAACGAGTTCTCCCGAGCAATCGTTGCGGCCGATCATCTGATGTACGACGCAAAATCCGCGGGAGGCAACACCGCGAACACTGCTCCTATGGCAGTTCCGCGTCGACGGGCACACTGAAACCGGGCTGTATCAGCGCCGATTCCACGCCTCGGGATCTGCCGTCAGTTCGTGAATGAACTCGGGCAACTCTCCACCTGCAACATCGGTGAGTGTGACATTTTCGAGCACAGCACGGAGGTTGACTCGCACTGCAATCCACACCTCCTTGAGGGGCGTTGCCGGTCCCCCGTAGTCGACGTCTTCCGGTCGCTGACCCCGAATCGAAGCCAGCGGTCCCTCGACAGCTCGTATGACGTCGGCAATCGTGATCTCGTCCGCGGACCGAGCGAGCCAGTATCCCCCGTCCGGGCCTCGACGGCTGTTGACCAAGCCGCCGCGCCGCAGGTCCGAGAGCACCGCTTCCAGGAACTTGTGGGGTATTACCTGGGATTTGGCGAGAAACTCGGCCTTGGCCGGGTCAGGACCAACTGCCGCGAGCTCGACCAGAGTCCGCACGGCGTAGTCCACCTTCGCGGTGATATGCACCGGCAATTCCTACCATCGTTCTATGAATAGTCGCAACAAACCTGCGAGTTCTTCGCCGCAAAGGGTTCCCTGACGTTACATTTTGATGCATGATGTAACGATCAGAGCTAGAGGACAGGACAAATCGCGTGTGGGAAACCCTTCTCGAATCATGGAAGTCACTGCTCGAACCGCTCCATGATCCCGTTACGCTCGCAATCCCCGCGTTTGTCATCTTCCTCGCAATCGAATGGTTCGCGGCCCGTGCGCTCGAAGATCATCCCGACGACGCCGACGGACGCGCACGGCCGGCACAGGGCGGCTACCGAAGCGCCGACGCCAGAACCAGCGTTCTACTCGGACTCGTGTCGATCGCAACGAGCACCTTCTGGAAAGTGCTGGCGCTGATCGGCTATTCCGCAATCTGGGTGTATCTCGCTCCGTGGCACCTCTCGCCGACTGCCTGGTACACCTGGGTGATCCTGCTGCTCGGAATCGACGTCCTCTATTACGCGTATCACCGCATCGCACACCGAGTTCGAGTCATCTGGGCCACACACCAGGCTCACCATTCGAGCGAGTACTTCAATTTCAGCACCGCACTGCGGCAGAAGTGGAACAACAGCGGTGAGATCATCATGTGGTTGCCGTTGCCGTTCCTCGGGATCCCGCCGTGGATGGTGTTCGTCGGCTTCTCCGTCAGCCTCGTCTACCAGTTCTTCGTCCACACCGAACGTGTCGGAAAACTCTGGCGGCCCATCGAATTCATCTTCAACACGCCGTCACACCATCGCGTCCACCACGGCTCCGACGCCGAGTACCTCGACCGCAACTACGCCGGAATCCTCATCATCTGGGACCGGATGTTCGGAACCTTCGCAGCCGAAACCCACCGCCCCACCTACGGACTCACGACGCCGGTCGGAACGTACAACATCTGGAAGCTCCAAACGCGCGAATATGCTGCCATTGCTCGCGATTGGAAGGCGTCGACATCGTGGCGGCAGCGAGCCGGCTACGTGTTCGGCCCGCCCGGCTGGGCGCCGAAAGCCGAGGTCACTTCAGCAGAATCCACAGCCCCGTCGCACTGAGCAGGAGCAGAGCGACCGCGAGAGTTGCTCCCATACCCAAAGCGGGCGTTGCCTTTTCGGCCGAAAACTGGGCCAACCGCCTGGGCCGCGACCGACGTTCGTAGACCGTCACCGCGACGACGAGCACGGCAGCGACGGACGGGCCGATCAGGGCCACCGACCCGAACTGCGGCAACCATCTCAGACAGGCGGCAGACAAGCCGAGGATCGACAGACTCGTACGCACGAACGAGAGCGATGTGCGCTCGGACTGCAAGCCCTTGTCCGGAGGCTTGACACCTTCCGACGGTTCCAGCGCGGTCAATCAGTTCACGACCTCGACCACCAGGACGGTCGCGCAGATCACCAGCACGATGCCGACGACCGGCGCCATGAGCGGCACCGGCAACGAGCGCTCAGTTCGCAGTGCACGCTCGGCGCTGATCCAGTGGACAAAGGAAGTGATGGCGATCAGAGCACCGCCGACGAGCAACAACGCGGCCAAGCCGGAACGAACCGTCGGGTCGAGAATGTCGCCGCCGAACGCTTCGAGTCCGACGCCCGACGCGACGAAGGCCGTTGCAGTGCGGATCCAAGCCAGATATGTCCGCTCATTGGCGAGCGTGAACCGTGGATCGGGGTCTTCGCCCGTTCGGAACGGTCTCCACCGGGGCATCACCTGTTCATTCCGTCCGGGCAGAGATCGCACACTGCCTTCGGAACGGACAAGAAGAAAGGAAGGTCATGTCCTTAATCTTCCCTGCCCGCCCCGAAGCAGTGCGAATCGGGTGGACGTAATTCAGCTCGCGGCGAGTGAGACCAGGAAGTCCACCGAGCCGCTGCCGTCGACGGTGACGAAACCGAGGGACGGAGGCTCGACTCCGAAATCGGTCCAGGTGACCGGAATCGAGCCCGATGCGATCAGCGAATCACCCGAATGCAGCACGGTCATGTCGACCGACACCGGCTTGGACTGACCCTTGAGCGTCAGCGTTCCTGACACCGTGACCGTCGCCGTTGTTCCGTCCGTCGGTACAGCAGACAAGTCCACCGGCGAGTCGATCGTGAACGTCGCCGTCGGATACGTGCTGGTATCCATCACATTGCCTGTGAACTGGCCGTCGCGCCGATCCGAGTCGGTCTTGATGCTTGCCACCTGCACCGTTACTTCGCCGGAAGTGAGCTTTTCACCCTCGACAACCGCGTTTCCGCTCACCTCGCCAGTGGTTCCGACGACGGTCACACTCGATCCGTTGAGAATCTCGTGCACGGTGTACCCAGCTGCCGTCTGGTTGTCCCCCTGCCCGGCGACGACGGTCCATTGCCCGTCGATCGATCCGGACGCCGCCTCCGCGCCCTCAGTGGACACCACGGCCGCCGGTGCATCGTCTTCAGCGATGAACTTCCCGTACGCCCACGGCCCCACGAGCAGGGCGAGTACGACCACAACTACTGCTCCGCCGATCCACCAGATCTTTTTCATGGGCTCGACGATAGTTGCAGCTTCAACAGTTGTCAGGACTTACGACCTGGGAGAACCCTGTGAAAGTGCTCCACGAACATCGAAGGGTGAGCCGCGTCTACAGCCATTAGTAATCATTTGGTAAAGTCGACTGTGCATTCCGGCCCCCAGTCTGGAATGCCTGGGCCGTGCGCATCGAATCATGCATCGATCCCGATGCGCACGGTCTGCCCGAAACACGAATCACACCGATCGAGGGAGCTCGCGATGGCGGACCTGACGCTCCTGACCGACGACGAGTTACGCGAGCGTCGGATCGCCCTCAGTCGATCCCTCACTACCGCAGCAGATTTGATCCCCACCCCGCCACCTTCGTTCTTCGAGAAGCTGAAGCAGGACATCGATGCCGCCGCTGCAGAGTGGATCGCCCGCCGCTACTGAACGTTCGAATTGCGCACACAGAACCGGTTTTCGATTTCCTCACCGGTTCACCCCGCAAGGGTGATGATGCAGCGGACGGTCACCGGCACCATGACTTCATGGACTCCCCGACCGACTCAATCGCACAAGGTTTCACGCCGGCACACGCTCAACTGGCGAGATCGGCCGGAGTTCCAGCAACGCTCGCCGCTGAGAGTTACGTGGAAGCCCTCGCCCGGATCGTCTATTACTGGGGCTATCCAGCTGTGGACACCTTCGGCCGTACAAACATGTGGGAGATCATGGATGGCAAGACCGGACTCCAACTCGGTCTTCTGCCAGGCGCCGCCAAGAATTACACAGGTGCCCTCACCGACTACATGAGCCCGGCGCAGCGGTGGGTCGTCTCACCCAACAACGACACGATCTACGGCGCAGGATTCGCCGATCTCACCGACGAAACCGCAGTGATACAGACCCCGACCGAGGTACCCGACGGCCATTGCTGGACTATCCAGATCGTCGACGTGCTGACCAATGTGACTCACCAACTTGGTTCGGCGACAGGCACTCCCGGCGGAAAGTTCCTTCTGGTCGGACCTGATTGGGATGGCGAGTTGCCGGAAGACTTCCTCGATGTGCTTCGATCACCGACGAACGTGGCTGGTGTCTTCCCTCGCAGTTTCGCAGCACGTTCCGAGGCGTCCAAGCAGCAGGCGCGGTCGGTGCTCGACCAGATCGGCATGTACCCGTTCAGCGAGGATCGCCCCGGCCCGCGGTCCTTCGGCTACGAGGCCCACGCCGCGAACTCGATCTACCCTCAGGGCGTCACCGCCGAAATGTTGGCGGCCGATCCCGACGCCAGTCGACCTCAATGGGTGAAGCCGGAATCTTTCTGGACCGATCTTGCAGCAATGCTCGATTTCAACCCGACCATGGGCGCAGCAGACACCCCGATGGCTGATCAAGCCAAGACGCTTGTCGCACTGCATCGTTCGGACAAGTCGTACCGAGCGCTGCTCGACCGCGCCGCGCTCCGCGCCGACGTCGCCCTCCATCAATCGGCGAGCTACGTCCAAACCGGGGTCGACGCAGGCAACGGATGGCAACGGCAACGCAACAGTGGCCTGTGGGGCACCGACTGGTTCGGACGGGCGCTCGCGGCCGTCATCTACATTTACGTCAACGACTTTCACGAGGCTGTCTACCTCATCCGGGGTACCGACCACGACGGAGCGTTGCTCCACGGCCGCGAGCGGCACACCATGACCTTCACAGAAGACGCACTCCCACCCGTCGACCGCAGTCGCGGCGGCTTCTGGTCTCTGACCATGTACGACAAGGACGCATTTATGCTCGCCGACGCACCGGGTAACCGCGTCAACCTCGGCACCGTCAATCTCGACGCGGGCGATCTCGTCTTTCGTGACGGGAAGCTCACCTTGCACCTGTCTCACGACGAGCCGACCGATCCGGATGCTCGTGCCAACTGGCTACCCGCTCCGCACGACGAATTTCGACTGATCATTCGCAGCTATGTCCCCGACAAATCAGTCCTCGATGAAACCTACCGATTCCCCGACGTCGTCCGAGCAACGGGACTATAGGCGCCACCAAGCACAAAAAAGCTCCCCACCTGCGTGAACAGGTGGGGAGCTTTGGCGGTGGCGGAGGGATTTGAACCCTCGGACGGGGGTTACCCGTCACACGCTTTCGAGGCGTGCTCCTTAGGCCGCTCGGACACGCCACCGTTGGTGACTTTACCGGATGGAGTGCCCGTGGCTGAAATCGCCAGGTGGAGCGGTATTACGTGAGCTTGTCCTTGATGCTGGAAGCGGCGTCCTTGACCTTCTCGCCTGCATCCTTGACGGCCGATTTCACCTGGTCGCCCTTGCCTTCGTTTTCGAGGTCCCGGTCACCGGTAGCGCTGCCAGCAGCTTCCTTGGCCTTGCCCCCGAGGTCTTCGGCCTTGTTCTGAGCCTTGTCTGCGATTCCCATGAGTACTCCTCTGTGAACGCGAACGAATCGCCTTCCGACGATCCGCCGATGCCCTGACGGCATCTGCCTCCACCATGCCCTCGATTGATGGATCCGGCTACCCGAGTGTGCGATCACTCTCGATGGGGAATACCGAATTCAGGCCCGCTGCTCGCGGAAGAAATCTTCCAAAAGCCCAGCGCATTCGTCCTCGAGGACCCCGCCGCGCACCTGCGGCCGATAGGTCAATCTTTTATCTCGAACTACGTCCCATAATGATCCGACGGCTCCGGTTTTCGGCTCCCACGCCCCGAAAACGACCCGAGAAACCCGGGCGAGGACCAGAGCGCCCGCACACATCGTGCATGGCTCGAGGGTCACGGCAAGCGTCGCACCTTCCAGGCGCCAGCCGTCACCGTAGGTTTTTGCGGCAGCACGCAACGCGAGGATTTCGGCGTGCGCGGTCGGATCGGACGACGCTTCCCTGGCATTGGAGGCCCGAGCAACTTCGACGCCGTCTGCGTCGAACACCACTGCCCCGACCGGGACGTCTGCGTCGGAGGCGGAACGTGCGGCCACGATGGCCGCACGGATCATGCGCTGATCGTCAGCGAGAGTCATCTAGCGCGGGAGCTTGTCGAGCGCTGCGCCGAACTCGGATGCGAACCCGAGTCGCTGCGCGATCATCCCCAACTGCTCGTCCGGATAGAGATCGGTCTCGGCCGCGATGACGGCGAGCACGGGTTCCGGCAGGCCCAGATCGGCCAGCACGGACAGATCGCCCTCTTCCCAGGGTTCGACATCGTCGAGGTCGTCCGGGTCGATGTCGGGGATCTCGATGTGCAAGGCGTCGAGGACGTCGGCCGCGATGTCGTAGTCGATGGCGGCGGTCGCGTCGGAAATCAGCAACTGCGTGCCCGACGGCGCCGGACGCAACACGATGAAGAACTCGTCGTCGACGTCGAGAAGACCGAAGACGGCACCCGAACTTCGCAGCTCACGCAGCTGCGTTTCGGCGGCCGAGAGCGAGGTCAACGCGTCGGGCGTCAGTGCCTTGACCGTCCAACGCCCCTCTTCACGGACCACCGCGACACCGAAGCCTTCAAGCTCCTCCGACTGGTTCGAAGAGGCGCTCTTGTTACCCGCGCGCTGTGCACCCATGGCGCAACGGTAGCCCGCCTGGTGCCAGTGAGTGAAGTCCGAGCATCGATGTGCCAACCTGAACTCGTGTCTGCGATCGATTCCGCCCCACCAGTCTGCGTTCTCGGCCTCGGATTGATCGGCGGTTCGCTACTTCGCGCCGCCGTCCGATCCGGCCGCCGGGCGTGGGGTTACAACCGTTCCAGCGAGTCCGCCGACGCGGCCCGAGCCGACGGTTTCGACGCCGACACCGATCTGGTTTCAGTGCTGCAGAGAGCAAACGAAAGCGGCGCGATCATCGTGGTCGCCGTGCCGATGCCTGCCGTCGACGCCACCTTGGAGGCAATCGCCGCGCATGCGCCCGACAATCCGATCACGGACGTCGTCAGCGTCAAGGGTGAAGTGAAGGCCGCGGTCGAACGAGCGGGCTTGAGCGCCAAGTTCGTGGGCGGTCATCCGATGGCGGGGACGTCAGCTTCGGGTTGGGCGGTCGGGGATGCCGATCTGTTCGTCGACGCGGTGTGGGTCGTTGCCACCGACGAGGGCGTCGACGCAGACGTGTGGTCGCAGGTCGCCGACCTTGCACTCGACTGCGGCTCGGTCGTCGTGCCGGCCGAATCTCTGGAACACGATCGAGCAGTCGCGCGAATCTCGCATCTGCCTCACCTGCTCGCGGAAACGCTTGCGATCACCGGAGCTGCCGGAGGCGAACTGGCTCTCGGGCTGGCTGCCGGATCATTTCGCGACGGCACTCGCGTGGCCGGGAGCGCTCCTGGCCTGGTGCGGGCGATGTGCGAGGGCAACCGCGACGCCCTGCTGGTCGCGCTGGACGAGGCGCTCGACCTTTTGCAGGGTGCACGTACCGATCTGCTCGACAACGGCTCGACGGCACGACTGGTGGACGCGGGGTTCGCTGCGCGCGGAGCGTACGAGTCGCACGAGCGGTGGGACATCGAAGACGTTCAGGTCGGAGAACCCGACTGGATCAACCGGATGCGGGACGCCGGTCGACGCGGCGGCGTCATCCGGCGATCCGCAACCTAGAACTACGCAACCTGGAGATACGAAACCTAGATACGAGTTGCCAGACCCGGGTAGTCGAGGACAAAGCCTTCGGTATCGACGGACAACGTCGAGCTGGACACCGGGGACAGCACACTGATTCCGTCGGCGCCGGAGCTGTAGGTGATGGTCGCACCCTCGACGCGCAGGTCGAGAAGGTTTACGTAGACGACCGGCACCTCGGCGTCTTCGATGTCGTTCTGCAGACCGACGCGGCGGATGGGCAGCGTGTTGAAGAACGGGCTGAGGATCACGTCGACATCGAGTGCGCCATCGAACGCAGAGCGCTGGTGACTGGCGCCGTTCTCGACCATCCAGGTGCCTTCTTCGTCCCGGCTGATCGACATCTGACGCTCACCGGCGGCCAGGGCGGTCCGCACGGACAACCGGCGGGTGATGCCGGCCTCGTCGGTGACCAGGTCGTACGACGCGCTGAATGCCGGGTGCTCACTGCAGGCTCCACCGATGATCCGGCCGGAAGCCTTGATGCGATTTCCGTTCAGCTGCACACGAACAGACTCCATACGAGGAGCGTTGTGGGCCTGCCAGGTCAATACCGCGGGCCAGGACGCGTCACCGGAAGGTTGGATGCTCACCCGACCACGGTAATGGACGAACGGGCACGGAGCACCGCTGGTTCGGGTTATTGCTTCGATCAGGGACCTTTTAGGGACTTCGATCGGCCCCGAAGATCTCGATGTAAGGCGTTTCACAACGGTTCTTCCGTAAGGAGCACGCCGCGGACCGAATAGTTGGCAAACGGTGTCGGAGTTCTCGAGTACCGTGCTTCTAGGTCGGTTCGTGAGGAAGGGTGCTGTGACGTCGTCGCGGAGCATGGTGGGTTTGTTTGCCGGTATCGGTGGTCTCGAGTTGGGGCTCTCGGAACATGGGTGGAACACCGAACTGCTGTGTGAAATCGATCCGGGCGCGCAGGCAGTTCTCCGTTCGCGTTTCGCCGACGTGCCGTTGCACGGTGACGTCACCAAACTTCGCGCGCTGCCCAGTGACATCGAATTGGTGGCCGCCGGTTTCCCCTGCCAGGACCTCTCTCAGGCCGGCAAAACGGCAGGCATCACCGGCGCACGCTCAGGCCTGGTGGACGAGGTGTTCCGTCTGGTCAAGCGTAAGAGGGGCCCGCGCTGGCTGTTGATCGAGAACGTTCCGTTCATGCTCCAGCTCGGCAAGGGCGCCGCCATGCGGCACATCACCGACGCCCTCGAAGACCTCGGATACACCTGGGCGTACCGGGTGGTCGACGCCCGCGCCTTCGGACTCCCCCAGCGTCGCCAGCGAGTCATCATGCTTGCCTCGCGCACAGACGATCCCCGCGAAATCCTGTTCGGCCAGGACGCCGGCGAGCGCCTGGGTGGCGATCCCGCGGACTACCCCTGCGGCTTCTACTGGACCGAAGGCACTCGCGGTCTCGGATGGGCCGTCAATGCCGTGCCGACGCTCAAGGGCGGCTCGTCCGTCGGCATCCCCAGTCAGCCGGCAGTCCGGTTGCCGTCAGGTGAGATCGTCACTCCCGGTCTAGTCGATGCCGAGCGACTGCAGGGTTTCGATCCCGACTGGACGCTGCCGTCCGTCGAGGTTCCCGGCCTACGCCACAGCCATCGCTGGAAGCTCGTCGGCAATGCCGTGAGCGTGCGGATGGCGTCGTGGGTCGGTGGCCGGTTGAGCGATCCCATCGAATACGACGCCGCGGGCGAGACGCCACTCGAACCGGGCGACGCCTGGCCGAGTGCGGCCTGGGGCCGTAACCGCCAGGCCTTCCGCGTCCATACCTCGACCTGGCCGGTCCAGTACGACTACGAGGATCTGAGCGGCTTCCTCGAAGACACGCGGTTGCTGTCGGCTCGGGCCACCGCCGGCTTCCTCAAGCGCGCACGCATGGGTAATCTTCGGTTCATCCCCGGTTTCATCGAGGACGTCGAAAGCCATCTCGAGCGGATGGGCGGATACCCCGAGGCCGCAGCATGACGGACTCGCTGTTCCCCGAACCTGAAACGCTGTTTTCCGAACCGGAACACGAACCACTGTGGAGTGCACTGCAACTCGCGGGCGACAAGCCCCCGGCCGACGCCGATCGCGGCGAGAAGAAGAACTACGCCCAGCGACTGTCCAATCAACTGGCACAGACGGTGGCCGACGCTCTGCGTCCGCTGTATCCCAACATCACCCCGACGGCGTCCGGTGAAGGCCAGGAGGCAACAGTCGATGTCGCCAAGGGCCGAAAGCGCTTGGACGTCAAGGCACTCGACCCCACTCTCGGCCTGATCCTCTGCGTCTCCATCAAGACGTACAACTTCCAGGACTACAGTCCCCGCAGCGGCAAGCTGGGACGGTGGACCAAGAACATCGTCCGCAACGACCACGAATTGCGTGGCGAGGCAATGGTTCTGCATCAGCGTCAGCCGTACAGCGTGTTGGTCGCCGTCATGTTCGAGCCGTACGCCACGTGCGACGACGGCGACCCGACCAAGACCAGCGACACCGGCAAATCCTCTTTTGCACACCACGTCACGACGCTCTCGAAGCGCTCGGGCCGAGGCAAGCGCGCGGTGGTCGGCGTTCCGGGAAAGGCCTGGGTGGATCTCGGCGCCGAGGACACCCGCTACGACCTCTTCGAGAAGGTCTACATCGGACTCTACGAACCCGATGGCGCAGTTCGGTTCTTCGACGTCGACGAGCCGCCGCCGCGCAACGGACGCCCCACCGAAGCTCAGACGCTCTCGTTCACCGACTTCGTGACCGTCGTGCACGGTGAAGTGGAGCGTCGCAACAGGTTTGCGCCCACCTGGTCCGATCCCGAAGACAGCGAAGATTCCGACGGCTGAGGGAACCACGGTGCCTGCGACGGATCCTGCCACCAGCGCTCGGATGAGCGCTCAGCGTCGGCGCGACACCAAACCCGAAATCGCACTTCGACGCGAGCTGCATCGACGCGGACTCCGGTACTTCGTGGACCGAGCGCCGATCAAAGGTGTTCGCCGACGGGCCGATCTGGTATTTCCACGCCGCAACGTCGCGGTGTTCGTGGACGGATGCTTCTGGCACAGCTGCCCGCAGCATGCGACGTTTCCCAAGAACAACGCGCAGTGGTGGACGGAAAAGTTGGCCGCCAACGTGGTTCGAGACCGCGACACCGATGCACGTCTGGCAGAGCAGGGTTGGACCGTCATCCGCATCTGGGAGCACGAAGATCCGCTGGTAGCGGCCGAACGCGTCCAGAAAGCCCTGCTCGGTCCGTAAGCTCGATTTCGTGAAGGAACGCAATGTTGCGCGGTGGGGTTTGGTGGCTGCGCTGGCTCTGGGCGGAATCGTCTACTCGTCGTGGATTCTCGAATTCTTCCTGGACACCGGCCTCGACCCGGTGACATCGTTCCTCAGCGAACTCGATGCCGAGAACCAGAAATACCGCGATGTCTTCGGTAACGCCGATGTCCTGTCCGCAATCTTGATGTTGATCTCCGGAGCGCTGGGTCTGCTGATCACGCCCCGGCGAAGGCTCTACGTCACGGGCTGGATTGCGCTGGCGGTGTTCGGCATCGCGACCATCGCCGACGCGTCGTTCCCCCTCGAATGCTCGGGCGAGGGTTGCCCGTCGCGCGCACCCGACGGTCTACTTCCGCAGCTCCACCATGTTCACGCGTTGACGAGCAGCGTGGCGGTCTTCGCGATCTTCACCGCGATGATCGCATTCACCGTGGGAGCGTTCAGGTATCGCGAGCACCCTTCTTTGCGGACGACGGGTCTGACCATTCTGATCCTGACTTCCCTTGCGACGGTGTGGATGTTGACGACCAACAGCATCGAAGTCTCCGGCGGCGGTAATCTCGGACTGGGTATCGCTCAACGTGCGCAGGTGCTGGGAATGTCGTTGTGGTTGTGCACCCTGGCATTTGCGATGTCGAGGCCGCCATCCACCGGGCTCCCGGCGTCGCCGCGCTGACAGGTTTTCCGGCAAGCGATTCGGGCGATCCTGGAACTACAACTGAAAATGGCTGCCCCGAACTAGCGAAGGTGTGCCCATGTCTCTCGCGTCGTCGTTCTTCGCCCATCCGCACCAGGCGTTCACTGCTGGTTTCTATCGCAACGAATCCTTCGACTTCGAGCTACGAGTCGTTCTCGGGCAAGCCACCTTCGGCGCGGCAGACACCGGCGAAGTGCTCTCGGCCATCGCTCACGTCGGCGAGAAGGACCTCGAAGGCTGGTACGAGGCCTGGTTCGACCTCGGCACACGGGCATTCGGGCAGGCCGATGAGGCAGCCGAGGCCGGGCATTCGCGAAGCGCGTCCAACGCGTACCTGCGGGCGGCGTCGTACTTCGGTGTGGCGATCAACGCAGTCGACGGTCTCAGCGACGATTCGGTTCTGGTCCCCACTTTCAAACGTCACCGACAGGCGTGGGACCGCTTCGTCGACACCACCTCCCAGCCCGTCGAACGCGTCCGGATCCCTTACGAGGACACCTACCTGCCCGGGTACTTCTTCCGGCCGCCCGGGGACGTGCGACGGCCGACGTTGATCATGGTGAACGGTAGCGACGGCCCGATCAGCGGGCTGTGGGGCAGCGGCGGTGCCGGGGCGCTCGAGCGGGGCTACAACGTGTTGATGTTCGACGGTCCCGGTCAGCAGTCGATGCTCTTCGAGCGCAACATCCCGTTCCGTCACGACTGGGAAGCCGTCATCACGCCCGTCGTCGACTATCTCGTGGACCGGCCGGACGTCGATGCGTCGAAGCTGGCGATGTACGGGATCAGTCAGGGCGGGTACTGGGTGCCGCAGTCGTTGGCGTTCGAGCATCGGATCGCGGCAGCGATCGCCGATCCGGGGGTCGTGGACGTGGCCGCGTCGTGGCTCGCCCACATCCCCAAGAACATGCAGAAGCTACTCGACGAGGGAAAGTCGGAGGCCTTCGACCGCGACATGGCGATAGGGCTGGGAATGAAATTCTCCAAGGACAGCGCCCGAATCTGGCGTTTCCGAGCGCGTCCGTACCTCGCCGCCGGCTACTACAACACTCTCGCCGAGGTTCGGAAGTACCACCTCGAACACGTCGCCGGCTCGATCTCCACTCCCCTGCTCATCACCGATCCGGAAGGCGAGCAATTCTGGCCCGGTCAATCCAAGCGGCTTGCCGCCCTCGCCGGCGGACCGACGACGGTGGTTCCCTTCACCGCTGCCGAGGGCGCGAACTTCCACTGCCAGCCCATGGCGAGGCGTCTGACGGATCAGCGGATGTTCGACTGGCTCGACGAGCAGTTGGATCTCTGAATCAGGCCCTCGAATCAACGATCGAATGATGGCGTATTTGCTGTGCGCTCGATGGAGTTCGGCATTCGTCGGGTATCGATCTGTGGAAGCGTGCGAGTGTGCCTACCTATCACGACTATGTGTGGATTCAGCAGTACCTCAACACGAGCCTGTCTCTCGGGTACTGCGCTGCACTCATCCCTCGGTCCACTCCCGCACAGGTGTTGAGTGCCCTCGGCGCCGACGAGAACACACAATCGGAGGCAATCGGGATCGCCGAACTCGGCGAGGTGATGTCCGATCTCACTGAACAGCCCGAGACAGCCGGGGCTGGGCAGGTAGTCGCAGTCGCGGCGGTGGGCGACGACAGCACACTGTTGATGCAGATCAACGGCGGTTCCTTCGCTATCTCCGAAGAATTGATGCGGCCCCTTCTATCCGATCGCGAGGTGGCTTCGCACTATCTCAGCGTCAATGCCGACAGCCAGTTCATCTGGTGGTCGAACGGCACACGCGTGGCTGAATTCGAACTCTTCGGATCCAGCCCGGTGGTCGGGGACGATCGGATGGTGGATTTGATTCTCGATGTCGGCGGAATCGGAATCGACGATGACGCCCAAGGCTATGCAGGTGAGCATGCGTTGGAGGGCGCCTTTGCTCTCGCCGAGCAGATCACCGGCGTCGCAGTCTCCGCCTCACTATTCGTGGAAGGCCAATTTATGGTGGCCGTTGTCCCCAAGTCAGGACAGTCCCCCTCGGCAGATGTGCCATCTGAGGCTTCTCCGCGAAAGTCGCCCGCTGCGTGGAGCGAGGTAGCGCGACGTTACAAAGCGGCGGAACGGATTCCGCTACATGGGGTGATGTTCCGCGGGCGACCCCCCGGCGGTCGTCCCTCCGTGCGACTCGAATTCTGGTTCAAGCCGCGCACCTGCATCCGTCTCGAAGACGAGCAGGGAGTGCTGTTTCTGCAGAACCGACAGAAGCAGACGTGGTTCCGCACCGACGGGGTCCTCGAACGACGAAACGGCGGATACAGTCTCGACATCCATATCGAACAACTTCTCCAGATACACAGAACCTGGCCGTACACACGTTTCGCCGACCTACGCCCACCCGACACGACAGGGCGGGAAGTAGAGGTCGACGGGCGGAGAGCGTGGGAATTCGCGATGCCACCGGATTGGGCCGGCCGTGATGCCACGGTGGCGTTCGACGCGGAAACCGGGATCCCTTTGCGGTGGGCCGACCGAACGGGCAGCCATGAGATATCGGCGCTGGAAACCGGTATCGACGTCGACGACGGCTTTTTCTCCGGCCCCTGATAATCGAAGCAAGCGAGGCGTCTGACGGATCAGCGGATGTTCGACCGGCTCGACGAGCAGTTGGATCTCTGAATCAGGACACTTTCTCTTTCTTCGTCAACAGAGTGGCAATCATCGGCAACAGCAGAACCGTGATCGCCCCGGCCGCGACAAGAATCGACGCGTTGTCCGAGGACATCTGATGCGCGTCGACGGCCGCGCCCGTGACCGCCACGATCATGGGCAGGCCGGTAGCCCCGTACAACGCGACTTGCGCACTTTCGCGCGTGGTGAAGGGTGGTTCGACCTTCTCGAACTTGGTCACGAAGAACACCGGCACGCCGCGGACTACAACGATCAGGATCAAAAACGCAATCAGTATGCCGGGACTGGCGGCGACCGCCGAGACGTCGATCGCCATGCCTGAAGTGATGAAGAAAATCGGGATGAGGAACCCGAAGGCGATCCCGTCGAGCTTGATCTCGAGGCGCTCGTCGCCCTCTGGCATCAATCGCCGCAGGATGAAGCCGGCCGCAAATGCACCGAGAATGACGTCGAGTGAGAACACAGCCGACAGCACTCCGAGGCTGACCAACAACAGAACGGTGAGGCGGACCGTCGTCTGCGCCGTCGTGTCCGCCCCTGCCCGCACCAGGCGATGTGTCCACGAGCCTTCGTGAATCAGCTTGCCGGGCAGCACCGCAACGATGACAGCGATCAAGGCGAAGACGGCAAGAACGATCAGCGACAGTACGGCACCACGGGCACTCAGCAGCACCGCCATCGCGACGACCGGCCCGAGCTCGCCGACGGCCCCGTGGTTGAGGACGGTCTTACCCAAGCGTGTGTCGAGGAGTTTGTTGTCCTTGAGGATCGGCAGCAGCGTGCCCAGAGCGGTCGACGTCATCGCGATGGCAACAGCGGCTTCGGCGGAGATCACGTTCCTCATGCCAAGCAGCGCGACCACCGTGAACGCCAGCGCGAGGCAGAACAGCCACGTGTAGAGCGCTCGACGTCCGCCGCGCCCACTGAGTTCCTGTCGGTCGATCTCGTAGCCGGCGAGCAGGAACAGCATGCCGAGGCCGAGTTCGCGCAGGATGCCGATCGCTTCGCTGTCAGCTGCGATGTTGAGGGCGAACGGCCCGACCACTGCGCCCGCGACCAGTAGCAACACCACTTCGGGAACCAGTCGACGCGGGATCAGGCCCGCGACTATCGGCGCGATGGCCGCGATCAGCGCGATCCAGAACAGCGATGAGGCAATTGAAGGCACGGATCATTATCGGACATAGGTGACGGATCTGCGCTCAGTACAGGTACTTGCGGTACGCCTCTTGTCTGGCGGGTTCGAGGTCCTCGACGCGCAGGCTGTGTCGCTCCGCCATCATGTCGCGCAGACTCGGCACCTCATCGGATGCGGGCCACGTCGACGGATCCCACAGCTTCGCCCGCAGGATCGGCCTAGCAGTCGTCGTCGTACCAAGAACCGTTGATGTAACTCCATGTCCCCGGCGTCATCGGACTCTTGCCGTCCGGAGCCTTGATGACAACGGTCGCTACCGAGTCACCGTTCATGTTGATCAGATACTCGGGCGTCCCGCTGAAATCCCGATCCGCGTACGCGTCGTCGAGCGCTGCCACAAACTCTTCAACCGAGTATTGAACCTGGCAACGAGGCGAACTGAAATCATAGATCCCAGCCCAGTCCGCACTCTGCGCGAGTGCCCACTGCTCGTCCAGCGCGGCCTCCAAGCCCTCCTGCGTTTGATCGCCACGCTGCGGTGCGGCCTCAATCGTCGTCGCTGCGGATGACGAGGCCGACTGCGTCGATGAAACTACAACAGTGTCGGACTTACCCGAACACCCAACTAGAGCTCCGACCGCAACACCAATCACGAGCACAACCGAGATAGTCCGATTCATCAGCAATGCATACCAGACCGATCGGACCGCTAAATGGCGATTTGGCGCAGTCCCGAGAGTCGCGAGCCGCCCGCCCGAGACACCGCGGCGCGATACGAGGATCGAGAACGTCAATTCGGAGGTCAGGTCTGGTCAGCCGCCAAACGGGTCAAGATGTGACCAACGTCGCCATGAAAGGACACTTGCATACAAGAAAGCCCCTCACCGGCATCTCTACTGGTGAGGGGCTTCCTTTTGTGCGCCCGAAGGGATTCGAACCCCTAACCTCTTGATCCGTAGTCAAGTGCTCTATCCGTTGAGCTACGGGCGCATGTTCTGTTGTCTTGCTGGTCTTGCGTGTCTTACCGTCGTACTTTCTATCATTTCTAACCCGCCGGTCAAAATCACCGGCTTGGCGGAGGCGAGAGGATTTGAACCTCCGGTCCCTCGTAAAAGGGACAACTCATTAGCAGTGAGTCCCATTCGGCCGCTCTGGCACGCCTCCCTGGGGGTTCCGATCCTTTCGGACCGCCGGATCGAAAGATTACACACCCTTCGCCACCAAAGGCAAAACGTGTGGTCAGCGGACTGTTTTGTGGACTTACCGCAGGTGGCTGTCGAACCAGTCGAAGATCCGGGTCTGAGCTTCGATGATCGAGGCCGAATCAGGGTCGTCGAGGTCAGCGTCCTCGGACAGCTGTGGCGGCTCGTCCGCCCGGTGAGCCAGTCCGGCGTAGCTGACCACCAGTGTCGCGACGTCGGCCTTCGCGGTCGCTTCCCGGAGCAGAGTCACGTGTTCGCGAGGCGTGCTGGGATCGTCCTCGCCGTACAGCGCCAGCCACGGCGCCTGCAGGGAAGTGGCCGCGTCGACAAGCGCCTGAGCATCCACCGACAAGGCTTCGACGATTCCCCGGGCGGCGACGCTCACCGCGGCGCCGACCGGACGGCTGGTGGCCACGAGCATCGCGGCGGTACCGGCGTCGTCGAATCCGAGCACCCCGATAGTGTCTGCGAGAACTTCGCGTCCGACGAGCCAATCGAGGGTCGCGTCGAAGTCGGCGAAGAGGTTGTCACCGAACACCTCACCCTGCATGTGTTCGGGTTCGCGGTGAAACAGGTGAGGTGCGACGCTCACCCACCCTTCGCCGGCAAGCGCGCACATCAGATTCAGCAGAGCCGGGCTGAACTTCCGGGCTTCATGCAGGACGACGATCCCGCCCCGCGTCGGGCCGTCCGGCTCCACCACGGTCAGCGGAACAGCCGTGGCGACCTCCCCTTCGGCTCCGCGCAGATACGCGGTGGCTCGGAAGATTTCCGACATCTTCTAACTCTGACACGCAGACGGCCGCTACGCACCAAATCAGTGCGCGCATAATCGACTCGTGACCGCACACATTCGCCCTGACCTCGCCTCCATCCCCGCCTACGTTCCCGGACGCAATTTTCCGGGTGCGATCAAGCTGGCGAGCAACGAAACGACAGTAGGGCCGTTGCCCGGTGTGCGTGACGCCGTCGCCGACGCGGTCGCCAATGCCAACCGCTACCCGGACAATGCCGCGGTTGCACTCATCGAGGCGCTGGCCAGCTTCTTGAAAGTCGAGCCGGCCAACGTCGCCGCTGGTTGCGGCTCCGTGACACTGTGCCAGGAACTCGTGCAGATCACGTGCGATCAGGGTGACGAGGTCATCTACGCGTGGCGTTCGTTCGAGGCGTACCCCGTGGTCACCCAGGTCGGCCATGCCGTCTCGGTCAAGGTTCCGCTGACCGAGGACTTCGGCCACGACCTCGACGCGATGCTGGCCGCGATCACGGATCGCACGCGGTTGATCTTCGTATGCAACCCCAACAACCCGACCGGCAATGCACTGTCGAAGGCAGAGCTCGAGAGCTTCCTCGACGCGGTCCCGGCGCACGTCGTCGTCGCACTCGACGAGGCGTACTTCGAATACTCACGCTCGGACGCCGACGGCATCGAGCTGTTCCGCAGCCGCCCCAACGTGGTTGTTCTGCGCACCTTCTCGAAGGCGTACGGCCTCGCGGGAATCCGCGTGGGTTACGCGGTCGCGGATCCGGAGATCATCGTGGCCCTCGGCAAGGTGCACACCCCGTTCACCGTGAGCGCTGTCGCGCAGGCCGCCGCAATCGCTTCCCTGGCTGCAGCAGACGAACTGCTTGCCCGCACCGAAGGTGTCATCACCGAGCGGACGCGAGTTCGAACCGCTCTGATCGAAGCCGGGTACACCGTCCCCGAGTCGTCGGCGAACTTCGTCTATCTCCCCCTCGGAGAACTCTCTCCCGCTTTTGCCGAGGCGAGTACCGAAGCGGGCATTCTGATCCGCCAGTACGGCGTCGAGGGCGTCCGGATGACCATCGGCGATCCACACGAGAACGACGCATTCCTCGCTTTCGCTGACACCGACGTCGCGAAGCAGGCCGCGGGCATCGGCGTCACCGCGTGACACTCGATACATAACTGTTACGCCGGGGACTGGAATTCGTTTCGGCAGACGGGCACACTCAGGGAGGTTCGAAGCCGGTCCGAGCGAGGGAGCACGACGCATGACGCGACGCATGACACGAACGTGTGCCGTGCTCGCAACGACCCTTCTCGCCACCACCGCGACCTCCCTGAGTGGCGTCGCCAACGCAGAGTCCCAGGACACGGTGTCGGTACGTCTGTTGGCGTTCAACGATCTGCACGGCAGTCTCCGCCCGCCGGAAGGTGTTCGCAGCGAGATCAGGCAGGCCGACGGCTCGCTCACTCCCGCAGGTGGCGCGGCGTATCTCGCGGCCTACGTGACGCAACTTCGCAGCCAAGCCACCAACTCGCTGCTGTATTCGGTCGGTGACAACTGGGGATCGTCGGCGCTCGAGTCGGCGATGTTCAACGACGAACCGACGGTCGAACTCCTGAACCGGATGAAGATCGACGCTTCCGCGATCGGCAACCACGAACTGGACAAAGGGCTCGCCGAGTTCCGACGCATGCAGTCCGGCGGTTGCTCCGCCGTCGATGCGTGCACGTTCAGTCCGTCCTTCGGCGGCGCCAACTTCCCGCTGATGGCCGCGAACATGACGTACACCAACGGCACCCCGGCCACGCTGCCCTTCACCGTGAACATGGTCGACGGCATTCCGCTCGGAGTCATCGCGATATCCCCCGCCAACACGTCGCAGATCGTGACACCGGGTGGGATCGCCGATCTGCAGTTCGGCGACGAGGTCGAAGCGATCAACCGCACCGCCGACGTCCTCGACTTCTTCGGCGTCAAAGCCATCACCGTCCTCCTGCACCGTGGGGACGAACCGGCCGTCGAAGGTGGGCCCAACGACTGCAACGTCGAGTCCGGGCCGGCCCGCGACATCGCCCTTCGTGCGTCACCGAAGGTGGACGTCATCTTCACCGCCGACAGCCACCAGCAGTACAACTGCGAATTCCCTGATCCCGCAGGCAATCCCAGAGTCGTGATGCAGGGCGCTTCGCACGGCCGGATCGTGTCCGTCGCAGACGTCACCATCGATCGCAACACCCGCGAGGTCGTTCGCGATCAGACGTCCGCGTTCAATCAGATAGTGACACACGATATTTCGCCGGATCCCGATATTCAGGCGCTCGCCGACCGAGCCTGGTCGGAGGCATCGGAAAGCGCTCAGCGACCGGTGGGGACCATCACCGCCGATCTGACACGGGACCGGGTACCCAGCGGCGAATCGACACTCGGCAACCTGGTCGCCGACGCTCAACTCGCCGCCGGATCGACACGAGGCGCCCAACTAGCGTTGACGAACCCCGGCGGCATGCGCGAGGACTTGGACTTCGGCACTTCCGGCCAGGTCACCTACCGCCAGGCCTACGGTGTTCAACCCTTCGGTAACAGCCTCGAGGTGCTCTCCGTCACAGGAGCGGTGTTGAAGGACGCTCTCGAACAGCAATTCCAGATCGACCTCGACGGCACCGCTACCGAGCGCATCCTCTCCCCGTCCGCGGGCTTCACCTACGCCATGGACCGGCGAGCAGCGCCGGGCTCGCGAATCTCGGAAATGCGCTTGAACGGGCAGGACATCGCCCCCGACGGCGTCTACAGCGTCGTGGTGAACAAGTTCCTCGCCGAGGGCGGGGACGGTTTCACCGCACTGAAGAACTCCACCCAGATGACCGGCGCGGGCAACGACCTCGACGCCTTGACTGCCCTGTTCGCAGCCGGGTCCCCGGTCTCGCCGCCTGCCACCGATCGCATCCGCACCGTCGGCTGAATAGGCATCCCCCCGCTCGATTGCCTAGTCTCGACGGGTGATCATCGCGACCCATAACGGCAAGTTCCATGCAGACGACGTCTTCGGCGTATCGCTGCTCAAGCAGCTGTACCCCGACGCCACCGTCGTTCGCAGCCGTGACGAGTCCGTCCTGGGCAGCGCGGACATCGTGCTCGACGTCGGCGGTCGCTACAACCCGGCCGAGGGGCGCTTCGACCATCACCAGCGTGATGCCGGCGAGCGCAGCAACGGCATCCTGTACTCCGCCTTCGGTCTGCTCTGGCAGGAATACGGCCTGCAGTTCTGTGAAGGCGACGCCTCCGTGTTCCGCCGTATCGACAGCCGACTGGTCGAGGGCATCGACGCCGTCGACAACGGCCAAGAGATCTACACCCTCAACGACTACGGCACCAAGCCTTTTGATCTGTCGTCCGTGCTGGACCTTTTCAATCCGATCTCGTCCACCGACGAGGAGTTCGACACCCAGTTCGAGCTGGCCGTCGTTCTCGCAACCCAGGTCTTGATTCGCCTGCGCGCCAAGTATGCCGGCGACGCGGCGGCCGAGCGCGAGTTCACCGAGACCTACGAAAAAGCAACGGATCCGCGCTTCGTCGTGCTGGAACGCTTCGTTCCCCACGGCCGCGCCGCGTCGGCCCAGCCAGAGCTGCTGTTCACCATCTTCCCGAACACCAACGGCGGCTGGTCGATTCAGACGGTCAAGCCTGCTGACTCCAAGTTCGGTTCACGAAAGCTGTTGCCGGAGCCGTGGCGCGGCCTGAACGGCTCGGATCTTGCCGCCCAGACGGGCGTCGACAGTTCGGTCTTCTGCCACAAGGCCGGGTTCATCGCGGCTGCGCAGACCCGTGACGGCGCCCTCCAATTGCTCGAACTGGCACTGGCCGAGTAGTTCTCAGCTCACATTCCCAGCGCCGTCTTCACCGTCGGCCAGGAATCGTGAAGCGCGTCTTGCCAGTACGGCCACGAATGGGTGCCGTCGTTCCGATACGCGAACACTGCGGGAATCGACAACTCCCCCAACCTCGCTTCGAACAGTTGTGTGCACGTATTAGCGAGCGCCTCGAGCGGTCCGCCTTCGATGGCAGTCTGCAGTCCACTCAGGGTGAAGACGTTGTCGTATTCTCCGGGCGCACCTGTACCGGAGGACACGTAGATCGTCTTCCCACGCAGCGTTTCCGCGTTGGTGGACGGGTCGTGCTTTTGCCAGTCGGGGTCCGACGCCGGGCCCCACATGTTGGTGGCGTCGCCCGCCTTGCTGGCCACGGTGAGCCGTACGGAGTCCTGCGAGGACGATTCGGAGTTGTCGAGACAGCCACTGTACGAGGCCAATCCGGTGTAGAGCTTCGGGTGATGTGTGATGAGGTTGGCCGCGCCGAGCGCACCCATGGACACCCCGCCGACCACGTTCGTCCCATTTCCGGAAAACGCAGAATCGATCAACGTCGGAAGTTCTTCTGCGAGAAACGATTCCCACTTGTTCACACCGAGGTTCGGATCGTCGTTCTTCCAGTTGGTGTAGAAACTGCCGGTGCCGCCCACGGGGAGAACGACGTTGACGTTCTTGTCGGCGAAAAACGTTTCGATGTCGGTCTTCTGGGTCCAGGTGCTCTCGGAGTATCCGGATTCCGAACCGGCACTGACTCCGTCGAGTAGATAGAAGGACGGACGTGAACCGGCGCTCGACGCTGGATGCAGAACCTGCACTTGCACCTCGCGCCGCATGGCCGGCGACTCGACGAAGACGGCACTGCGTGTGGGCGACAACTGCTCTATGCGATTGATATGAGCCCCGGCCTGACCGGCCGAATCTCCTGGCGGGTTTTCAGGTGCCGGTTCGGCATACGCCACTCCGCCCACGACAAGCGCGAGCACGACCAACACAATCCCGACAAACCCAAATCTCCGCATCCGTCAAGCGCCCCCTGAGCATCGCACGACTACCGCTGACTCTCGATTGGACAGGACGAACGTCCCGGGGTCAACCCACTGGTTGGGATTTATTACTCGCGGGTATCCAATGGAGTTGGACAGTTCTCCACCGATGCACACACAGGTGTGGATAACTTCATTCACATCCGCTTCCCAGTTGTGCATAACCTGTGGACAAAAGGATGAATTACAACATAGTTATTCCTTCTACCTGCAACGATTCGTTTCCCCACAGTGTGCATAACTTTGTCGAACAGGGCTCGCGAGACGCCGGTTTCCGGGCGTGTCCATGCAGTTCACACCGCCGCGCCACTCTTTGTTCACAGGCCCGACACCACCGGCCGACAATGCTCCCCACCCCGACTTCATACTTGTTGCATGCTGACCGCTCTGCTCGCCGCCACAGCTGTGCTCGCCCTACTGACTCTGGTCCCCGGGCCCGACATGGCCGTCGTGACGCAGGCTGCTCTCGGCGCGGGCAGATCCGCCGGTTTCCGGGTAGCTGCCGGCATCGTCTCGGGCCTTCTGGTGTGGGGTCTGTTGACCGTCCTCGGGCTGTCGGCGATCCTGGCCGCGTCGGTGGAGGCGTACACCGTCGTCAAGCTCGCCGGCGCGGCTTACCTGATCTATCTCGGTGTGCGAGCACTGTGGGAGAGCCGGACGTCGCGGATGCAACACAATGCCGACGCTCCACGATCGCAGAAGGCCGGGACATGGAAGACGGGCTTCACCACCAACCTGCTCAACCCCAAGATCGCCGTCTTCTACACCGGACTGTTGCCGCAGTTGGTTCCGGCCGGGTGGCCGACGGGACCGTCGCTTGCATTGCTGGTGCTCATCCACGCAGCCATCACCATCGTGTGGCTCAGTGGCTACGTGGTCCTTCTCTCGCGAGCGCGTAGCACCTTCGAAAAGCCCCGAGTGCGACAGGCACTCGAGCGCATAACCGGAACAGTTCTTCTAGGATTCGGAGCGAAGATCGCGCTCGAAGCGCGCTGACACGGCAATCGGAAAAGAGTAGACAGTGGGCGCGTGGGGATCGGGACCGTTCGAGAACGACGGTGCAGGGGATTTGATCGCGTCCATCGGGCACGGTGATTTCACCTTCGAATCGGTGAAGTGGGCATTCGAAGACGACTACCTCGAGGTCGACGGCGGTCAAATCGCCGTCGCCTTGCTCGAATTGGTACTGATCGTGCGTGCCGACCGCAAGCGTGACCCTGCCACCCAAGACCTCGATCTCGACTCCTTCACCTCGGCTCTGACCAGTGAACGGCTCACCTGGCTGATCGAAATGGTGGAGCGCACCATCGCATCGACCGATTCGGAACTGTTCGAGCTGTGGGACGAGCAGGGACCGGAAGAGCTTGCGTCGTGGCGCGTTCCCGTCGTGGACGGTCTCGAGGATCTGCGCGTTCTGTCGGTCTGATTCCGTCGCCGCTCCATCACGTTTGCTTATCGGGCCACAACGGTTCGGTCTTGGTCAGATGCCCTGGTAGGACCCTATGGTCGAACGGATCACCGAGTGAGAACTGTGGCTCGTCGACGACGGGAATCCACGCTCACCCCGGACCCAGGAGCAGACCATCATGGCGACTTTCGTTCCGGCTGCGCGCGTCGACAGAATCAGGGAGTCGCCGAGTGTGGCTGCCGCACAACGAGTGCGCGAGCTGAAGGCCCAGGGCCGTGAAATACTCGACCTGACCGTCGGGGAGCCCGATTTCGACACACCCGACAACATCAAGTCTGCGGCGATCACTGCGATCAACACGGGTCAGACCAAGTACACCGCAGTCAACGGCATCCCGGCTCTACGCGAGGCAATCGCAGCACGCGCGGCTTCGCGAACCGGAATCCAGTACGCGGACAACCAGATCACCGTCGGCGGCGGCGCGAAACAGGTCATCTTCCTCGCTCTCATGGCGACGGTCGAAGCCGGCGTCGAGGTTATCGTTCCCGCCCCTTACTGGGTTTCGTACCCGGATATGGTCCTCGCTCACGACGGAACTCCGGTGATCGTTCAGTGCGAGGAGTCCGACAACTTTCTTCTCACAGCCGAAGCACTATCCGCTGCAATCACTTCGAACACCAAGTGGGTCATCCTCAATGCCCCGGGCAACCCCACCGGATCTGTGTACACCCGCGAGCAGCTGCAGGCCCTCGCCGAAGTGATCGAGGCCAATCCCCATGTCAGTGTGTTGGTCGACGAGATCTACGACGAGATCAACTTCGGCGACGCTCCGATCCCGAGTCTGCTGCAGGTCGCTCCGCACCTCCGTGATCAGGTACTGGTCACCAACGGAGTCTCCAAGTCTCATGCCATGACCGGGTGGCGACTCGGATACGGACTCGGAAATTCCGGATTGATCGGCGCCGTCAACAAACTGCAGGGTCAGAGTTCTTCCTGCCCGTCCTCGATCAGCCAGGCCGCAGCCGTGGAAGCCCTCACCGGCGACCAGAGTTTCCTCACCGAATCCGTACGAAGTTACCGACGACGACGCGACCTCTCGGCTCACCTCCTCAGTGTTGTCCCCGGGCTCGAGCCCGTCGTGCCGCAGGGTGCGTTCTACCTGTTCGTCAACTGTGCCGGCTTGATCGGCAAGCAGACCCCGGATGGCACCGTGATCGAGTCCGACCAGGATCTCGTCCTCTATCTCCTCGACGAGGCGTCGGTTGCCACCATTCAGGGTTCGGCTTACGGCGCATCGCCGTACTTCCGTATCTCCTTCGCCACCTCCGAGGCTGTCCTCGAAAAGGCCGCGGCACAGATCGCCGCGGCAGTCGAACGCCTTTCCTGATCTTTCATACTTTCTGGAGTACAAGATGATTCACGTCAAGACGAAAATTGATCGCGCGGACAAGGACCTGATTGCCGAACTGGGGACGTTCTCCGCGGCCACGATTCACGAGGCACAGGGACGTAAGGGGTCGCTGCATCCGGCGATCAAACCGATCGACCGCGACATGAAGTTCTGCGGCTCCGCCTTCACAGTCAAGTGCCATCCCCGTGACAACCTCATGCTGCAGGTTGCGATCAGCTACGCACAGCCGGGTGACGTCCTGATCGTCTCTTCAGGTGATCAAGCCGCCGGCCAGTTCGGCGATGTCCTCGCCAATGCCTGTGTTGCGCGCGGCATTACCGCACTGGTCACCGACGGCGGAGTGCGCGATACCCGGGAGATCCGCGAACTCGGATTCCCCGTCTTCTCCAAGCACGTGTACATCGAGGGAACCGTCAAGGAATCTCTCGGCCCGATCAACCATCCCCTGGTCTTCGGAGAACAGGTCATTTATCCCGGTGACGTCGTCAAGGGTGACTGCGACGGCGTTGTCGTGGTCCGCCGCGAGGAGGTTGCCGAGGCAATCGAACTCTCGCGTGCCCGTGACGAAGCCGAAGCCGGGTACATCGAGCGTTACAAGCGGGGCGAGACCCCACTCGAGGTGAGCAATCTGACTGCCCTGCTGGAAGCCAAGGGCCTGGTGGTCGAATAACCTGCTGTGCGCCTTTATTAACCGCCCGCGGTTAATAAAGGCGCACAGGGTCGAAGGACTCAGAACCGCAACAGCACCTTCCCCGACACCGAAGCATCCTTGGCGACTGCGAAAGCTTCCAGAGCTTCCTCGACCGGATATTCGTGTGTGAGAACAGCATCGACAGCAAGCGAACCGTCGGCGAGGGCGAGCAGCACCTCGTCGATTTCGTCGTTGAAGCGGAATGAGCCCACCAACTCCAACTCTCGCATGATCGCCAGCGAAATGTGTACCGGTTGAGGTCCGGACGGAAGAAGCCCGAGCATGACCACCCGTCCACCGCGCGTCGCCCCGCGAATAGCGGATTCGAGCCCGCGATGATTGCCGGTGCACTCGACGACCACGTCGGCATCGGATGCGGCGACTGCCTCGGCGTCGGTGGCCTCGAGAACCCGATCCGCACCGAGCGTCGACGCGATCTGCAGCGGAAGGTCGTGCACGTCGACCGCGGTGATCGACTGCGCGCCTGCTCGTCTGAGCACAGCCACGACCAGTGCGCCGATGGGCCCGCAGCCGACGACCAGCGCCTTCTTCCCGCGTACGTCTCCCGCTCGCGAAACAGCGTGCCAGGCAACGCTTGCCGGTTCGGCTACCGACGCAGTCCGCAGGTCCAACCCCTCGGGCAGTTCCCGGAGCATGCGTGTCGGGAGCACTGCGTATTTCACGAAGGCGCCCTCGGTGTGTGGGTACTGCGCTGCACTTCCCAGGTATGTGCAGCAGGGCGAGAGGTTGGGCCGATCGCTCGGGAACCGAGGCGCGGTCCCACCGGGCGTTGCGGGGTGTACGGCCACGGAAGTTCCAACTGCCGGCCCCGTTCCGTCCGCCGCGGCCGTCACGACCGTGCCGACCACCTCGTGACCGAGCAGCATCGGTGCCTTCAGAATCGACTCCCCCGCCGCGCCGTGCGTCCAGT
Source organism: Rhodococcus sp. IEGM 1302 (assembly GCF_030056935.1). Classification (NCBI taxonomy): domain Bacteria; kingdom Bacillati; phylum Actinomycetota; class Actinomycetes; order Mycobacteriales; family Nocardiaceae; genus Rhodococcus; species Rhodococcus sp. IEGM 1302. The sequence continues at coordinate 280,663 of NZ_JASHKY010000002.1, read as the reverse complement.
AGTGCAGATCTGATCCACACACACCGCCGTAAGCGATCTCGATCACTGCCTGCTCGGCGGTCGGCGCAGTCAACGCAACATGCTCGACCCGCAGGTCACCTGCCGCATGGGCCACCACTCCGAGCGTCGTTTCCGGTAGTACAAAACTCATGATGCGCTCTCTCAGTCGTTGCGACGGATGAAGTCGAGGCCACCGGGCACCTGGAAGGTGGGGAGCACCTCGATGAGACCAAGATTGACGTGGCCAGGGGCGTCGATCGCGAACTCGATGGTATCCGCGATGTCCTTGGTAGTGATGGATTCGTAGCCTTCGTAGAAGGTCTCCCACGCTTCCTTCATGGCTTCGGGCGTGCCGCCGAGGTTGCGACCGAAGATCTCGGTCTCGACCCGGCCAGGGCAGATCTCGGTCACTCGAATCCGCTTGCCGATGCAGTCGTTTCGCAGCTGGCGCGAAATCTGGTGCACCGCAGCCTTGGTCGCGTGGTAGGCAGTGTGGCCGTAGAAGTTGTACAGGCCGGCGATGGAGCTGATGTTGACGACATGACCTAGATCGCGCTCCACCATTCCCGGCAGCAGAATGCGGCACAGGTGCAGCACTGCACGAAGATTCACGTCCACCATCGCGTCGACCGATGCTTCTTCGGCGTCGAGAATGTTTCCGGTTGCGGACACCCCCGCGTTGTTGACGAGGATGTCGATCTCCAGTCCGCCGACAGCTTCGGCGAGCGCGGCGGTGTCGGTGATGTCCACGGGCAGAGGGATCATTCCGGTGCGATCGGCAACCTCACCGAGCTTGTCGGCATTGCGGGCGACGCCGTAGACCGTCAGTCCGCGCTTGGTGAACATCTCGGTGACGGCGGCACCCATTCCGGTGTTGGCGCCGGTGACGAGAGCTGTGCGGTAATCGGAGAAAGGCATTGTGTGCTCCTACAGGAAGAAATTGGTATGACCCGGCGGCCGCCGCGGACTGCAGGCGGCCACCGGGCCGGATCAGGAGTGACTCACGCGAGAAGTCACAGAGTGTCGCGTAGCGGAACGTGGGCGCGATCGGTGATGGTGCTGACCGCGATCAGCGTGCCGATTGCAGTGATGACCGCGTAGAAGGCGGGAACGTAGATACCGAATTCGGGGATCAACCAGGTCATCAACAACGGTGCGGTACCACCGAAGAGTGCGGACGAGATGTTGTAACCCAAACCGTAGGCGGAGTAGCGAACCCGCGTGGGGAACAGTTCGACGATCAGGATGTGGATGACGGCTGTGTGCCCGGCGAAGATCACTGCCATGAGGCAGGCACCGAGAACGGCGAGGCCGACGTTGCCGGTCACGATCATGGCATAGCAGGGGATCGCTCCGATCGCCATTGCCGCAGCTGCACCGGCGATGACCTTCTTGCGACCGATCCGGTCGGAGAGAGCACCCATGAACGGAATCGCGAAGCAGATCGCGACCAGGCTGGATGCGGTGACGAGAAGCGCTGTCCCGGTCGAGAATCCGATCTGATCGCCTTTGAGGAACGTGGGCATGTACGAGAACAGAACGTAGTAGCCGGAACCATTCATCAAGGGGATGAACAGGGCGAGGATCATGGCGCGACGGTGTTCGGGAGTGGAGAATGCTTCCTTGAGCGGATTGCGCGACAAACCGCCGGATTCCTTGAGCCGCTCGAAGTTCGGGGTATCGGAGATCGCGCGGCGGATGTACCAGCCGATGATTCCCATCGGAATGGCCATGAGGAACGGGATGCGCCACGCCCACGATGCGAGTCCGCCGCCGTTGATCGCGTCGGCGTTGAGCCACGGCGACATGGCAAACGCGATCATCGTTCCGGTCAGCAGTGCGAGGAACGACGCGATCTGCGCGTAGCTCGTGATCAAGCCGCGCTTGCCTTCCGGGGCGTGTTCGGCGAGGAACGTCATGGCGCCGGCAGCTTCACCACCGACGGAGAATCCCTGCACGATCCGCAGAAAGATCAGCAGTGCCGGTGCCGCGATACCGATGGCCGCGTAGGTGGGCAGCAAGCCGATACCGGCGGTCGCCACGCTGATCAGCATGATGACGAACACCAACATCTTCTGTCGACCGATCCGGTCGCCGAGGATGCCGCAGACCACCGCGCCGAGGGGTCGAACGAAGAACGAGACCGCGTAGCCGGCGAACACCAGCATCAGCGCGTCGCTCGACTTCGATACGTCGAAGAACACGATGGCCAGTGCCGTCGCCATGAACGCGAAGACACCGTTGTCGTAGAGCTCGACGAAGATGCCGACGCAGCCCGCTGCGACGACTTTCCGGACCTTGCGCGGGTCGGCTACCTGGCCGTCTACCGCTTCGATGGTGTTGGTCATGCTGTCTCCAAAATAGACGCGCGGCGCGGAGCGCTCGCGGGGCGTGTGGTGCCGACGTGGCTCGGTACTCGGGCTTCCGAGGTGTGAAGAGGTATCCGGAGGGTGGTGAATACGTTCTCCACACGCCGCCTCAGCAAGGCGATGCGGTGCTGCTGTTCGCGGTGCTCTGCAACCGCCGTTGCGACGCTGCAGTTCCGGAATCGGACGCGGTGCCCGGGTCGGGCCTGTCCCAGCTGTGAGAGTGAAACGGTGGTGACGACTGCCAGCACCGGATAACCGGCGGTGACGCCTCTACCTCGATGCAGGACCAGAAGTTCGTTGCCAGCGGGTACTTCGACGGCACCGATGGGGACGCCGCGCGAGAGAACCTCGCCGGTGCCGGTGCGCTGTGGGAGCGGCTGCTCATCGGTAGATGCCAGCCGAAGCCCGATGTGATTGCTCTGATCGCCCACCACGAATTCGGTGCCGAACAGCGCGGCTGCACTCTCCCCGAAGTCGTCGATGTCGGGGCCGTCGGTCACGTCGAGCGTCCACACGTTGCCGAAGGACGGTCGGTCGGGCAACAACCGGAACAGCGGTAGCCGGAAGACCGGGTGGTCGATCGGCGGGCAGTCGGTGTCGACGACCAGCATCTCCCCCGCGGTCAAGTGACGGCCGAATCCGAGGACCTGGTCGGGAGCGCAGCTGCCCAGGAGGTAGTCGGCCGTCAGCTCTCCGTGGACGGCGACGTAGACGCGCAATCCGTCGTGGATTCCGGTGACGGCAAGCCGCTGACCCGCTCGCCAGACGATCGGTTCCCACTGCGGTTGCCGATGTCCGTCCACCGTCACCGTTGCGGGTGCACCCGTGACGGCGATCAGCAGATCCGTGGACGCCGACGCTGAAAAGTCGAGGGCCGTCAACTCCAGTAGCGGGGCCTCGCGCCTACTACCCACCAACGCGTTGGCGATCTCCGCGCTGATCTGGTCGGCTGCGCCGCCCGTCGCCTGACCGAACTGTGACGCCGATCCACGCCCCAAATCCTGGACGGAGCTGATTCCGGGAGTCAGGACGGTGACGGTCTCAGCCATGGGGATCACCCCCTACGGGCAGGAGCGAGCGTCCGTCGAAGTCGTCCCAGCGATCGGCGTCGATCGCACGGAAGACGAACAGATCGCCCGGGCGGTAGGCAGAAATCTGCTCCGACGCCGGATCGACCAAGATGAGCGGGGTCCGGCCGATCACTGCCCAACCGCCGGGCGCAGGCCTGGCCGAAACGACTGCCTGACGTCCGGCCACCGCAACGGAACCGGCCGCGACGTGCGGTCGCGGGCTCGATCGGCGCGGGATGGGAAGGCCGAACGCCGGGCCGTCGAGCATCGGGGCGCCGCCGGGTGAGCCGTAGCAACGCATGACCAACGGGGCTGCGGAGTGAAGGCGCACCACTTCGGCTTCGGTGACGCCGAGAAACCGCGCTGTATCACCCAGGTCCGGGCCGTGTTCGCCCCCGTAGACGACGGGGATCTCGAACGTCCTAGGTTCACCTTCCAGCGGTCGGGGGATAGTCGTTGCTTCGCGAACCAGGCCGCGGACGGCGTCGTGGTCGGTGAGGAGGTTGTCGAACTCGACCAGCAGGGCGTCGTATGTCGGGATGACGCTGACGATGCCGTCGGCACCGAGATCGAAACGTGCAGCGATCGATCGAACGGTGTTCCAGTTCTGCTCGGCGGTCCCGCCGCTGACACTGACGCGAACGGCGGCGTCACCGCAGTCGGCGACGTAGGTCTTCACGCGGAACACCCGACATCACGGGCCCGCCGTGACGCCACGACCCGGGTCAGCGGCGCAATGGTGACACCGGCGGCCTCGAGCGCGGCGCGAATCGCCTTCGCGTTCGCGACGGCACCGGGGTTGTCACCGTGCACGAGGACCGTATCGGCGACAACCGGGATCAACGTGCCGTCCACAGCTTCGACGACTTCCTCGACCACCATCCGAACGGTCCGCTCGACCAGAACGTCGACGTCGTGAATCACCGCTCCCGGCTCGCTGCGGGGCACGAGAGTTCCGTCGGAGTTGTATGCGCGATCCGCGATTCCGACGATGCCGACGCTCAATCCGCGGGCAGTCGCCTCGTCGGCCAACGCCCCGTCCTGGGCGAGCACGATCAACGACGGATCGAAGGCCGCGACCGCATCGACGACGGCGCGCGCGTAATCCTGGCGTACGGCAACAAGATTCCCGAGCTTGCCGTGGGGAGCGATGTGCGACAACGACGTTCCGCTCGCGACCGCAAAGGCGTGAAGGGCGCCGAGTTGGAACAGCACGTCGGTTCGGACCTCGTTCTCACTGAGATCCATCGCGCGACGTCCGAATCCGGCGAGGTCCGGAAAACTCGGATGCGCGCCGATGCCGATACCGCGCGATACGCACCCCCGCACGGTCGCATCCATGGTTCGTGGATCGCCTGCATGGAATCCGCAAGCGATGTTGGCCGAAGTCAGCGTGTCGAGCAGAGCATCGTCGGCGCCCATGGTCCACGTGCCGAAACCTTCGCCGAGATCGGCGACAAGATCGATGCTGGTTGCCATTTCGGTCCTTCCGGTTCGTTTACTTGTTCGTACGGGCGCCGTTGCCCGTGGTTGGTCCGACTGTCGAAGTTCTGTGTGTCGACTTCGGTGTTTCTGGGACGCTACTCAGGAACGCCAAAGGGTTGTTAATACCGTTTCGCGTTGGGGTGATCGGAATTCGATATGTCCGTTGAGCTGGTAGTTTGCACAGCATGGACACGAGAAGGCTCTACTCGTTCGTACGAATTGTCGATGCCGGCAGCATCACCCGAGCCGCCGACATCCTGCACATCGCACAACCCGCCCTGAGCCAACAGATGACGTCGCTGGAAACGCAGTTCGGTCAGCAACTTCTGATCCGCAGCAAACAGGGTGTCGAGCCGACCGATGCGGGGCACGCACTCTATCGGCATGCTCAGGTGATTCTGCGTCAGGTGGAGAGTGCCCAGGCCGAGGTGTCCGTGGTCGGACGGGCGCTGGCGGGTGGCGTCTCGGTCGGCCTCGCCCCGTACAGCACCGCGACGGCAATCGCCTTGCCGCTCTTGGCCCGTGTGCGCGAGCAGCACCCGAATATCTTGTTGCACATCAACGAGAACTTCGGTGGCGTGCTCAGCGAAGCGATGATGACCGGTCGCATGGATCTGGCGTTGTTGTACGACGCCGGCCCGATCAAGGGTGTGACGTTCGAACGCTTGCTCACCGAGGAGCTGGTGGTGGTTGCCCCGTTCGGTACCGGACTGGCAGGCGAATCGGGATCCGACATCTCCCTGCCCGAGATCGCCGAACTGCCACTATTGCTTCCGGGTCGGATGCACACCATCCGCAAGGTGGTGGAGCAGGCTTTCGACCGTGCAGAGCAGCAACCGAACGTCGTGGCCGAAGTGGAATCGGTGATGACGCTGTCCGAGGCCGTACGCACCGGATTGGGCGCGACGGTTCTGCCGTGGTCGGTGGCCCGCAGGGTCATGGACGTCGAAGCGCTCGAGCTACGACGCATCGAGCCGGGCATCGAAGTGCATGTCTCCCTTGGCACCCCGGCCAATCAGCCCCTCTCCAAACCGGCCGAGGCGGTGCGCGATGTTCTGCGCACCGTCGTTGCCGATTACGTGAAGGGAACCAACGCGAGCGGTCAGTAGCCCGCCGACGGATCGATCACGGCGGCGAGGTCCTCACCTGCGGCGAATCGGGCGACGTTGGCTGCAACGTGATCTGCCAGGACGCGGGTGAGCGTCGTAGCCGGGTTGGCGACGTGTGGAGTGATGATCGCGTTGGGCAGCTTCCACAACCGATGCCCGTCCGGCAACGGCTCGGGATCGGTGACGTCCAGTGCCGCCCCGCCGATCGAACCGGCTTCCAGTGCGTCGACCAATGCGTCCGTGTCGACGAGGGAGCCACGCGCGATGTTCACGATCCAGCTCGACTCCGACATCTGGTCCAGTTCGGCCTTGCCGACCAGATGCCGCGTCGCGGATGTCGACGGTGCTGCGATCACGAAGTGATCTGCCTTGGACCAGATTTCGCCGGTGCGGTCGGCCGAGAGCGTTTCGGAAGCACCCTCGACAGGGGTCCCGGAGCGGGTGATCGCGATGACCTTGACTTTGGACGCGGCGAGGTACGGGATCAACGCACGGCCGATTCCGCCGCAACCGATGATCGCCACTGTCGAGCCCTGCAAAGTGCCCACCCGCGGGTCGAACTCTTCCTTGCGCCACGACTGCGCCGCCAATTGTTCGGGGAGAGAACGAACTCCGGCGAGGAGAAGCATCATCGTATGTTCGGCAACATTGCCCGCGTACGCTCCGGCAGCAGACGTCCAGACCCGCTTGTCGTCGATCACCTTGGCGTCGAACCAGGGCTCGATGCCGGCGAACGGCAACTGCACCCAGCGAACCGAATCGGGTAGCGACGACGGGAACGTCTCCGGCCCGTGTACCCACACGACGCCCTCGGCGTCTGCCAGTGGAACGAGAACTCCACCGGCTCGGCGTATTCCGTCGGCGACGTGAGGATCCTCGACGGGACCGAGGTGGATGCGAGGGGCGCTGGCGTCTGTCATGTGGGTGCTTTCTGTTCGAGTAGCGGACGATCTAACAGCGGACAATCAGACGACGGCCGTCATTCCGCCGTCGACGTAGAGGATCTGACCGTTGACGAAATCCGAAGCCGGGGAGGCCAAGAACAGTAGCGACCCGATCAGCTCCTCCGTACGGCCCCAACGTCCGGCGGGTGTCCGCTTGGCGAGCCACGCGGTGAACTCCGGATCGTTGACCAGCGCAGAGGTCAGTTCGGTGTCGAAGTATCCCGGTGCGATCGCGTTGATCTGCAAACCGAAGGGTGCCCAGTCGGCGCACATCCCGCGGGTGAGCATCTTGAGCCCGCCCTTGCTGGCTGCGTACGGTGCGATTCCCGCTCGGCCGAGTTCGCTCTGCACCGAGCAGATGTTGACGATCTTCCCGTGTCCGCGCTCGACCATGCCGCGGGCGAATTCACGTCCGACGTAGAACGCACTGGTCAGGTTGGTGTCCATGACACGCCGGAAGTCGTCGTCGCCGAACTCGAGAAGCGGGGCGCGGTGCTGCACGCCGGTGTTGTTGACAACGATCTCGACCGGGCCGACCTCCGCCTCGATGCGTGTCGCCGCATCCCGGACGGCGGCCGAATCGGTGACGTCGAACGCGTATGCGTGCACCGTTGCGCCGGTCGCGTCGGCGATGCGTCGACGCTCGGCTTCGAGCACGTCGGAATTTCGGCTGTTGAGCACCACCACCGCACCCGCCTCGGCGAGACCAGTCGCGAGGGCCGAGCCGATGCCTCGGCTCGAACCCGTCACCAGCGCGACCTTCCCGGAAATGTCGAACGGGCCGGGGCTTGCGGTGCTACTCACGCTGTGACGCTCCTCTGAGATGTATGGATGTAGTCGACTGCCTCGCCCACCAGTGTGCTCGGTTCGGAGACGACATTCAGCGTGATGCCGCGCTCGTCGTCTGTAAGCGGTTCGAGAGCCTCGAACTGGGAGATGAGCAGACTCTCCGGCATGAAGTGCCCGGCGCGGAAACGCATACGTGCGGAGATAGTCTCGAAATCACCGGCCAGGTGGACGAACTGCACGTCGAGACCGTCCGGGCGCAACCGGCCCCGATAGTCCTTTCGCAGAGCCGAACAGGCAACGACGCCTGTTCGTCCCGCATCGGCACGCTCGGAAAGCCAGGCCGCGATCGCGTCGAGCCACGGCACACGGTCTTCGTCGGTCAACGGTGTCCCCGAACGCATTTTGGCGACATTGGACTCGGGGTGCAGATCGTCACCGTCGACGAAGTCTGCCCCGAGAGACGTGGCGAGACCCACTGCCACGGTGCTTTTTCCAGCACCGGCCACACCCATCACAACTACCTGCACGGTCATGCTTCGACCATGCCCGACTACCGAAGGCCAGACAATACTCGAGTGATACCGGTTCGCGAGGGTGCCATAGCGGAACGATCTAGGAACTTCTGCCCGTTCGAGCCCTATCCGTTCGCCTTCGCGATCGAATCCTTGCCCTCGGCCGCTCCACCCTCGATGGTGTCGTGCTGGATGGGAACGAACTTCTTCTTCGGCAGCAGGAACAGCCACGTCGCGAAGACGAACGGGCCCGTTCCGGCCGGCAGGCTGATCGGAGCAAAGGCAGACACCAGCGTGCCGTGGATGACAACAGTCACCAGTACTCCGAAGACGGTGTAGACGAACACACGCCACGACGGGTTGTAGAACACCGATCCGAGAGCAATTGCCGTCAGCACCGAACTGAGCCCGTAGAGACCATTGCCGATGTCGACGGTGTTTGCGCCCAGCGCCAGTACCGAACCCATCGCTATCGCGGAACCGATGAGCGCGAACAACGCCGCCCAACGCGACGCGACCAGCAGCGCGATCACGAAGATAATGCCGGTGACGGTGTTGTTGATCAGAAAGATCTGGGAGACGTTGCGGAACAGCGTGTCCCACAGGAAGCTGAAAGTAATTTCGGCATGAACTGACGCGTCCCCGATGTGCTGGGGAAACTGGCCCGCGCTGAGGTCTGACGTTTCGATCCGCAGGAACTGGAACGCCGCGAGGAGGAAGAACCAGTTGACGAGGTTGAACGGAAAGGTCAGCGCCGGTACGCCCCACGTCTTGAAGACATTGGCAACGGCCAGGAACGCGATCGTCGACGCGGCAGCTCCCACCACGAGGTAGATCCACAGCATCACACCGCCGGCAAGGAACGTCGGAAAGGCAGCTCCCACAAGAACTCCGTTGTATCCGTACAGGCCGATACGCATCGAATCGTCGTCGGAGTGCAGCATCATCCCGGTGACGGTGGATACCACCAGACCCACCACGGCACCAATTGCTACGGTGATCGTGTCCGCGGCTATCGCTCCCCAGAAGATACCGACCAGAAACAGCAGGCCCGTCAGCGCATTGCCCTGGAACATCACCTGCCCGGAGCCTTTGAGATTGGTGTCGATGAATCTGAGCACGACGTTCTTGTCCGCGACGTCGTCCCAGGGTTTGGTGATGGTGGTCATCGCACGTCCCTCGATCCTTCTCCGACGATCCGCGTCATCCCCACAGCGGGACGGGCGGAATGGTGGTGTCCAGAACTGCCTTTCGCACCAGAGCCCAGAAATCACGAACCTTCGCCTTGACGGGTTCGCTCTCCGGACCGAGGACTTTGAAGATGAGACCGGCGTCGTTCGGTAGCCGACTCGCTCCGGAAACGACCTTGCCGTCACGGCCCGGAACTACCTCTTCGAGAATCGCGTCGGCGTGCTCCTTCGGTGTCAGCAGGATGACATTGCCGAACACGTCGTGGTCGCCCATGATTCCGCCGTATCGCACGGGGAAGCGTGCCGGTTCGATCACCAATTTCTCGGTGAAGAGGTTCTTCCCGTCCGGACGCTCCGCCTTGATCATTGTGGAGTACAGGTCGTAGACGAACATCTCTCCGCCGTCGTGGTACTTGCGACCCGACATCACGATCTCCGAGAACAACAGCGTTGCAGTCGGATCCACCGTGATGTCGGTGCGCGCGTAGTACCTCGCGTTGCGGTGTGGGATCGTCACCCCGGGCATCAGTTCGAGATACGAATTCTCCGCGAGCACCACTTTCTGGAGTTGCGACGCGTGATTGGCATCCATCCGGTGAACCTTGGTGGCCGACTGAGTGGTCACGTGCGCGAGGGAACCCGGTTCCATCTCGATGGTCAGGAACAGTCGATCGCCTTGCAACACACTGCCGGACGTCGAGATCATGTAGACGCACGGCATGGTCGGCAACGCTTCGTCCCAGTACAGCGCCTGCTGAACGAGCAGCGGTGTCTTGCGGTACATGTCCCGCAGAATCGTCTTGTCGCCACGGTCGACAAATCGCATCTCGAGAACGCCGGTCTTCCCGACCTTGCCGGCCGGGGCCTGCTTCGGCTGGTCCTGGTACTGGTCGAGTTCCGGGATGGTCGGGATCGGCCCCGGGAGCGACCGCGATGCTCCCGGGACGGACGTTGCGCTCACGGTGCGCTCGCTCCCACTTCCTCTTCGTCGAAGAGGACTCCGTGCACGATGAGGTCCACCACTTCCTTGATGCCTTCCCCGGTCATGCAATTGGTGAAGACGAACGGCTTGTCGCCGCGCATCCCCTTGGAGTCGCGATCCATGACTCCGAGATCGGCGTTGACGTACGGTGCGAGATCGGTCTTGTTGATGACCAGGATGTCGGACTGCGAGATTCCCGGACCGTTCTTGCGCGGAATCTTGTCGCCTGCGGCTACGTCGATGACGTAGATGAAGAAGTCGACCAGAGCTGGACTGAACGTCAGTGTGAGGTTGTCGCCACCACTTTCGATGAACACCACGTCGGTGTCCGGGAACGTTTTCTCCATGTCCTCGACCGCCGCGAGATTCATACTCGGGTCTTCGCGGACGGCGGTGTGTGGGCAGGCTCCCGTCTCCACGCCGACGATACGTTCCTCCACGAGAACACCTTTGAGAGCCTTGCGCACATGCTTGGCATCTTCGGTGGTGACCACGTCATTGGTGATGATCAGAACGCTGGTGCCCCGCTTGATGAACTCCGGCGTGATCGCCTCGATGAGTGCGGTCTTACCCGAACCCACGGGTCCGCCGATTCCGATGCGCGTTGTCTTCTTCATCGTTCTCCTTCTAGTTCATGAACATTCGGACGTGCGCCTTGACGTGAACCGCAGCCAGAATGTCGATCATCGGGGCGAAATTGGACATGTCGTCGAGTCCGTAGTCACGCACTGCGGCGTACTCACGGCCGGCGCTCTGATTGACCTCGAACAGAATCTCTTGCGTCGTGAGGTGATCGACTCGGACGATACGAAGGGCAGCGCCGAGCAACGTCATCGCGACACCGTACTGATTGACCGTGAAAGCGTCCTCTTCCGGAGAACCCATCTCCGCGAAAGCAATTCCGAGGCCGACGGGGTAGGTACCCGGCGTCTCCCCCGATGCGATCGCGGCCAACCACTTGTTGAACAGGGTCTCACCGGCCAAGCGCCCGCCGAGTTCGGCCAACTTCTTACCCATGCGGGTACTCATCGTGCGTGCTTCTTCGTTGAGTTTGCGTTCGATCACTGCATGATCAGCGGCGAGGATCGCCGAGAAATCACCGGCTGCCGCACCCCGGTGCGCCGCGAGTACGGCGATACCGTCGCACGTCGCGCCCTGATGGGCGGCCGAGAGCACAAACTCCCGCAGCGACGGACCACCCGTGACAATTCCCTGCGCCACGGCCGATTCCAAACCGTTGGAGAACGAGAAGGAACCGACCGGGAACATGGAATCGGAAAACTGCATCATCCGCATCGCGCGGTTGATGCTGAGCCCGGATCCCTCAGACGAGAGGGTCATGGGTATGCCCCTCGCCCTCACGCGCGGCCGCACCGAACAAACGGCGTGCCTCGTGTGGAGCGATGTAGGGAATGACCTCGGCGCCCGGGATGAAGGTGTACTCGATGCCCTCGAAAGCATGTGTCCGCATCACCGAGCCCATGACCGCCTTGTCGACCGTCAACGGAACGTAGACCTTCATTCCCTTCACCACCGCAGGCCAGTGCTGGTTACCCACGGCATGTCCCAACTCCAAGCACGTCTGAATCATCTTCTCGGGCGTCACCTCGACCAGTGCGCTCAGGTCGATCTCCAACACGTCCTTGAGGTTGATCCTCGCCACGACGACGGTGTTCGCCTGCTCGTCCCACAGCAGAATGTCGCCGTCCTGCAACTGAATACCCCGATCGAGCGAGACGGCCAATTCACGGCCACCGATCGTGGTGCGTCGTAACCGACTCTTCTGCGCTTCCCACTGATCGAGCGACAAGACGTCGACTACCGCATTGTCGAGTCGACCGGCCCACTCCTCGTCGGTCTCCTTCCCGAGCAGCGCGTCGACTCGCGTCGGCTTTCCGCTCGGCGCGGTCATCTCGCCGTGCGTGTGTGGCGTCGCATCGGCGCCGTGCGTGTGTGTGATTGTTCCCGACACTGGAGACCCCTAACTGAAGAAGTAAAGTTGGTTCAAGCGAATGGATTCGGCAGGTTCGACGTATGCGTGGACGCCGTCCGCAGTCACCGCGAAGGTCTCCGGGTCCACCTTGATTTCCGGAGTGGCCGAGTTGCGAACCAGATCACGCTTGGTGACTGTTCTGGTCCCCTCGACAGCAACAACCTGACGTTCGAGACCGAGCCGGTCCTTGATGCCGTCGTCGAGTGCCGCTCGCGAGACGAACGAGACCGAACTCTGCGGCAACGCCTTGCCGAATCCACCGAACATCGGCCGGTAGATCACCGGTTGTGGTGTCGGGAGTGAAGCATTCGGATCTCCCATGGCATGCCAACTGATCAGACCGTTCTTGATGATCGTCTTCGGCTTCGCACCGAAAAATGCGGGCTCCCAGAGAACAAGATCCGCCATCTTCCCGACACCGATCGACCCGACCACATGCGAAAGACCGAACGTCAACGCGGGATTGATCGTGACCTTCGCGACGTAGCGCAACACGCGGAAGTTGTCGTGCGTCGGTGAATCCTCGGGCAGCTTTCCGCGGGACCGCTTCATGCAGTCCGCTGTTTGGATCGCGCGTAGCCAGTTTTCTCCAACCCGGCCCATCGCCTGTGAGTCACTCGAGAACATCGAGATGACGCCCATGTCCTGCAGTACGTTCTCGGCACCGATCGTCTCGGCGCGAACGCGGGACTCGGCAAACGAAACATCCGAGGGCACTTTGGGATTGAGGTTGTGACAGACCATGATCATGTCGAAGAGCTCGGCCTGAGTGTTGATGCCGTACGGCAACGTCGGATTGGTCGACGCCGGAAGTACGTTGTCCTCGCCCGTCACCCGCAGAATGTCGGGTGCGTGACCACCACCCGCACCCTCGCTGTGATAGGTGTGAATGGTACGGCCTTCGAAGGCCGCGATGGTGTCCTCGACGTATCCGGCCTCATTGAGGGTATCCGTGTGAATGGCGACCTGAACGTCCATTTCGTCTGCCACCCGAAGAGACTCACGAATTGTGGCCGGTGTCGCGCCCCAGTCCTCGTGGACCTTCAGACCGGCCGCACCGGCCTTGATCTGTTCGACCAGCGACTGATGCCCGGACGAGTTCCCCTTGCCCAACATGCAGACGTTGACCGGCAAACCCTCGTTGGCCTTGAGCATCATCTCCATGTTCCAGATACCGGAAGTGATGGTGGTGCCGTTGGTTCCGTCGGTCGGGCCGATGCCGCCACCGATCAGCGTCGTCACTCCCCCACTGAGCGCGTGGTACGCCTGCTGTGGTGACACGAGGTGCACGTGCGGATCGATGCCGGCTGCAGTGAGGATCATCTGCTCACCGGAAATCGCGTCGGTCGCCGGACCGGTGGTCAGCCCCGGGGTGACGCCTTCCATCGTGCTGGAGTTTCCCGCCTTGCCCCAGCCGACGATCTTGCCGTCTTTGATTCCCACGTCTGCCTTGACGACGCCGATGGTTGCATCGACGATGACCACGTTGGTGATCACGAGGTCGAGGGCACCGTCGATGCTGCACGACTCCGGATCCTGGCCCATGCCGTCGCGCAGCGTCTTGCCGCCGCCGTAGATCGACTCGTCGCCGATCGTTCGAAGATCTTCCTCGACCTCGATGTACAGGTCGGTATTACCCAGCCTGATCTGGTCACCCGTGGTGACCCCGAACAGACCCGAATACTCTTGTCTCGAAATGCTTGTCATTGGTGTTGCTCTCCTTCGTCCGCCGTGAACGAGAATCAGTCGGTTTGAGGTTCGGACAGGAAGCCGAGTTCTTCGGCACGCTGGACGGCTCCGGGGAGCCTCGGCCGGTAGGCGGCGTGGGTCGGCGCCCAACCGTCGACAAGTCCGTTGAAGCCTTGCACTCGTTGCTTGCCGCCGAACGGCACCAACGTCACTTCCTTCTCGTCGCCCGGCTCGAACCTGACCGCCGTGCCCGCGGGAATGTCGAGGCGCCAGCCGAAGGACTGTTCACGATCGAAGGACAACGCGCGATTGACTTCCATGAAGTGGTAGTGCGAACCCACCTGGATGGGACGGTCACCGGTGTTTCGGACTCGCAACTTCAAACGTGGACGGCCCTCGTTGAGTTCGATCGGCTCGTCCCGCAACACGTATCCGCCGACCGGTACTTTCTTCTCGCCGCCGGAATCCTTCTTCGTCGATTTGCTTGCCATCTTGGAGTGCTCCTGACATCTCGGTCGGGCTACTGGATCGGAGAGTGCACGGTGACGAGCCGGCTACCGTCGAGGAACACCGCCTCGACCTGCACACGTGGAATCATCTCCGCCACACCGTCCATCACGTCGTCGACCGTCAAGGCGTGCGATGCGTCGGCCATGACCTCCTCGAGAGTCTTGCCCTCCCGAGCTCCCTCCAGGGCGGCTGCAGTGATAACTGCGACGGACTCCGGGTGATTGAGTTTGAGCCCCTTTGCCTTTCGCCTCAGTGCGACATCCGCCAACATGAGGATTGTCAGCTTGTCGAGTTCTCGCGGTGTCAGATGCATTCTGAACGCTCCTTGTCGATCATGCGGTAACTCCCTGTCGTCGAATACATGTCAGCTCCCCTGTTCCGTCGCTTCGGTGAGAGGTTCGGCCGCTTGCTGGACGAAACCGCTCCTCCTGCCGCCCGAGTACTCGTTGATCGCGTCCAGAACCGCCTGTGCATGTTCCGAGGCGACCAGCACCTCGACACGCAACCGCTCGGTGAACACGACGTCGTTGCGTTGTCCGCGGAACTTGAGCGAGGCCGAGTCACTCGCGGAGACATGCGCTTCCGATACGACTATCGACTCCGCTCCGGCGGCCAGCAGCGCCTCCCGTAGCTTCTCGGACTCGATGGTCTGCAATACCGCGGTGATGAGTTCGTGCTTCGGGGCGCCGAGGTTCGGAACAAGTTTTGCCCCCTCGACCAGGACCCCCGAGTCGAACCCGCTGGTCTGCGGCGCACCACCCGCGTCCACGAATGCGGCGTTGTAGCGGTATGCGTCCATGCCTTGCTGACGACGGTCGATGTCCACCTGGTCTTTCGGGGCCAGCTTGAGACCGATGGTCTTCTCGATGCCCGTGGCGATCAGCCAGGTCACCACGAACGAGAAAGCGATGACGACGATCAACGCCAGCGCCTGCTCGCCGAGTAGTCCTGCCCCGCCGCCGAAGAAGAGTCCGTCGCGGCCGATCGAATTGATGGCTTTTTCGCCGAACAAACCGAGAAGGAGTGAACCGAGGATGCCGCCGATGAAGTGGACCGCGATGACGTCGAGCGCGTCGTCGAACTTGAAGATCGACTTGAGCGCGAGCGCGAAGTGGCAGACCAGTCCGGCAAGCGCGCCGATCGCCAACGCGGAGAAGGTGCTGACGAAGCCGGCGCAAGGGGTGACGGTCGCGAGACCGGCTACCGCGCCGGTGATTCCGCCGATCGCCGTGGCCTTGCCCTCGGTGTACCTTTCGATGACGAGCCAGACGACCATACCGCCCGCTGCGGCGATGTGAGTGTTCATCAAGGCTTGTGCCGCAACACCATCGGCGGCCAATCCGTCGCCTGCGTTGAATCCGAACCAGCCGAACCACAGGATGCCTGCGCCGATCAACGCCAGAGGCACCGAGTGCGGGACTGCCTCGGCGTTGGGCCATCCCGGACGTTTACCGACCACCAGCAAGATTGCCAGGGCGGCGGCGCCGGCGGATGCGTGGACGACAATTCCGCCGGCCCAGTCCTGAGCTCCGCGGAGCGCCAACCAGCCTTCGGGATTGAAGAGCCAGTGCGCAATCGGGGGGTAGACGATGATCGACCACAGCACGAGCAGAACGGCCCAGCCCAAGGGCTTGAGCCGGTTTGCGGTCGCACCGGTGATCAGCGCGGGCGTGATGATCGCGAACATCATCTGATAGACCACGAACGCCAGAGTCGGTACCGCGACTGCACCTTCGATCAGGTGGAAGCCCGGGGCGGCGGCTGTGTGTATGTCCTGCAAGCCGAACAATTTGAGGTCACCGAGGAAGCCGGAACCCCAGTCTCCACTGAACGCGAAGCTGTATCCGAACACGACCCAGGTAATCGAGACGAGTCCGAGTGGGACGAGGTTCTGCTGCAACATGACGAGCGCACTGCTACCACGCACCAGACCGGCGTAGAAGAAGGCGAGTCCGGGAACCATGAAGAGAACCAGACCCGCGGAGATCAGCACCCACGCCGTGTCCCCACTGTCTATCACTGCTTCGGCTAACACCATTTCCATCGACATCGACGACCTCCGAGCATTATTCGGACCTGAACAAAGTCATTGGTTAGAGCAGCAATTCGCGATGTTCCGGTTCGCTGCGACAGTTACGCTACGCCCCATAGTTGCACCTTCTCAGCAAAATCGGGGGAACATCCGGTTTTCACGTTTAGTAGAGCATTGTTCTGGGAAAAGATGGGACTTTGCCTAAACATTGCGGACGCTCCACAACCTGCAATTGCGAGACTAAATCTCGCCGAAAGTGGTTTAAGTCCTGCAAAATGGGGAACGTAGCCGCAGGTGAGCGCCACTTTCGGAGCAGAAATGCCGTTTCCAGCTCGGGACTTAGCTCCCTAACCAAGACAATCGCGAGCACCTTATGCGATTACCAACGTCGGTGACCCGCCTATCCAATCGGGTAGGTAATTTCACCGAACATCTTCTCACCTGTTCAGATGATTAACCTTCACCGCACTGAGGGCAATCCTGTCGTTAATATGTTCTTAATCCGTACTGGATATTTCGACTGGAAGATCAAAGATCACCTTTCGATAACCTTTGAAGGTGAAATGACTTTCGCTGTAACTCTTTTGTTATGCAGAACCCTAGAGGGGAGGATTGATCCCACCAGGCGAGCACTCGGATGCCGGACAAAGTCAGCCACTTCGACGACTCCCCCGCCTTTGTGTCGACCTCGAACCACACCCGCCCCGGTTGGCGACCGGCCTGGAGCCACGTCCCATCCGAGGCTCGAGCGGCCCGGATCATCTCGATCGCGTCCGCCATTCGCGGATCAGGCTCATTTCCATCCGACAACGACGCTTCGCGGAAGTAGTCGGCTGCGTTGAGCACGTTGTAACGCCACCGGAACGGGTACGCGAACCGGCCGATCCAGTCCCCCACCGGTTCCCCGGTCGAGAGTCTCCGGAACAGACCGCGCTGCAGCAAGAATTCCTCACCGGATCGTCGAGCCGCGCGCGTCTCAATTGTTCCCCCGGTCGCGATCTCGTACGCGAGAAGCCCTTTGAGTGAATTGAGGGTCGAATGGAACGACGATCGGGTCGAACCTTCGATCCACTCGCAGTTCCAACCACCATCCGGAAGTTGATGCCGCACAAACCAATCAGCCAGTTCATCAACGCGCATGTCGAGCCACACACCGTTTGCCACCGTCCAGGCGTTGATGCAGCAATCGACCTCACCGTCCCAGTACGGCCGGCCCTCGTACTCCCAGCGACAGTTCTCCGCGAGCAGTTCTGCGGTACGACGCTCCCGCAGAACACTGGCGTCGAGGCCCCACTCACGCAAGGAGTTGAGCGTCCAAGTAGTTGCTGTCCAGGGTTGCGAACCTTCTTCTGCTGCTTCGGGTCCCACGAAGTCGAATTCTGCCGGGAAGAACGCCCCACCCGTCCATTGGCCGTCTCGATCCTGCAATGAAAGCAGGCGTGCACCAAATCCTTTGGTAGCGATCGACGCGCGCGTCGCCGCCCACACAGTGGGCGCTTCGTTCAGCAGGTCGCGCTCCACCTGCCACCGAATCGCCGGATCCGAATCGAGGAGCCACGCGAGCAAGTCGGCTCGGGGTGCCATCTGGCAATACTATCGAAAGGCGAAGCAGGCCATCCGGTTAACACATTTCTCGACGTCTGATGCAATGGTGAACTCCGGACCCGTTGCGTGGCCTACACCGGATAACCCAACGCCGCCCGCACCGCCACGATGTCGGCGGCAGCGACCTGCATAGGCTTGTCCCCCAACCGAATCAACGTGCCAGTGGGCAGTTCCTCTACCACCGCAGATTGGGGCAGCGCGCTGCGATCGAACGTAACTCCTGAATGGAAGTATGTTTCCCATCCCACCTCGACCTCAGCTTTCGACCGCTTCTGAAGATCTATGTAGTCGCCGATGCTCCACCGAGCTCGATCCGGTTTCCAATGCTTGACGATAACTTTCATGATCGCGTCTCCGATGTCAGGGCCGAGCAGCTGCCGGGTGCTGTCGGTGAGCTGCGTCTCCGTCGGCAACGACACCCGGACACTGTTGGGGGCGCTGGTTTCTAAGCCGCCGACCCCGGCGATAATCCGCCGCGCGGTCCCGTCCTCGGGCGACAAACCGATGCTGTACCCCGGTCCGGGGGTGTCCGAATACCCCATCTCCTTCGAGCGGGAATGCTCGAAGATTTTCACCAACCCGTCCACACTGAGATCCGCGGGGCCTTTGTCCAGTTTTTTGGTGTACACCCACGGCAACGCCAACTCCGGGTCGATCTCTTCCAGATCGTCGAGGAAGGCCCGCATCGTCTGCGCCACTTCCTGACTCGACTGCACCCGCGTGCCCCAATATCCGATCACGGTCGGCCATCGCCCGACTATGCTCATCGCCCCGTCCTTTCCAATCCGACCTGATCTCCATAGCCCGACACTGCGCGCACTGCCACGATGTCGGCGGCATGGACGTGCATAGGCTTGTCTCCCAACCGGATCAACGTGTCAGTGGGTAGTTCCTCGATCACGGCGACTTGGGGGAGCGCGCTGCGCTCAAGGCATGCCATCACATAGTTTCACCACGGCAAAGCATATGTTGGGCAAGTTGGTTCAGCCGAGCCATTCGGAGATGGTGGCGTTGTCGACACCGCCACCGAAAGAGTGGAACACCAGCAACGCTTGCCCCGACATCACCAGGCGACCGTCCTCGGTGAGGCCGATATCGAGCATCCCCGCTTGCCCATGCACCTGGCACCACACGAAGTCGGGAACCCGCAACAACCCCGACGCCGGGTCCGTATCGAGGTCCGCCGGATGAAGGGACACTTCGCCGAAGACGTTGTCCTCGAGCGCTTCCGCGGTCTCACGGTCCACCAACACCAGCGGGCCGGCGCCGATCAGTCCGTCGGTAGGTTGCCGGGTGAACACGAAGTGAGCCCTCTCCACCGTCGGCGGCAAGGTTGCGGTATCGACAACTGTACGATCCCCGACAAACCCTGGCTCTTCCGGGACGACGACCCAGTAGTCCATTAATTTCTCCCCTTGAAGTGTTGTGGTCGAAGCAAATCCGAGATTCTTGCACTCACATGGCTAGCCGTCGCCCAGGTCTTCGAGAACGTCGGCGAACACCGAATCCGGTAACGGGTAGTGCTCACGCACCGCGGCACGGCGATGCTCGTCGAGCCACCGCAGTGTCCTCTCACGATCATCGGCAGCAGCGACTTCACGAAACTGTGTCCAGAACATCACAAGTGGAGCTTTCGGGTCGGCAACCCAGCCGCGGAAGTATTCAATTGCGTTGTCGATAACCTCGAGCGGTGAACCGGTGTCAGTGATCACACGCAGCCCCGCCAAGATTGTCCAGCGTGCTGGACCCGACTGATTGCGCTCAAGGTACTGCTTCTCACGGAGTGGGGTGAGTGCCGCCTCCGATCGTGCGTCGAACAGCTCGGATGCTGGCCCCTCAGCCCACCAGATCACTAGCTCGGCAGCGGAGACGGTATCAAAGATATCAATCTGGCGGCCATGGTAGTCGTGTCCGCAATGCCTGCTGTCGTAGTGGTCCTGCCACTCAGTGAGTGTTCCGGGATCGAGGGGTTCGATGAGTGGTAGGTGAGTAATCGTCAGTTTCTCACGGTTGGGAATCGGATCGATCCCGACGGTGTCGAAAAACCATCGCACCGGAGTGTGCAGCAGCTTGGCTCGCAACCCGCTCCCGATGATCGTCCAGTTCGGGCCGAGCGTCTCCACTGCCGCTCCCAACACCTTCTCCCACGCAGCGCCTCTCCCCTTTTTCGGAGTGAGGTCCGCGATCGCATCTATCGCCATCTCCCGCAACTGATCCCGGTCCATTCCCAGGGACTCCAGGACCTCAGTGACCGATTTCGGCGACTTAGGCTTGTCATCGCTCATGTGCATGCTTGCCATAAAGGACCATTCGTATTATTTGGTAGACGAAAAGGAGCGACTGTGCGCACCGCCAGCGGTTCTCCGACGCGGCGCGCGATCCATCCGATTCCACTCCCTCACGCCTACTTCCCTCGGCTACGAGTCCTCAGTACGGGAAATCACATCGGCAAACGCAGAATCCCGAAGCCCGTATGCATCCTTTACAGAACGACGTCGTTCTTCGTCCAGCCACTGCAATGTCGCTAGTCGGTCTCTGTTTTCCGCGACCGCGCGAAATTCTCGCCAGAAACTTTGGACGTGGCCACCGACATCACGGCGAGCCAACTCCCAGAGGACGCTGTCGATGACCTCGATTGGCGAACCGGTGTCAGCTATCACCCGCAGTCCAGCCGAAATCATCCAATCCCGGCAAGGCTCTTCCTTGCGGTCGGCATAAGCCTGCTCGGCTGCAGCTACCGAGTCGGGAAGCGGCGCTGCAGCAAAGAACTTGGTGGACGGACCGAGCGCCCACCAGCGCACGATCTCCGCAGCACCGCGGGTATCGAAGATGTCCATCTGAATATTCGGTGGTTCAGAATCTGTGGGACCAGGTTGATATGAACTCTGTCGAAAGGTGATAGTGCCCGGCGTGAATTCTCTCATCAGGGGCGCATGACTGAAGGTCAGCTCTTCCCGATTCGGTTTGGGATCCAACCCAATGGAATTGAACCACCATCGCACTGGTAGATGGATCAACTCCGCCTGAGTGCCAGATCGTGCCACAACCCACTCTGGGCCAAGGTTGCTCGCCGCAGACTTCAACACCCGCTCCCATGCAGAACCGCGCCCCTTCCTCGGGGTCGACATGGCCAAGCCATCGATTCCCTCGAGGATGGAAGCCAACTTCGCTCTCCGGTGTATCAAACGATCGAGCGCTGCCAGTGGCTTTCTCCAGGTAAATCACGATAACGCAGCAAGAAGTCGGAAATATTCCGCCCCACGATAGGCCAGTCCTCACGTCCGTCGAGAGTTGAAGCTAACAGAACATTGAAGTCGTTTTTTCTTGTGTCGAATACAATGAAATCTGGCTCGACCACCATTGTGCCGATTATTATGTCACTCTTCAAGAAGCGCCCATCCTCGTCATCCCAGAATTCCAGCTCGCGTTCCGTAACTTCTCGAGCTTTAGGCGGAGAAAGGAGTGTTATTCCGTCCTTTCCTAAGCCCCTATCGTGGTGAAGTCTGCATTCTCTCGCACTTCTCCATAAATCGAAGAGATCTCTCGGCAGGGTATCTAGGTTCCAATACTGAGACACCTCTTCAGCCTCTGCCGGCGGGTCGTATGTGTTGTAGACGTCAAATGATCGGCCTGGATGCGTCGGGACTAGGACCCGCTGGATGTCGGGATAGGACTCCAGCGCATCAGTTATAGATATCGGCATAAAATTCCCACCATCGAGTGAAGAGTGCATGTATAGAAGTGGGCAGGGGAACTAGATTCCAGAATTCATTCGTACCTCCGTACTTTCGGGGAAGTATGTGATGCACCTCCCAGCGCCTTCGACCGCGCCGGAATCTCCCACATCGACTGG
The DNA here is from genome assembly GCF_030056935.1 of Rhodococcus sp. IEGM 1302. Lineage (NCBI taxonomy): Bacteria > Bacillati > Actinomycetota > Actinomycetes > Mycobacteriales > Nocardiaceae > Rhodococcus > Rhodococcus sp. IEGM 1302. The sequence continues at coordinate 258,531 of NZ_JASHKY010000002.1, read as the reverse complement.
ATCGCCGAAGGGTTCGACGCCATAGACAAAGGCCGCAGCCGGCCGCCCGCCTTCGAAAACGGTATGGTCTCCGCTGACCGCCTCACTACCGACCCACGAATCATCCGCACAATTAGCCCCGGCCTACCTGGCAGTCCGGACATCATCCCTCAGTATCAAGCACTATCTGCGAGGGTTCCGGAATCGCGGGATCCGGGCGTGCAGGTTCATTCACGGACGGAACAGAGGGTTGATCATGCTCGGCAGGTGGAACGGTACCGTCGATGGCGGGTATGCCGCGCGGTGGCACTCCACCCGGAGCGTCGATCAGCTGGTGCGTAGCCGGATCGGGATCGCGGCGCGGTAATTGCGGGCAGGCTGGTCGGTCCGCGCCATCCCTACCTGCAGGCAGCCCCGAGTGCGCCCAACGTAGGGCTCACAGCCGTCTGAAACCTTTGGGTAGAGGAATCTCCGGTCGTTCGGTCGGCAGTCCTGCTGCTGCGCGGATGCTTCGGATGTCCTCGACGGTTACCGGCGTGGACAGATTCTTCTGGATGACGATTGTGCCGTCATGGTAGGGAAATGCCTCCACGCTGGGCGGGAGCTGCGTTTCCTTGATCGGCAACTCAGGACCGAAGTAGGTGCAACTGCCCACGATTGCGTCACCCGGTACGTTGCGCTGAGGCGATGATTCGGTTCGGCGGTAGAGCACGGTGACACGCGAGTCCCAGATGTCGGCTAGTCCCTGTACGAGCTTCGATGCCAGCGAAATCAGTGATTCGTCGGCAAAGGCACATGCGAATGCGCCGGACCCTGAGGTGCCCCCGAAACTAACAACGACTTTGACGTCTCCAGCGGGTGAATACAGGGTCATATGTCGTCCCAATGAGAGGGGATACATACCGCCGGTGGCATCAGGGGATCGTCTGCGCTCGATCAATGCGGCTTCGATCGATTTTTCCGTCGGAGGCACAAGGATCTGACGGATATTCGACGCCAAGGCTTGCTCGACTCCGGCACCGTCGGGGAGGGCATCGCCTACTGTTTGGTACAAGTCGACGTCGAAGACAGGATCGATGTCGCGAAGCAATCGTAGCGAACGTGCAACGAGCGCGGCCGTGACGGCCTCGCTTTCAGGCGCACCCTTTCGTGGAATGACCTTCACTGTCAAGCCCGCCGTAGGATTGCGGCGCAGTGATGATGTAGGCACTCTTCACTCCCCTCCAAATACGATGATGTTGATGTTCTCCAGCCCGATTACCTCGTCGAACGCATCCTCCATTATCTGCGCAGCTTGTTCTTGCAGAAACACCCATTGGAGGTGTGCATCGCTGCCCGCAAGAGCTATGGCTCGGACCTGTCGCTCAGCTTGCTCAAGCATGCCATCGACAATATTGTCGCGCATGAAGTCTGGTACATGCGGTCTGAACAGCATGTCGTAATTACCTTTGACCTCTTGAAGAATATTGAGTTCTCGGATCCAGTTGTCGATACTGATGCGCCCGGTTGGTCTGAAAGGCGCCGGAAGGTAGTAAGTGAACGCTGGGTCAACTCCGGTAACCAACTGCTGAAAAGCTGCGTTGGGTGTCAAATTGCCGTTCTGGTCGAACATCGACGCGATCTCTGATGGATAGGCGTTGTCCCAAATACCGTGACCGCCCTCAGGATCTCCGAGTATCGGAATACGACCTGCAGGAACGTCTGCGGGTTCACCGGTTTCGATTCCGCCAGGATCCGTCTGCGTGTTTGTAATCGGAAGCGATACGCCTGGTTCGCCAGAATCGGGCTGTAGCGGCGGAGTAGCGACAGTCGGCCGGTCTGTCGGACCTGGAATAACACCTGGCTGCTCGATCGTGCTCGGATCGGTGGCGAAGGGGTCGAATTCCGGTGGTCCGGGTTGCTGCGGAGCGCCGGGAGCATCCGGATTCACCGGCACATGACCGACATCGGGCAAAGTCGGCACACTCGGTTCCTCGACGTGACCTGGCGAGGGAGCCTTCGGTTCTGGGTTCGACCCCGGATCAGCAACCTCACCGGGCGAGGGTGATTCCCACTCGCCACGATCGGGATCGCCGGGAAAAGTGGGTTGCGAGGGTTCCGGAATCGTGGGATCCGGGCGTGCAGGTTCATTCACGGACGGAACAGAGGGTTGGTCATGCTCGGCAGGTGGAACGGTGCCGTCGATGACGGGTATGCCGCGCGGTGGCACTCCACCCGGCCGGGGAACACTCTGCGCCGGAACAGACGGTGCGCTGGTCGGGGGCCGGGTCGGTGTTGTCCGGTTCGAGACGATCAGGTCTTCGGCCCGGACTGCGCCAGCAATCAGACGCCCCCCACGCAATGGTGGGAGAACGAAGCTCATGATCTCGCCGGTGTAAGGCTGATCGAAAGCAACGCCCGGGTCCAGATAATGCGGGTCGCCGATCAGAACGGGTTCGCCGGTGCTCCAGTCGTACAGGTACAGAGTGGAGGTGTAGTTGTCGAAAACCCGATGCGGGCGACCCTGCTCGTCGTAGGTGACCTGCAGGTCGTGCTCTTCTCCCTGGGCGTCGGTGTACGTCCAGCTCCACACGTTCGGCACTTTCGAGGCTGTGCCAGACCAGCTGGTTCCGTTTTCGTCCGTGAAGGAGGTGTCAGTGACGACAGGTTCGGTGGTGTAGTCCTGCCCGCCGATGTCGAAGTGATCGGCTCCTGGGTTTGATTGGCGAGTATTGCGTCGCCGACAGGGTTTCCGGTTCCTGTTTCAGTGATCGGTGGTTCGGAGACCTCGGAGTTAGGGTCACCGGACATGAGATGGCCGAGGTCTGAATCTGCCGGGTCCGCAGGTTCTGTGGTGTAGTCCTGCCCGCCGATGTTCGAAGTGATCGGCTCCTGGGTTTGATTGGCGAGTATTGCGTCGCCGACAGGGTT
>NZ_JASHKY010000002.1:168231-255542 GCF_030056935.1 Rhodococcus sp. IEGM 1302 | reverse complement strand
TCCGGTTCCTGTTTCAGTGATCGGTGGTTCGGAGACCTCGGAGTTAGGGTCACCGAGCATGAGCTGCTCGAGGCCTGAATCTTCCGGCTCCGGGGGGTTGGCGGCGAGGACGTTTTGTGCGTCCCTGCGTGCTTGTTCGCCCTCCGGGGTCATCGGGCCGATGAAGTTCGCCTGCGCTTCGAGCGCAGCACGTTCTTCCGGTGTCAGCTCCGGGTCGGCGAGGATCGGGTAGAGCAGGTTCTCGATACCGGCGGTGTCGACGACCTGAACGAGTTGCCCGTCCCGGATCTCGTAATGCGTCGGAATGGGTGTGCCGTTGGCGTCGTAGGCCCACGGGGCATCGATTGTCGAGACCGAGTTTCCGTCGGCGTCGAAGACGGTGACCGTGCCATCGGGGTTGACACTCATGTGACCGCCGGGCGGCACCGTCACCGGAATCACGGATTCGTGCGACGACGTTTCGTCGTGGATCAGGAAGAAGAACCGACTTCCGCCGGTGATCGGATCGAACACCCGCAACGAGGACTGCCCGCCAGGTGCGTACACCGTCAACGGTGACGCGACAGTCCCGACCGCCTGGGAGAGTACTGATTCGGGCGTGCGGGGGCTGAAAGGTCCCGGCCGCCCGCGCACTCCGATACCCGCAGCGGTGAACGCCGCAGCGCCGATCAGGGTGAGTTCGAGATACCGGTCACGGCCCGAGTCCTCCCCGGTTGTAGAGACATCTGCTGCCGGGTCCGGAACCGTTTGGGCCGGTGCGATATTCGAATCCGAATCCGCGGGGATCGGTCCGGGACCACGATCGGTGGTGGTTCCCTCACCCGGGGTGGGTGTGGGTGAGGGAACCGCTGATGCCGATGCATTGGGGAATGCACCGACACCAGTTTCCGAGGCCGGGGCCTCGGAAGCAATGGGCGGAACCTCGATCGTCGGAACCGGGACGATGGGGGTGCCGTTGTAGGTGGGAAAGTTCGTCGGAGCATTGGCCCCGACATTCGGGCCACCGCCTGGAGCCTGCACACCGGGGAGCCCGACCGTGGTCGTCGGCGCAGCTGTCGACGTCGTGGACGGCGCGCTCAGGCACGGGTTGATGATCTCTGGCGGGATGGGCGCGCCAGGTGGCAGCGACGCAATGAGATTCAGGTAGATCTGATGATCACGTGCCCGCACCGCCGCGCAGTCTTCTTCCGGCGTCGCGTTCGCCGGAGCGGCGGAGAGTGCGATTCCCGCACCGATCACTCCGGCCGCTCCGGTCAACAGCGCCCCGGCGGCAAGCACTCCCGCGAGAGTCCGGCGAAGTCGTCTACCGGACTTCACCGGTGCGCACCACGATTGTCACTCTTCTTCGTTCGGAGTAGCGCGATGAGTTTGTCTGCGCCCCAACAGAACAACCGTCCGGAGATCGACATCCACAAGAAGAATGCCAGGTAAACCAGGATCGTCCCGTAGTCGTTCGCCCAGCCGGCGAGCTTCCCGATCACCGCGAATGCCGCGATCAGCAACCCCAGTCCGACTGCGGTGGCGATCACAGCCTTGGAAAGTGGACTGAGTTCGCTGTCCGGATCCCAGTCATCAACGTCTGCAACGTCTTTACTATCGACGGCAGTGGATTCCGACTGGACACTGCGGCGTTCGGCGTTGTTGACGGTCATGGCTGGAACTCCAAATAGGAAGGGAGAGCGGGGACAACGGGTCGCCGACGTTCGGCCTGGTATCAGTTCCAGTACTGCTCCGTCAGCACTATGTGCCCCTCACTGGCGGGGTGATTCGGGTCGGAGACAAAGACATTGGCATGCCCACCACGCGCGGCTGCTTCACCGAGCACAGCTCCTTCGAGGGCGTCGACCTTGCCATCGGTAACAGTTATCGCGGAACCAGGCGCCAACCAGACCCCCTCAGCGAACCTGGAACGATGTTCGCAATCGCATCAGGAATCGGGCTCGCCGCCAATGCCGCGGTTTCCGCATTCGAGAGCGACAGACCGATCCGGCCATGTTCCGGTTCGACGATCGGAGTTGCGGCAGATGCCACGCCGGCGCCGAGAACACCGATCAGGGCGATACCTGCGGTGAGAGTTCCGGCAGTGGCCAAGGTACGAATCTTCATGATTTCTCCTTTGTGGGCGTGATGAGTAACCACCCCTGGACGGGGCGGATCGGGAATAGTCGCCAGCAGCGCTGACGACGGCTGCGTGGGTTAGAGCCAGGTGGGATCGGAGTACACGAACAACGTGTTGTCGGACGTCGCCGTCGACACCGAGAGTTGTGCGTACGAGCGGATCGTCACCGGCCCCATGCACGCATCAACCTTCACGTGCACGTTCTCTGCCGTGATCGACGCCTTCGACGACTCGAGATCCTTCTTCCCCAACGGAATCGTCGTGATCGTGCCCGGCGCAATCGTCGACTGAATACTCGGATTCACCGACGCATTCACACCCACGTTCGCCGACGGGACACCCGAAATACTCACACCGACAGACGGGCCGAGCGAAAAGCCAAGCCCCAAGCCAAGTCCGGAGGAAACATCGATCTGGCAGCCGATCTGCAATCCCTGCTCGACATAACCGGTCTTCACCGCCGAATCGCCCGCACCACCGATCGTGCCGGTCACCTTCGCTGACACGAACCCCTCACGAGTGAACGCCGTCGTCGCCAGATTCGGCACCGGATTCGCCGACAGTTTCGTGGCGGCGAGATCCAACGACCAGCCGTCATCGGTGACCGTACTCGCGAATTTGTCCGCCAACGCCGTCGGCGTTGCCGATGCGCTCCCTGCGAAGACCACACCCGACGACAGCGCGGCAACCGCACACGCCGCGAGCCCTACCGCGGCCCTCGATCGACGGTGGGATACGCCGTTTTGCGATTCGATCGACATGAACTGCTCCTCCACGTGACACAGCAACCAGAGCGGTAGCCGACAACTAACTGAATTAGTTACCGGACGGTACCAATCGTCCTGTTTGCCCGCCAGCGCGCCATCTCCCCCATCTTGGATTTAGGGTGAACTTTCGGTAACAGATATATATCGACAGGCTTATCAGCAGCGAAAAGGACCTAGGTCCTACTATGAGCAAGGTCACCGTTTACGGACGAGAAGATCCCTCAGAAACAGTGCGGCAAATCGAATTGAATCCGCATTTCGCGGGCCTCAGAGCAGTTGGAGACCGAAAGTGCGGGCATCAAGCCAGTGCGCGTACTTGAATATGAAACCAACAGGCATTACTTGGCAATCAATCGTGAAGTACGGCGCCCGAGCGGGGCCTGGGAGCGCAACTCTGCACAGCTCACGCGGAGATACTCACTTCGTGGTCGGCGCGAACTCGTCGGACCCACTGGCATCGCATCGTTAGCTTGTCAATCACTGATTAGCGCAGGCGACGCACACAAGTAGTACGCAAGTACGAGAAAAGGCTCTGACCAAGACCGGAGTCCTTGATCAGAGCCTTACCAACTCGGGGTCGAAAGTTATGCCGGTTCTCTCATGATGCCGAGATGCCGTGCAGTCCCGGACACCCCAGGAACCTCTTGCACAGGAGACCAGGTGTTCAGCCCGTCCGTGCTGTCGGAGTAGAGATACTTACCTTCGGTATAGGCGTCAAGATAGATCCGCCAGTCGCCGCTCGGCAACTGAACCACGGCCGGACCTTCGACAAGCGAACCCCAATTCCCTGGCGGGACAAACGAATAAGGTCCCGTCACCGAAGGAGCGACCGCATGCTCGACGACCTTCTTCGTCTCGTTCTTGGTGAACGCATGATAGGTCGATCCGACTTTGACCACGGTGGTGTCGATGTGGTCCGCACCGATCCCGGCGAGCGGAACAGGCGGGCTCCACAACCGGAGCGACGGTTCCAACGCCGTCATCAGATACGGCACAAATCCTCCACCGGTCGACATCGACAGGATGACGTTGACGCGATCGCCGTCCACAAACCATTCAGGCGCCCAGGCCTTGGTGACGAATGGTGACAGCGACGGTCCGTCGCTGAAACCAGCCGAACCCGAGAAGCCCGGGGGGCTCGCAGAACCGGTGCCATCTCCCGTACCGGGCATCAAGGCGCAGCAAAACGGAACCGGATAGTTCCCCAGCGGCGTCCAGTTGATGCGGTCGCTGCTGCGTGCAAACCCGATGTTCGCCCCACCACCCGTCGTGTAGGTGAGGTAGTACAACCCGTCCGTGTTCCGGAAGATGCTCGGATCACGCACGAGCCCAGATGGCGGCCTGTACGCCGACTGCTGGACGAGTTGAAAGCCGGTGCCGTCAGCCGACTCGTAGACATCCATGTCGCGGTCGCTGGCATTGCTGAACGCCACCATTGTGTATTTCCAGTCAGGCGGCGGCGCGGCGCTGCTGGCAGGGGCTGCGACCAGCAACCCCGCGACGACGAGGATCACCAGCGATACAACAGAAAGGCCGGTCCGTTTTGTCGGAATCACCGATGAAGTATGTATGACAGCAGGCCCTCCATGGGTAACTTCGGTCGGAGGCAGAGCAGGATCGTTACCTAAGTCGATTCGTCTTGTAGTGACGGCGGGACGGCGGCAAGGTCGGCCGTTAGCATCACGCCATGGAACTTGGGGTGCATTTCGCGCTGTCAGACAGCGTGGCAGCGGAACTTCTGGACGCGCGCGGCGACGACGACAAACTCGGCGCTGTGGTCGAGGACATCGAGGAGACGGGCCGATCCGAGTTCTCGTGCGACACGGACAAGGCGTGGGATCCGATCCTGTGCGCCCTCTCCAGCACGGGGTACGAGCGCGTGTCCGAGAACTGGCCGGCCTACGGCGTGATCTTGGGGGACGAAGACCTCAACACCGACACCGACGACCAACTCGTCACCTACCTGGCACCCGATCGGGTCGCCGAAGTCTCCTCGTACCTGGCGGAAGTCACCGAATCCGAGTTCGGCGTGCGCTACGACGCAATGCCACTCGACGACCGCAACCCGGAGTACGGCTCCGACGAGCGCGGGTACGCCTGGGGCTGGCTTCAGGAAGTGGCGGACTTTTTCCAGCGCGCGGCCCGAGAGCGTCGCCACGTGGTATTCACCGTGCGGTTCTGACAGTCGAGAGCCCACTGCCGAAGCAGCGCGCCCTCGAAGAATGAAAGACCGCTTGACAGTGGCGCTCAACTGCGGAGGACCCTCTGCGCGGGTTCTTGCTCTGACAATTCCTGTGCCGCAGCGTTTCTGGGTGACCGAGTGCGTGTCCTTCTCGCAGCCAGACCGAGCAGTAACGGAAACGTAACGACAGCCCGCGCGCTTCTCTGGCATTCACGATCTCGACCAGCAGTTTCACTGAAACAGTTTATTCTTCAACGGATTTCCAGTAGTGAGCTGCATCTCAAACCAACCCAGTGGATTGCTCATTGTTTGCGACATGGCGTTGACTGTTACCGGAAGAATCAGACAAAGTGGCCTGTGGAGGCGCAACTCGAGTGGGCCACCGACGAGGGAGAAGCCGAATGACGCACCTACGCAAGATGATTACCGCGGCCGCATTGATACCTGCCGGTATCGCAGCCATCGCACTCAGCGGCGCGGGCGCAGCATCAGCTGTTACTCCGATCGCCGACAACGGGCGCATCGGCGTGCAGCTGAACCAGGGTGAGACGGCATTGTTCGGCCAGCTCAATGCCGGCGCTGCGATCGAAAGCATCACTAACTCCACCCAGATCGGCGTGCGCCTCGCACCAGGATCGCGCTTCGAGAGCGGCCCCAACGTCGTCTGGGGACGTCTCGACCAGTTCGCCAACGAAGCAGCCTCCCGTGGTGGAGAAATTTCTCTCGGCGTACTCAACCCGGCGAGGGGTTCACAGCAGTTCTTCTTCATTCAGAACTGGTAATACCCTCCGCCGTCGAATTGATGCTTCGCTCTTCCTGTGGCGGGGCGGAGCATTTTTCGTTTCCCGTGGCCACGTTCGTCGCCGAGTGTTGAACAGGCGACGCTATCCCGGGCGACTTTTGTGAGGACTGTAAACGGGCACCGATTCGAGCGAGAAATTCCTTGTGCCGCTGCGTAATAACGCATCCACAACCGACCCCTGAGGCGAACGAATGAGCTGGACTCGAAAAGAGATAGCGATCATCGTGACCGCCACCGCGGTGAAACGGGTGCTGCCGTCATGGTGCGAAATGGTGTGACGCTGTTCCCAGCAGGATCCGGTCCCACAGGGTTCAGCGTGTGCATGGTGAATGGCAAGCAAAACAGCAGCGCGGGACCATCGCTGAGGTGGTCAAGACCGTCTTTGATTAATCGTCCCCGGACCGAACAAAAAGGACTACGGAAGCAATTCCAAGAATTCTTGGATAAATTCTCGAACTGCCGTCTCATTTTTGGATGCCTTCGCGGGATCGTCCCACCGCACCGCATTTACTATTTCAATCTGAAACCACGCACCCCTCAATTCCTCGAAATCGGGCGCATTTTCGGATTCACGTGCGTCCACATAACTCTCAAATATATCGACGAGCGTTTGTAAGGATATTTTACCTTCCCTGTAATCACGACTAACTTGCTCGCCTTCAGTGCGATATTTTCCGTTTCCCGTCATATCAACTTCACTTTCCTCTTAGCCGACCAAATGAGGTCGTCACAACTGTACCGACCTCGTTAACGACGACTGATAGGTTATTTGCCGAATCATAGAATACGATCGTTGCGTCGCTGCTAGGGGTGGCCACCCCATTTCGAATTGCCTGTTCGACAAGGGAGGGGAGGTTGCCGCGCCGCTGCATTCGATCAAACGCATGCCCAGTGTATTCGCGACCGTTGACCACTCCCGGAGGATTGGTTCCTGGCTTTACGTCCAATTCGCGGCGGATGCTCGAAAAAAATGGGATGAGCTGCAGAGACTAGGGGAAGAGGACTACCGCTCGCGATGGCGTTGACAGCTACTGAATTGGGCTGCGCGAAGAGCAGTTTCGAGCCATCGATCATCCTGGTTGCTGTACAGCTTGCGCAAACCGGGCGCGTGTACGCCGCCATGTGGAAAGTACTGTTTCCCATGGCATCTCACTACAAGCTGTTCGGGTACGCGCGAGGGTGGTATTGAGGACATCACGTCAAAGCGCTCTACGCGCCGGCTCAGGTGTTGACCTGATTTCCGTCAGAATCGGTATCTCGTGCTTGGCGGTCAGTGTCTTTGTAGTGCAGTTTGTCGTACCTGTTTACCGGAGGTGCATCCTTCTGCTCGCGGTAGAGCGCCCGTGTCAGCCAAGCACCGAAAACATCGTTGAATCCGGTGGGATGCCTTCGCGTGAGGAAGGGGGTCCACCACCACGCCACGAACACAGCAGCGAAACCGCACAAAAGGACAGGTCCGAGAATCGACCGCTGAGGAGCGGTGAGCCAACCGAAAACGATGGTCAGGATCGACGAACTCCAGTAGATCGTTCTCGCATGACTGCGGTACATCACGTAGGGCGTGGATGCGATCAACGCCACAGCCCCTGTGGTGATCGCACAAATTGCATAAAAGGTGGTCATGGTGCCGATTCCGCTTGAGGAACGGTGTGTTGTCGGTGCACAGGACTCTTCTGCTGGACGCTGCTGTACAGGTAGTCGGTTTTACCTGGAATCATCAGGATGTGGTTGTGTTCCTCTGGGATGCGGTAGGCGAGGTAGTCGTGATCGGCGATCAGGGCAAATGGATGGCCACCCTCGAAGGCGAAGACGTCTGAACCGTCAGCCTGCGAATCCTAATCTGCTCCCACATCACAATAAGCAACTGCTGGCCAGTGTCACTTGACATGACACTGGTCGCGCAAGTGAGTCAAAGCCTGCCTTGATTAGTCGCCCCTGGACCGAGAAAAGAGACTACGGAAGCAAGTCCAAGAATTCTTGAATAACTTCTCGCACCTCCGACTCATTTTTGCTCGAATTCGAAGGATCATCCTGGTTAATTGCATTCATTATTTCAATTTGACCCCAGGCCCCCCTCAGGGTTTCGGAATCTGATGCACGCTCCGATTCGCGTTCTCTGACGTACCTCTCGAATATTTCAACTAGCGCATGCAAGGATATTTTTCCGTCACAATAATCGCGATTAACCTGCTCAGCTTCCAGGCGGTAAATTGATTGATCCGTCATGTTTTTCACTTTCCCGATAAATTGCCAAATGAGGTGGTCACAACTCTGCCCGTTTCATTGATGATAACTGATAGGTTGTTTATCGAATCATAGATCACGGTCGTGTTTCCTCTGCTCGGGGTCGCCACCCCTTCACGAATGGCCTGTTCAACCAGGGATGGGAGTATGCCGCGCTCTTGCATTCGGTCGAACGCATGCCCCGTATATTCACGACCGTTGACTATTCCAGGACGATTGGTTCCGGGCTTTACATTTATTTCGCGATCTCCGCGCCCACCCACAGGCGTCGAGGCCGGTCTGTCTCCGACGGGAATAGTCGGATCGCTAGGGGCTCTATTCCCGGCCTCACCGGCGGTGGCGGCTGCCCTGCGACCTGCGGCTTCGGCGTCTGCGGCGGTTCCGCCGCGCCGCAGAACAGCCTCCACCGCTTCTTGCACGGCAGCTCCGCCGACTCTGCCTCCTGTGCCTACGATCGGAATGAGGGAGACGATATTTGCTGCTGCGGCAGCGATCTCAGCCGGAGAATGCTCGGGTGAAGGTTGTGCTCGTTGGCCGCGATTGAAGCCGAACGGATCGACGGCGGCATCGTGCACGGGGACTACGAGGAAGTTTCGCCACGCATCTCCGAGCGTTCCGACGCTATCGACTGTTGTGTCGACGGCACTTTCCCCGACACCCCACGCGGTGTCCCATACTTTTTGCGGGAACGATCGGTCGTCGGGCGCGTTCGGATCTGGCGGGATCGGCACATTGCCGGTGAACCCGGCAGGCACGTCCCCGTGCGCTTCGGCAAGCTGGTTCGCAGCGTGTTGACGTGGACTGACAGTGGGTTTGGGGCCCGGACTGGTTGTGGTGCGTGGCGACTGATTTGGTTGCGCGGGTTTCGAAGGTGCAACCGGAGGGACTTCGCCGTGTGCTTGGGCGAGTTGGTTCGTTGCTTGTTCCTGAGAGGTCGGCGCGGGCTTCGGTCCAGGTTTGGTGGTGGTGCGCGGTGACTGATTGGGAGATGCAGGTTTCGTGACCGGAGCGGAGCCTTGGGTGGTGGTCCCGGCGTACTTACCAGCGGTGGTGCCGCTGTTCGTGGCTCCGGAAGTGTTGCCCGAGTTCGTGTTTCCACTGTTCTGCGGTTTCTGCGGACTTGTGCGCGAGGTCATCGAATTCGGCTTGGGTGCGGCGGTGTTCGTATTTTTCTGGACTTGTTTCGAAGCGACAGAGGTGGGTGCTTTCGCCTTCTTTTCCGGCGGATCAGCCAAAATCGGGTACGCGGTCGCTTCGTCGGCGTACACCGTCTGAATCAGGCGGCCGTCGCGAACTTCGTAGTCGGTGGGAACAGGATTGCCGTTGGCGTCGTACGCCCACGGAGCTGCCACGACCGAGACCGGGTTTCCGTCCGCGTCGAAGACGGTGACTGAGCCGTCCGGATTAACGCTCATATGCCCGCCGGGCGGGACGTCGACGGGGATTTCCGCTTCGTGTGAGGACGTCGCGTCATGGATGAGGAAGAACGTACGACGTCCCCCGCCCGGTTCGGTGACCGTGATCTTCGACTGGCCACCCTTGGCGTACTGCATCAGCGGTGACGCGAGGGTACCGACTGTCTGGGAGAGGATCGATTCCGGCGTACGCCCACCCAACGGTATGCGTGGGCCGAACGGTGAACGACGCCCACGTACTCCGATCCCGCCGGCTGTGAATGCGGCGGCACCGACCAACACGAGTTCGAGGTAACGATCGCGCCCGTCGTCGTCGCTGAGTCCCGAGGGCGTGACTGTGGGATTCGATTCCGACTGTCCGGGAACAGTCTTCGGTGTTCCAGAGGGAACAGGTCCGGGACCACGATCGGGGACCGCTGTGGGTGCGGTCGATCCAGCGGGCTGCGGGGTGGTCGGGGCGGGTCCGCTGGTGGTCGTCGGAACCGGGACTCCTGCAGGGTTGTCGATACTTGGCGCTGTCGGCGTATTCGGCTGTCCAGGCAGCGCGGCGCCGGGGACGGGGACGATGGGGGTGCCGTTGTAGGAAGGGAAGTTCGTCGGAGCGTTCGCGCCGACGTTCGGGCCGCCGCCCGGAGCCTGCGCACCGGGCAACCCGACGGTGGTCGTCGGGGCGACGGTCGCTGTCGTGGATGGTGCCGTCAGGCATGGGTTGATGTACTCGGGCGGGATGGGGGCACCGGGTGGCAGTGACGCGATCAGGTTCAGGTAGATCTGATGATCACGTGCCCGCACAGCCGCGCAGTCCTCCGCTGGTCCCGCAGTTGCGGGTGAGGCGGTCAGTGCGATTCCCGCACCGACGGCTCCGGCCACGCCGATCATGAGCGCTCCGGCAGCAAGTACTCCCGCGATGGACCTGCGCAGCTTCAGCACGGACTTCACCGGCGATCACCCGTGTTCGACTTCTTCCGCGCCTCGGCGATGAGCTTGTCCGCGCCCCACCAGAACACCCGGCCCGCGATCGACATCCACAGAAAGAACGCCAGATACACCAGAATCGTCCCATAGTCAGCGGCCCAGCCCCCGAGACGTCCGATCACCGCGAACGCTGCAATCAACAATGCGAGACCGAAGACGGTGGCGATCATGGCCTTCGAGGTTTCGCTCAGCTCACTGGCGGGGTCCCAGTCGTCGACGTCCGCACTTTGACCACTGTGCACTGTGGCCGGCGGCTCCGTCATCGGGCGGGACCGAGCGTGTTCAGCGTTGCGGATGGTCATGACAGAAACTCCAAACGGCGGATAGGTGAAGTGAAACAACGAGATCGGCGGCAGCAGTCAGGGTCCGGAGTTACCGGCCCTAGTTCAGTTCCAGTGCTGGTAGGTCTGCACGATGTAGCCCCCGGTGACGGGGTTGTTCGGGTCGGACACGTAGATGTTGACGTAGCCACCCGGATGCGCCGCAGCTTCGGCGATCACGACCCGATCGGGGGCGCTTGCCCTGCCATCGACGTTGGTGATGACCGAACCCGGAGCCCGGCCAACCCAACGTTGCGAGCCGGGAACAATGTTCGCGATTGCATCGGGGATCGGGCTCGCCGCCAGTGCTGCGGTCTCCGCATTCGAGAGCGAAAGCCCGATCCGACCCTGCTCCGGCTGCACGATCGGGGTAGCAGCCGATGCCACGCCCCCGCCGATAACACCGACGAGGGCGATACCTGCGGTAAGCGCTCCGGCTGTGGCCAAGGTACGAATCTTCATGAACTTCTCCTGTGATGCTGATTGATGGGCAAACCCGTGACTCGGGCCTCGTGTGACGGGGTGTGCGAGGGCATGGTGGCCTGCGCAGAGTGGGTTGAGAATGCAGCGCTGACGACGGCTGCGTGGGTCAGAGCCAGGTGGGATCGGAGTACACGAACAACGTGTTGTCGGACGTCGCCGTCGACACCGAGAGTTGTGCGTACGAGCGGATCGTCACCGGCCCCATGCACGCATCAACCTTCACGTGCACGTTCTCTGCCGTGATCGACGCCTTCGACGACTCGAGATCCTTCTTCCCCAACGGAATCGTCGTGATCGTGCCCGGCGCAATCGTCGACTGAATACTCGGATTCACCGACGCATTCACACCCACGTTCGCCGACGGGACACCCGAAATACTCACACCGACAGACGGGCCGAGCGAAAAACCGAGCCCCAAGCCAAGTCCGGAGGAAACATCGATCTGGCAGCCGATCTGCAACCCCTGCTCGACATAACCGGTCTTCACCGCCGAATCGCCCGCACCACCGATCGTGCCGGTCACCTTCGCCGACACGAACCCCTCACGAGTGAACGCCGTCGTCGCCAGATTCGGCACCGGGTTCGCCGACAGTTTCGTGGCGACAAGATCCAACGACCAACCGTCATCGGTGACAGTGCTCGCGAACTTGTCCGCCAACGCCATCGGCGTTGCCGATGCGCTCCCTGCGAAGACCACACCCGACGACAGCGCGGCAACCGCACACGCCGCGAGCCCTACCGCGGCCCTCGATCAACGGCGAGATGTTCGTGCTTTCAATTCGGTTGCCATGAGCAACTCCTACGTCGCGGACCAGCAACCAATTCGGTAGCTGAACACTAACTAAATGCAAGTTACCGGACAGTACCAAGCGTTCCGTTTTATCAACAGGCTCCCGCGACCAACTATCGGAGACTTGCGGTGAACTTCCGGTAACAGATACATATCGACAGGGCTCAGAGCAGGGAATGGGACTTAGGTCCCAATGTGGCGAACGACACCAAACTTGGACCATCCGCCCATTGGTGACAGTCGAGCAAACGTGCAAACAAGGCACGATCCGGAGCATTTCAGCAGATTGAATGCAACGTGGTCTCTGGCGATATGGCCACGCAAACTTATTGAACGGTCAACAGTTAATTTGTGGCGCGCAGCTCATTCGGACACCAAGCGCAAGGAGGCCGCGTAAACCACGAGCCCATCTAGCCAAGGAGGGAATCGAATTGACCACCAGCCGCACGATGCGATCACCTGGAACTCTCGTCGCCGAGCGCCGCAATGGCTGATCGTTCACCACAGCACAACGAGAACCGGCAGATTGCCGCAACATCGGACGTAGCACCGAAGTGGCGAAGCCATTGCTTCACCCGGCGACCCCAGGGCGGCAAAGATTGCTACACATCCGACTCCTCGACGCTCCTGCGCTTCGTAGGGCACGAAAAAACCCAGCCCACGCTTTCGCGCGGGCTGGGTTTGAACAACGAACATTTGGCGGAAGCGGAGGGATTTGAACCCCCGGTGGGTTTAACGCCACGCTCGCTTTCAAGGCGAGTGCATTCGGCCGCTCTGCCACGCTTCCGTGGGCGATCCTATCGGGTGTTCCCACGGACCGCGAAAACGGCTCCAGAAGTCAGCGCTCGCCGATGGCTTTGTCGACCTTCTCGAAGACGTCTGCCAGCACGTCCAGTTCCTGGGGAGTCAGCAGATCGACCAGATTGTTCCGCACCCCGGCCACGTGAGTAGGCGCTGCCTCGGCGAGGCGACGCCTACCCTCTTCCGTGATCCGCGCGAGCACGCCGCGACCATCTTCGACGCAGGTGTCTCGCACGACGATGCCCTGAGATTCCATCCGCCTGATCTGGTGCGTGAGGCGACTCCGCGAAGACAGCACGCCGTCTGCCAGGTCACTCATCCGCAACGACCCGTCAGCTGACTCCGAGAGCATGACCAAAATGCGGTAATCGGCCAACGACAGGTCGTGTGAATCCTGCAGTTCGCGGTTGAGAACCTCCATGAGGCGCTGATTACCGTCCATGTAGCCGCGCCATGCACGCATCTCGCATGGCGTCAGCCACGGTGTCTCACCGTGCGCCGCCTGCGATGTCTCCTCGGTTGTCGCTTCAGCTGTCACAGGTTCCAAGTTTAGACCTGTGTCCGCCCGTCACAGTAAGACTCACCCTAAAGTCACGAATTGGACATCAGGATCGAACGGTCGATTTCGGCAACCGATGCCAGCCCCGCCAGTCCCATAGTGAGATCCAGGTCGGCCAGGAGACTGCGCAATGCATGACGCACTCCGTCCGCTCCGGCCAATCCCAACCCGTACACCCACGGCCGCCCGTACAGCACTGCGTCGGCACCCAAGGCCAGAGCCTTGATTACGTCTGCGCCACAACGAATTCCGGAGTCCATCAGGATGTCCACCTCATGCCCCACCGCATCAGCGACGGGACCGAGAGCGTCGAGTGCCGAAATCGACCCGTCGACCTGACGCCCACCATGGTTGCTCACGACGATGCCGTTGGCGCCGGCCGCGACGGCCTCACGTGCGTCGTCGGGATGGACAATTCCCTTCACTGCGATCGGAAGTGTCGTCCACTGGCGAAGTTTCGCGATATCCGCGATCCGCACCGCATGGTTACCGAACAACGACACCCACGTGAGAACCGCGATCTGCAGCGCTTCTGCGCTCTCCTCGGGCGGCGTCGCCAGTTTGGCGCGGAACACCGGATCCGACAGATAGTTGGCAATACCCTTCGCCTGCAGGAACGGAAGGTGGCCGAGCTCGAGATCCCTTGGACGCCAACCCATACCGGGAGTGTCGGCAGTCAGGACGATAGCCTTCGCGCCCGCCGTCTCCGCTCGGCGGACAAACGACTCCGCAAGTTCGTCGTCGGCCGGCCAGTACAGCTGGTACCACCAGTTCTCGCCGGAGGCCGCCGCTACGTCTTCGATGGTCGAGGATGCCGCCGTCGAGAGAATCGATCCGATCCCCAACTCGGCAGTGACCGAACCGACCGCAACCTCGGCGTCGTCGTGGACCAAGCCGAGCACGCCCACCGGAGCCGTCAGGATCGGTGCAGCCAACCGCGTCCCCAACACCTCGACGCTCAGATCACGCGCGTCGGGCGCCGCAGTCCCCCGCAACATCCGCGGCACGATCGCATGCTTGTCGAACGCCCGCAGATTCGACACCGCGGTTCGTTCGGTCGACGCGCTACCTGCGATGTACCCGAAGGCCTCCGGTGAGAGTTGCTCGCGCGCGGCATCTTCCAAGCCTGCCGCAGTCATCGGCAAAGCCGGCTTCGCGCCGCTCAGTCCCGTCAGATAAATCTCGTTCTGCATGTTCCCGAAGTAAGTCACGTCCGCGACGGTAGCGGCAAAACACCCGTCAGCGGGGAGATTCGCTAGCGTCGTATCCATGTACGCCATAACGATCGATCAGCCCGGCGGTCCCGAGGTCATGAAATGGGCGCAGCAGCCCGATCCTGAACTACCTCGCGGGCACGTACTCGTCGAGGTCGCCGCGACCGCAGTCAACCGCGCCGACCTGCTCCAACGTCAAGGCTTCTACCCGCCGCCGCCCGGCGCGAGTGACATTCTCGGCCTCGAATGCTCGGGTGTGATCACCGAACTCGGCGAAGACGTCACCGGTTGGTCCGTCGGCGACGAAGTCTGCGCACTGCTGGCCGGCGGTGGCTATGCCGAGAAGGTTGCGGTCCCGGCAACACAACTTCTCCCCGTTCCCGCTGGCGTCGATCTCCGTGTCGCAGCGTCTCTGCCGGAAGTTGCGTGCACGGTGTGGTCGAACGTCGTGATGCGCGGCGGCCTACGACGCGGACAGGTACTACTCGTCCATGGCGGTGGCGGCGGAATCGGCACCCACGCCATCCAGGTCGGCAAAGCCCTCGGCGCCCGCGTCGCAGTTACCGCGGGTTCGGAGGACAAATTGAACCGCTGCCGCGAATTGGGCGCGGATATTCTCATCAACTATCGCGACAGCGACTTCGTAGCATCACTCGCCGAAGCCACCGACAACCACGGCGCCGATGTGGTTCTGGACAACATGGGAGCGTCGTACCTCGGGCGCAACGTCGACGCACTCGCCATGGACGGCCACGTCGTGATCATCGGAATGCAGGGTGGCCGCAAGGGCGAAGTCGACATCGCCAAGCTGATGGGAAAGCGCGGAAACATCACGTCGACGGGCCTGCGCGGGCGTCCGCTCACCGGCCCAGGCGGTAAAGCGGACATCGTCGCCGACGTCCGTGCGAAGTTGTGGCCGTTGATCGCCGATGGATCGGTTCAACCGATCGTGTCGACCGAACTTCCGATCACCGAGGCGCCATTAGCCCATCAGTTGCTGGATTCGCCGGAAACCGTAGGCAAGGTCATCCTCACCGTGAAGTGAGCCGAGCGGGATCGATCAGCCCAGGGCGCCGAGTTCGGCGACCAGCTGATTGATCTCGTACCGCGTCGTATACGGCGCAAGGCCGACGGTGACCGCGCCGCCTTCGTCGTTGACACCGAGGGCGTCGAGCAGCCTGGAACCACCATGCGTACCGCTGACCGTCGCGATGCGCTTGTCGGCCAGGTGCGCCGCGACCTTGTCTGCCGCCATCCCCTCGAGTGTGAAACTGAGCGTCGGCACCCGCGTGGGTGCGCCGCCGATCACCATCACGTTGGGCAGGGCTGCGAGAGAACGCATGAGGTGATCGAACAGACCGTCCTGGTAGTCCTGCAGCGAGCTGATCGAGGTTTCGAGGCGCTCACGCCTGGTTCCCGTTGCCGATTCGTCCAAGCCCGCCAGGAAATCGATCGACGACGTGAGACCGGACAGCAGCGCGAACTGATGACCGCCCACCTCGAGTCGCTCGGCGCCACGCGCGTACGGGTTGAGCGACACGGCCGGAATTCGGTCGAGCAGTCCGGGATCGCGGAAGACGAGTGCGCCCACCTGCGGACCGCCCCACGACGGCGCGCTGACGGCAACGATGTCCGCCCCGAGATCAGCCATGTCCACATGCGCATATGGCGCTGCACCGACGGCGTCGACCACCATCAGTCCGCCGAATTCGTGCAGACGATCAGCTGCGGCGCGGACGTTCGGAGCCGAACCGACGACCGGTGATGCGGCCGTCAAGGCCACCAATCGAGTGGTCGAGGTGATGAGATCGTTGAACTGCCAACTCGGGAGCTCACACGTTTCGATTTCGACCTCTGCCCATCGCACCTGAGCGCCGTAGCGACTGGCCACACGAAGCCAGGGCGCGACGTTCGCCTCTTCGTCGAGGCGCGAGAGTACGAGACCGGTTCCGAGGCCCAACCGCGAACTGAGCGACTCGGCGAGCCAAGCCAACAACACCGCTCGGTCTGATCCGAGAACGACTCCCGCAGGATCTCCGCCGACCAGATCCGCGACCGCGGTGCGCGCACTCTCGAGAATGGCAGCACTACGACGGTTCGAGACGTGGCGACCGGAGGAAGAAGATGCAGAGGCACGGAACGCGGTGGAGACCGTCCGCGAGACGGCGTCCGGGATCTGCATTCCGGCCTGCGGATCGAGGTGGATCCAGCCGTCACCGAGTGAGGGAATCAACCCCCGTACGCGGGCAACGTCGTAAGCCATGCTCGACACTCTAGGTGCAGACGCCCGCTTAGTCGAAGGCAGTCACCCAATTACCCGTCAGTACAGTTATTCGGTAGCTAACTTTTTGGGGGTTACGCGGCGTTTGTCGCCCACACACGACAAGATGGAAGCATGACGAACCCCGACAAAGAGCAGGTACTCGTTATCGGACCCGACGGTCGACCCGTCGCGATGCCGGCGGCCGAGGCAGAGGCCTCCACATCTGGCACCACCGAAGGCGCGGAATCCGAAGCCGAGTCCGTCGCCGAGATGGTCGAGCAGCCGGCGAAGGTCATGCGAATCGGCACGATGATCAAACAACTGTTGGAAGAAGTGCGCGCCGCGCCGCTCGACGACGCCAGCCGCAAACGCCTCAAGGACATCCACACCTCGTCCATCCGAGAACTGGAACAGGGCCTGGCACCCGAACTCCGTGAAGAACTCGAGCGACTGAGCCTCCCGTTCACCGACGACTCCATTCCCTCCGACGCCGAACTGCGAATCGCGCAGGCCCAACTCGTCGGCTGGCTCGAAGGACTGTTCCACGGAATTCAAACCGCACTGTTCGCGCAGCAGATGGCAGCGCGCGCTCAGCTCGAACAAATGCGGCAGGGTGCACTGCCTCCCGGCATGAGCATCGGGGCTCCGCATTCGCCTGCGCATCCGGACCAACAGAGCCCGGGAACCGGCCAGTATCTGTAACGAGCAGCGCTGCGTCCCCAGCTGAAGTCTTCACGGTGTTGCGCCCCGGTAGGCTCGGTGCTCGTGCCCGACTCCGCGAACTGAGCGGATTCAATCCCGGCGACGCCGAACCGGGGAGCCCGCCCAACCAGGCGCTCCACCGGATGCAAGGAGCAGAATGACCGAGAACGTCAGCATCGAAACACGCGGAGCGTGTGTCGACTTCCCGATCTTCGACGCGAAATCGCGTTCGCTGAAAAAGGCGTTCCTCGGTCGTGCAGGTGGCGCAATCGGACGAAACGATTCCGACGTCGTTGTCGTCGAAGCTTTGCGGGACGTGACGTTGTCCCTGAAGGAGGGCGACCGAATCGGACTCGTCGGCCACAACGGTGCAGGCAAATCCACATTGCTCCGACTGTTGTCCGGGATCTACGAGCCGACTCGCGGATCAGCCGCAATTCGTGGCCGCGTAGCCCCTGTCTTCGATCTTGGGGTGGGT
Organism: Rhodococcus sp. IEGM 1302; assembly: GCF_030056935.1. Lineage (NCBI taxonomy): Bacteria > Bacillati > Actinomycetota > Actinomycetes > Mycobacteriales > Nocardiaceae > Rhodococcus > Rhodococcus sp. IEGM 1302. Next base: position 237,428 of record NZ_JASHKY010000002.1, on the reverse strand, counting down.
ATGGATCCCGAGATCTCGGGATACGAGAACATCATCATCCGCGGAATGTTCCTCGGAATGACCCGTAAGCAGATGCTCGCGAAAATGGATGAGATCGCAGACTTCACCGAGTTGGGCGACTACCTCTCGATGCCGCTTCGCACCTACTCGACCGGAATGCGGGTCCGAGTGGCACTCGGTGTGGTGACCAGCATCGATCCGGAGATCCTGCTCCTCGACGAAGGCATCGGTGCCGTCGACGCAGAATTCATGAAGAAGGCGCGAACCCGTCTCCAAGACCTCGTCAAACGATCTGGAATCTTGGTTTTCGCGAGCCACTCGAACGAATTTCTGGCGCAACTGTGCGACCGCGCGATGTGGATCGATCACGGAACTGTCAGACAGTCCGGGGGAATCGAAGAAATCGTCCGCGCGTACGAGGGCAACGATGCCGGCGACCACGTCGCTCATGTGATTCGCGAAATGGAACGCGAAGACGCCGCGGCATCGGCGATTGCTGAAGCGAGCTCGGACGATGCCTGAGCGGATAATCGGCGTCGTTGTCACCCATCGGCGTCGTGAACTTCTCGCTTCGTCCCTGAAAGTACTCACAACCCAGACGCGCCCACTCGACCATCTCGTCGTCGTCGACAATGCCGACGAATCCGATGTCCGCGCGCTCGTGGACGACTGCTCGATCCCCACCACGTACATAGGGTCGGCACACAATCTCGGCGGCGCCGGTGGTTTCGCCCTCGGAATGTTGCTGGCATTGTCGCTCGGTGCAGACCGAGTCTGGCTTGCCGACGACGACGGCCGCCCCGAGGGGCCCGAGGTACTTTCGACGCTTCTCGATTGCGCAATTCGTCACAACCTGGCGGAAGTATCTCCCGTCGTGTGCGACATCTCCGAACCTGACAAGCTGGCCTTCCCGCTACGCCGTGGGGTCGAATGGCGTCGACGACGTAGCGAGCTGGGTGAAGGTGATCTTCTCCCGGGAATCGCGTCCCTCTTCAACGGTGCGCTGTTCACCGCGGAAGCGATCGAGACCGTTGGCGTTCCCGATTTGCGGCTCTTCGTCCGTGGCGACGAGGTGGAGGTCCATCGCCGACTGATCCGTTCCGGACTTCGGTTCGGCACATGCCTACAGACTGCGTACCTGCACCCCGACGGCGCCGACGAATTCAAACCCATTCTCGGCGGCCGTATGCACACGCAGTACCCGGACAACGAGACCAAGCGTTTCTACACCTATCGCAACCGTGGCTATTTACTCTCGCAACCCGGGATGCGACGGCTCCTTCCACAGGAATGGGTGCGATTCGGTTGGTACTTCCTCATCACCAGGCGTGACGTCTCCGGGCTGCGCGAGTGGATGAGGTTACGCAAGCTGGGTAGATCCGAACGCTTCTCTCGCATCTGATCGAGCCCGCTCGGCGACCGAGTAGGCTTGGCGGCTGTGTCTGCCCCAACCCTTGCCGACAAGGCCCCCATAGCGCCGGCGTCCCGCACGTTCGCCCGAGCAATCCAGGATCTGCGCGAGGGTCTCGGCCATCGAGAACTGTGGTTCCATCTCGGGTGGCAGGACATCAAGCAGCGCTACCGACGATCCATCCTCGGACCGTTCTGGATCACGATCGCCACTGGCACCACTGCAGTCGCGATGGGCATCCTCTACTCGTCATTGTTCAATCTGGACGTCGCGGAATTCCTCCCGTACGTCACTCTTGGCTTCATCGTGTGGAACATGATCTCCGGTGCCATCCTCGAGGGCGCCGAAGTCTTCATTTCCAACGAGGGACTGATCAAACAGCTACCCACGCCGTTGAGCGTTCACGTGTATCGGCTGGTCTGGCGCCAGTTGATTCTCTTCGCCCACAACTTCGTGATCTACATCGTCATTTTGATCGTGTTCCCGAAACAGCTTTCCTGGACGGATCTTTCGTTCATTCCTGCTTTGGCGTTGATCGCGATCAACGCAGTGTGGGTTTCCCTGGTTTTCGGCATCCTCTCCACTCGGTACCGTGACATCGGTCCGTTGCTCGCGAGCGTCGTTCAACTCTTGTTCTTCATGACTCCCATCATTTGGACCGAGAAGTCACTGCAAGGAACAGCCAACGCTGAACGAGCACGAATCGCGGAGCTCAATCCCCTGTATCACTTCCTCGACATCGTGCGAACGCCACTCCTCGGCGGGGACCAGCAGCTGTACCACTGGGTCATCGTGCTCGCCGTCACCGTCGTGGGGTGGGGCCTGGCACTTCTGGCCATGCGCAACTACCGTTCACGCGTCGCGTACTGGGTATAGTCACCTGCGTGTGGAAGGAACCATCTGCACGATCTGCAAGTGGTGCAGCGGTGTCGCTGTTTCGACAACGAACCCTCGCACTGAAAGTTGTGTGAACAGTTCCGTGTCGATGAAATGGAAAGGCTCGAAATTCCACACGACATTGGCCGTATGAAGTATTGCCTCATAGCTCTGACGCTCACCGTCGGTGACGACCCACACGGTCTGGCAGCCCTGTGCCCGCTCGGCCGTCTCGTCCACTGAATATTCGGAATCCCACAGCTCGTCGATCGAGTTCGCATCATGCTCGAGGCCGATATCTCGCAAACCTTTGATCGAGTCAGGCCGTGCCTCGGCGACAGCATGCAACGAACTCGGCGCCCAGGACACCACCGGCTGGAACGCGACGCAATCGCCCGCATTCCCATTGGCTTTCAGAAAATCCGCAGCCGTACTGTAGTCCATCCCACCCGATTTTCCCCACGGCTCTCGCTGGCTGACGTATGCAGGTAGAGACGCCGTAGCAAGAAGTATCACCGCCGCCGAGGCCAGGACCCAGCTCGACGTCAGGCGGCTGATCATGACACCCAGCAGCAAGGCCACACCGGGCGCAGTGAATATGACGTACCGATCGACGTAGATGTTTCCCAGGACGACCGAATACACGAGAAACAGCGCCATCGGGACCAGAATCCACACCAGTGCGACAGTCGACGCACTGCGATCCCCGACAGTCCACCGACTGGGTGCGAAGAAATAGCCCGCAATCCCTGAGAGCACGATGATCCCCGCCACGACAGCAAACAACGGACTCGAAAGGAACCATTGGTCAACGGCGATCGTCGTGAAAATATGCCGATCCAACGGTGGTATCCAACTGACTTGCCTCGATTGTCCGAGCGACAGGGCGATCAGCGGGGACACAAGCAGGACCGCGGACGCGGAAGCACCGACAAAGCACAACCCGTTGAAACGATTCCGCTTCGAATCGGCGTCCGGAATCACCTTGGCCCCGAACACCACGATGACAGCGTGTACCAGCAGCAGCACGGCGCTGTAGAGAAACAGTGCTACAGAGACAGCTGCCAACACGCCGTACAGGATCCACCACGCGCGCTTCGACGTTCGCAGCGAACACACGAGCACCAGCATTGTGACCGTGGACAATGCCAACACCATTGCATACGAGCGTGCCTCGGTGGCTGCCCAGGTAACTCGGGGAAGCACCATGAAAGTGACGCCGACGATAACGCCGAGTCTGGTACCCCCGAACATCCGCGCCAGCGCTACCAACGCTGCCGTCGCGATTCCGACTGCCAGCGCACTCGGCGCTCGCGCAGAGAATTCCGATACCCCGAAAACCTGAAACCACCAGTGGAGCAGCACGTAATAGAGCCCATGGACCGCATCCACGTGTCCGAGGGTTGCCAGCGTCGAACGAAGCGATCGGTCCGCCATCGAGACCGTCGCCGCTTCGTCCCACCAGAACGACGGACGACCGGACCACGCGACACCCACGACGGTAGCCGCGAGCCCCAGTAGAGCCGGCAAGCGCCACTGGGCCAATCTCTGCCCCAGCGGGAGGGCCACAAGCTATCCGATCTTGTTTCCGTACAAGCGCGTCCAGTTCTCGGCGCTCGTGAGGCGCGGCATGGCGTCCGAGTACGCCTTCTTCATCTCAGGTGCGCGCTTACGCAGCTCCCAACAGACTTTGGCCGCGCGCTTGGCCAACTCGGTAGCCTGCTTCTTGTTGCGCCGACGGACGCGGACGCCGTTCTGCGACGCGTCCGTGACAGCGGCATTTTCGAACAACGACACATGCCACCAGTCGCCGAAGATCGCAGGAACCGTTACCGGTCGACGGTCGACACGCCCAGTCCACTGTTGAACTACGCGCTTGAGAAGCACCAGACCCTCGCGGTTCTCGTCGGGCTCGAACTCCCACACGGTCATCTGCGTATGTGGATCGGACTCCGCACCGACTGCCGAGGCCGGCTGCATTTTCGTTTCAGGGTATTCGTCACGTAGAGCACGAACGTCGACAAGAGCAGATTGCCCGCCGTCGTTGAGGAAGTCAGGCCCCTGCAGGAAATCCTCAGCCGCCTTGACGAATGTTGCCGCCAACCCGTACTGCATTCCTACAATGAGCTGAGTAATCTTGCGTAACAAGAACTTCGAGATCACCTTACCGTCGAACGGGCCGTAGATCGAAGAAACGATCAACCCATTTCGAATGCTGAAGTACCGGGACCAGTCGTCGTAATCCTTCAGATGGAAATCCGCGTGCCAGACACCGGCATTGGGCAGAGTTATCGTCGGGTGGCCGGCGAAGCGCGCTCGGATTCCGTACTCGATGTCATCCCACTGGAAGAAAAGCGGTATCGGCAAGCCCAGCTCGGAGATGATCTCGGCCGGCAACAGGCAAGTCCACCAACCATTCCAGCCCGCATCGAAGCGCATCTCCTGCTTCTTCTTCAACAGGTCGACGCCCATCATCGCGCCAGGAGTCAGGACCCCGGCCTTGAGCTCGTCGAGAACCTCTCGCTCCGCACTGACATGCAACATCGTCGGATTGTTCAGTGACAACATCTGCGCCCCGACGATTGCCGGCTCGACCGTCATATTTGCGAATGCATTCATCCTGAGCACCGATTCGGGCTCGCAAAGAATGTCGTCGTCCATGAGGATGACGTTGGCGTGCTCAGAACCTGACGAGGAAGTGATTTCGAGCATTCCACGCGAGAAACCACCCGCGCCACCAAGATTCGGCTGCGTCAGATAGATCAACTTCTTGCCGAGATCGTGCGCGACAGTCTTGAAACGATCCCTGGATTGAACCTGATCTGTGCCCTGATCGACCACACAGACGGCGTCGATACCGGTCATCGCACCCGCATCGGACGCCATGGTCGCAACGGTTTCGACACAGTCGTCGGCGCGATTGAAAGTGCAGATGACAACAGCCGCCGGGCGTATGAACTCTGGGGCCGAGACAGTCCATGACACGCCGGAAACGACAACGGAACCTTTGGTCGCGACGAATTCCAACCACATCGCCCCGCCGTCGACGAAATGAGCGAGTGGGGCATCGATCGAGAGTTCACCCGATCCGGCGACCGAGTGAAGTGAAATCGTCCTCTTGCGTCCGCGCACATCCGATGCACGCAGGCTGACGTCGAGCCCGCCGTCGCCGACGTAGCTCAGCTGAATCCGCACCGAACTCACAGGCGTCCACCGCTGCCAGAAACTGGCAGCAAATCGTCCGAAATACGTGTTGGTGCTCGCGGTCGCCGCTTCGCCCAATGTCAGAGAATGCCGATCGACGAGCGCATCACCCTTGGTAACCACATACATTGCCTCTGGCACCTTGGGGGACATCGATCGGAAGATGCCACGCTGGACCAGAAAACGATCCCCGTGTGGATGCTCGACCATTACCTCGTCAAGCACAGCCGTGTCATTTGCGACCGGCGTATCCGCGGAGGCCTCGTTCATCTACTGATCCCTACCGTTGTTGATGTAGCTACATCTGAGCACGTATCGGGCTCGAGGGTATCAACCGCGGCAGCCGGTGGTTCAGCGGACGACGGATTCTCCGGCTGAATACGTTGCCTCGACGCCGGCCTTCTGCGGACGCCACCACTGCTCGTTGTCGCGATACCACTCGACGGTGGCTTCCAGTCCGCTTCGAAAATCGCGGTACTGCGGCTTCCACCCGAGCTCCTGCTGCAGTCGCGTCGAATCGATCGCATACCGCAGATCGTGACCAGGGCGGTCGGTGACGAAGTCGAAATCGTCCGGCTTGCGTCCGAAAATTTCGAGCAGAGCCGCAATCACCGTCCGGTTGTCGGTTTCACCGTCGGCGCCGATCAGATAAGTCTCGCCGGACTTTCCGCGGTCCAGAATGTCCCAGACGGCGCGGTTGTGGTCCTCGACGTGAATCCAGTCGCGGACGTTGCGGCCTTCCCCGTACAACCGTGGACGCACTCCGTCGAGCAGATTGGTGATCTGGCGTGGGATGAACTTCTCCACATGCTGGTACGGGCCGTAATTGTTGGAGCAGTTCGAGATGGTCGCCGCGATCCCGAACGAGCGCACCCAGGCGCGCACGAACAGATCACTCGACGCCTTGGACGCGGAGTACGGGCTCGACGGGTTGTACGGTGTCGTCTCCGTGAACTTCGCCGGATCATCCAGTTCGAGGTCGCCGTACACCTCGTCGGTCGAAATGTGGTGATAACGGACCCCGTGCGAACGCACTGCCTGCAGGAGCGAGAAGGTTCCCATGACGTTGGTGCGCAAAAACGGTTCGGGGTCGGCGAGGGAATTGTCGTTGTGGCTTTCGGCCGCGAAGTGCACGACTGCGTCGGAGCGCGAGACAAGATCGTCGACCAGCGACTCGTCGGCCACGTCGCCGTGGACAAACGTGATCCGGTCCTCGACGGACGCCAGGGACTGGCGATTTCCGGCGTAGGTCAGAGCGTCGAGAACCGTGACTTCCACGTCGGGACGCGTCGCCACCGTCTGATGAACGAAATTGGCACCGATGAAGCCGGCACCCCCGGTGACCAGTAGTCGCACGTCATCTCCTCAGGCTCATCGGACGAACCCCACTTTAGCGGCCGGGCGTGTCATGTCCGTTTGCGTCGGCAGGCAGGAGTGCAGGACACTGCACGCATGCGCGGAATCATTCTGGCCGGTGGCACCGGGTCGCGGTTGCACCCGATCACCCTCGGAGTGAGCAAGCAACTCTTGCCCGTCTACGACAAGCCGATGATCTACTACCCGCTCTCCACTCTCATGCTCGCCGACATTCGCGACATCTTGATCATCACGACCCCACACGACGCCGAACAATTCCGCCGGGTTCTCGGCGACGGCTCACAATTCGGCGTCAACCTCACCTATGCAGTGCAACACGAACCGAACGGCCTCGCAACGGCATTCACCCTCGGCGCAGAGCACATCGGATCCGACTCCGTGGCGCTCGTCCTCGGCGACAACATCTTCTACGGCCCCGGCCTCGGAACCCAACTCAGGCGTTTCTCCGACATCGACGGCGGAGCCGTATTCGCTTACTGGGTCTCGAATCCGACCGCCTACGGCGTCGTCGAATTCGACGACTCGGGTCGCGCCGTGTCCATCGAGGAAAAGCCGACGTCGCCGAAATCCAATTACGCAGTCCCCGGCCTCTATTTCTACGACAGCGACGTCGTGGACATCGCACGCACTCTGAAGCCCTCTGCGCGTGGCGAATACGAAATCAGCGACATCAATCAGCACTATCTCGAAGCTGGCAAACTTTCTGTCGATGTCCTCCCCCGCGGAACCGCGTGGCTCGACACCGGCACACCCGATTCCCTGCTCGAGGCAGCGAACTACGTGCGGACCATCGAACACCGCCAAGGCCTCAAGATCGGTTCCCCTGAAGAGGTTGCGTGGCGTCAAGGATTCATCAGCTCCGACCAATTACGCACTCAGGCAGAAGCATTGGGAAAATCCGGGTACGGCAACTACCTACTCGAGCTGCTCGAGCACGGCAAGGAATGGTGACGTGGAAATCCGTCCACTGAAGATCGCCGGAGCTTGGGAAATTACACCGAAGCAGTTCGGCGACAACCGCGGTGTCTTTCTCGAATGGTTCAAAAGCTCCGCCTTCACCGCCGCGACCGGCCGCACTCTCGACCTCGCGCAGGCCAACTGCTCGGTTTCCGAAGCCGGTAGCCTCCGCGGGATCCACTTCACCGACAATCCGCCCGGACAGGCGAAGTACATCACCTGCGTGAAAGGTGCCTTCCTCGACGTTGTCGTAGACCTGCGCGTCGGATCACCGACCTTCGGCGAGTGGGATGCAGTGGTGATCGACGACGTCGATCGACGAGCGGTGTTCCTGGCGGAAGGCCTCGGCCACGCGATCCTTTCACTCGAAGACGGATCGACAGTGATGTACCTGTGCAGCATCGAATACTCCCCCCACCTGGACCGCGACCTCGATCCCTTCGATCCGGAACTCGCGATCGAATGGCCGAGAACAGACCGTAAGGGCAACCCTCTGACCTACGAGCTCTCCGCAAAGGACGCTGCCGCGCCGTCCCTGGCGACGCTCCGCGCGGACGGCATGTTGCCCGGTTTTGTGGCCGAAGATTCGCCGAATCGGTAATCTTCACCTTTCACGACTCGATGGCATGACACCGGCGGGACGGACGGCTGGATGACCAAACGTGCGAGCAGACGCGGCCTGTGGACGGCCGTCGTTCTCGCAGCCGGCCTCGGTGGTCTCGCGCTGGTCGCACCGCCCCTGACTCCGGGAACGATCGAGTCCGCACCGGTCACCGTCATCACGACCACCCCACCCGCGCCGGTTGTTCCGCTCACCCCGGAGGAGCTCTCGGCCCGAGTGGTCCCCACCATCGTCACCATCACGGCGCCGGCCGGATTCACCACCACTGCTGGGACCGGGATCGTGCTCTCCCCTGACGGAGTGGTGCTCACGAATCACCACGTCATCAGCGGAGCCTCGGACGTCACTGCCGTCAGCATGTCCAACGGGCTGATCTACGACGCCGAGATCCTCGGGTACGACAGCGTCAGCGATCTTGCCGTCCTTCGACTCGCGGGCGCTGACGATCTGCCGGTGGCTGTGGTCGGCAAATCAGCAGAAGCCACTCGTGGGGATGCCGTCACTGCAATCGGAAATGCGGAAGGCGGCGGAGTACCCGTCCCTGCTCCCGGCGTCATCACCAACCTCGGTGTCACCGTCAACACCCGCAACGTGTCCGACGGATCGCGAAACCAGTTGAAGGGCCTCATCGAGGTCGACGCGGACATCCGGCCTGGCGATTCCGGTGGTCCCCTGGTCAACGCCGTTGGCGAGCTGATCGGCGTCAGCAGCGCAGGCAACGCCGTCACCGACCGCACCGAAACCTCACCGGCGCCTCAGTCCTACGCGATACCGATCGACACCGCACTACCGATCGTCGAGCAGGTACTCGGTGGCCGCTCCTCCGAGACCGTGCGTGTGGGACCGACACCCGTACTCGGTGTCGCGGTGAAGGATCACGCGGACATGCCGGCCGGCGCCGAAGTTGTTGCCGTGAGCTTCGATTCGCCGGCCGAGCGGGTGGGGCTGACCAAAGGTGCGGTCATCACCGAGTTCGGTGGCAGCCGGATCGCGTCGTCCGCTGATCTCAACGCGGCGATGAGCTCGCGCCGCCCCGGCGACACCGTCGCGGTGACGTGGGTGGACGCAACCGGGCAACCCGGGACCGGTTCGCTGGTCCTCGACGAGGGGCCACCTCGCTAGTCTTAGAAGGCGCCAGCCGTGAAAGCATCGTGGCATGACCACGGTTCTCCTGCTCACCTGTGACGGCGCCGCCCGCGAGGCGGATGTCGAAAGCAAACTCGTCATGGAAGCTCTCACCTCCTACGGCATCGCGTCGACGATGGCGCCGTGGTCGAGCCCGTCCCTCCTCGATATCGACGCCGACCTGGTTCTGATCCGGTCGACCTGGGACTACACCCAGCGCCTCGACGAATTTCTCGCCGTTCTCGATCAGCTGACCGCTCCGATCGCCAATCCACTCTCGATCGTGAAGTGGAACGCACACAAGGGATACCTCACCGAACTTGCCGCGGCCGGCGTACCTATCGTCCCAACCGCTGTGATCGCTGCCGGACAGAGCGAAACACTCACCCTCCCTTCGTTCGAGGGTGCCGACGTCATCGTCAAGCCTGCAGTGTCCGCCGGCGCCGTCGGAGTGGGAAAGTTTGCCTCGGGGTCCGCGCAGGCCCACGCTCACCTCAGCTCGATCCTCGAGAGTGGCAACGACGCGTTGGTCCAGCCATTCGTCTCGGACGTCGTCGACGGCGAGCGCTCGATCATCCACATCGGCGGACGCTACTCGCACGCTGTCCGGAAGATCCCGGCCGCCAACGACTTCCGCGTGCAGGAATTTCACGGCGGAACCAACCACCTCCACGAACCGTCCGCCGCCGAACTCGCGGTGGCCGACGCAGCACTGGCCGCGACCCCATGCGGCCCCGGCGAATTGCTTTATGCGCGTGTGGACGTCGTGGGTCCGGTGGATCAGCCACTGCTCATGGAAGTGGAACTGATCGAGCCCGAACTCTTTCTGCCATTCGCCCCTGGATCTGCCGACGCCCTCGCACGGGCAGTTGTCGCGTCACTGCGCACGTGACGCCTGGGGCGGGACCGCATCTAGCCTGGCGCGAATGAACCTGGCAACGTCACGTAGCGCAGCCCGGCTCTCCGGCAAGCCAGGCCAGACGGCGGGAAACGCGTGAACCTGGCCGTTCCAGATCTGCAGCGAGCACGGCACCCCCGCGGCGGCGAGCCGTTGCGCCATCACCTCCGAATCGACTCTGAGCACCTCGGATTCGGCGGCGATCAGCAACGACGGCGGCAGAGCGGCCAGATCGCCGTCGACGGGTGAGTTCGTCTGTCCGCCAAGCTTTCCGATCGCCATCAATGCCGACACCGGGGCGATCACGTCGCGTCGAGCGTTGGTATGGACCGATTTGGTGGTGCAATCGAGATCGAGGAGAGGTGAGAGCCCGACAAGACCGGCCGGAACCTCGAGCCCCGCGGAAACAGCTGCAAGTGCCGTCGCGAAAACCAGGAAACCTCCGGCCGAATCACCTACGAAGACAACCTTTTCCGGCAAGGCTCCCTGTTCGAGGAGCCACCGGTATGCATCGAGACAGTCGTCGACGGACCCGCTGATGCTCGTGCTCGGCAACTGTCGATATGCGATGTGCAGGACCGGAAGGCCGGTTCGCTTGGCGATGCTGCCAACGACCGGCCGATGCGTGTTGAGCCCGCAGCACATGAACCCGCCGCCGTGCAGGTAGAGAACAACACCGTCGCGCAGATCAGCCGTCGAGCCTGCCGTCCGCACGAGTTCACCGTCGAAACCTGGAAAGCGAATCGCTTCCCGATCGATCCCGGACGGAATGCGTACACCCGCGGCCGAGTCCAGCACTGCGGCGCGGCGCATGGCGCCAGGCGTCAGCGGCGCGATCCCGACCACGGGCCGAAGCATCCATCGGCACGCGTTGTAGAGGACCTGCGATTCGATACTCGGCCTGCCGTATCGAGTTCCGGTCCTTCGACTGACTGTCGGCAACAGAGACATCTGTCCAGATTAGAAGCGATCAGGCACCGAAGAGGTCGACTTCGTCGAGATCGTCGACGATCGTGACCTTTCGTTTCCGCCCGCCGATGACCTTGCCCAGACCGCGCAGTCCACCGGACTGAGCTTTCGGGGCGGGTTCGATGCGCTGCGGCGCAACTCTCGTCCGCGCTGCGCGCTGAACAGGCTTGGGGGCGGGGGCTGCTGCAGGTGCCGCGGGTTCGGGAACCTCGGCTGGAACCACCGCTTCCGGCTCCACGAAGCCCTGAGCAACCGGGGCCTCGGGCGCGACCTCAGCGGCTTCCTCGACCTCCGCCACTTGCTCCACCTGCACCGGTCCGTCGATCACCGGGATGTCCGACGCCCAGCGGACCCGATACTCCAGACCGCGCGACGCCAGCTCACGCGCGAGATCGCCGTGCCAGACCCCGTCTTCGCCGTCGCCGTATGCCCGTGCGTCGGAGCTCACCCAGATGACGTCGACGCCCGGGTTGCGGTCGGCGAGATCGAGCACGGTCAGCCAGTTCAGCGTCGCCGGATATCCGTCTCGCTTCTTCTTGTCGGTATAGGGCCGACGCAGCGAGATCGCCCTCTCGGCCACCTCGAGATGCGAAACGTCGACTGGATCGACCACTTCGACGCCGATCGCCACGAGGTCTTCGATCACGTCGTCGACGTAGCCGTCGGCCTTGTCGTGAGCCGCGTCGACGAACCTCGTAAGGTCGCGCCGCAACCCCAGTCGGTCGTACATGCGCGCCTGGACGCTCAGGGCCGCGATCATCTCCGCCGATTCCTCGCGGTAGCGACTCGCAACCTCGAGGACGACCAATCGCGGCACGACGACGCGGTGTCCGAGTGCGCGAGCGTCGGCGATGGCAGTGTCGAACCGTGCGCCCCTGGTCAGGGCCGAAGAATCGAGAACGATGATCATGGGCTCGATTCTCTCTCGAGAAACCGGACGAATGCGCTAATCCACCCCGAACCGTTACTTGATCTTGAAGATCACTGCCCGCTGAACGATGAAGTTGATGACCGTCGCGGTGCCCTGCGCGATGACGAAGGCCAGCGGTGTCCGCCACCAATGCTCGTCGAAGACATGGACCATCAGTTCGTTGAGTCCGACCTGAACCGCAAAAGTGACCGCGTACAGCGCGACTACAGCGATGAAGCGGGCGCGAGAAGGCTCGGCCTTGAACGTCCACCGACGATTGATGAGGTACGCCGTCGTGGTGCCCGCAACGAAGCTCAGCGATTTTGCGGCGACGCGCGGCAACCCCAACGCGAGGAGCAGCACATACAGCCCGTAGTCCACGACCGCCGACAGCCCACCCGTCGCGACGAACCGGACGATCTGCGTTTTCAGGTCCAACGCGTCGTCGGCGATGTCCGTCGTGACAGGAATCTCGACGGGCAGCGGGACGTGGGGTTCGTGCTGGTGACTTGCAGGTGTTTCGGGCACGACGACGAGAGTAACCACTCGAGTCGGAGCCGTCGGCACTACTCCCAGGTAACCTCTACCTTGATGTCCACGACAGCAGAAGAGACGCCGCAGCCGGCTCTCCACACCCAAGCCCGCACCCTCACCGGTTGGGGACGCACCGCCGCCACCACTGCACAGGTGCTGTCCACCCCCGACGTGGAAGTGATCGCCAACGCGGTCGCCCAGGTTGCGGAACAGAACGATTCCAAGCCCTCGCATCTGCGACGCGGCGTCATCGCGCGCGGCCTCGGCCGCTCGTACGGTGACCCAGCGCAGAACGCCGGCGGCCTGGTCATCGACATGAATGCACTCAGCCGCATTCACCGCATCGATCGCGACACCGCTCTGGTGGACGTCGACGCCGGCGTGAATCTGGATCAGCTGATGAAGGCTGCTCTGCCGTTCGGCCTGTGGGTTCCGGTCCTGCCGGGTACTCGTCAGGTCACGATCGGCGGCGCCATCGGCTCGGATATCCACGGCAAGAACCACCACAGCGCGGGCAGCTTCGGCAACCACGTCGTGTCGTTGGATCTGCTGACGGCCGACGGCAAGGTTCGCACGCTCACCCCCAAGGGCGGGCGCAACGACCCGAAGGCCGCACTGTTCTGGGCCACGATCGGCGGCATGGGCCTGACGGGCATCATCTTGCGGGCAACCATCAAGATGACACCGACCGAGACGGCGTACTTCATCGCCGACGGCGACGTCACCAACAGCCTCGACGAGACCATCGCGCTGCACAGCGACGGCAGCGAGGCCAACTACGAGTATTCGAGCGCCTGGTTCGACGCGATTTCCGCGCCCCCGAAGCTCGGTCGTGCGGCAGTCTCGCGCGGATCTCTGGCGAAGCTCGACCAGCTTCCGGCCAAGCTGCAGAAGAACCCGCTCGCCTTCGACGCACCGCAGTTGCTGACGTTCCCCGACGTCTTCCCCAACGGGCTGGCCAACAAGTTCAACTTCACCGCGATCGGTGAGGTCTGGTTCCGCAAGTCCGGCAAGTACCGCGGCAAGGTCCAGAATCTGACGCAGTTCTACCACCCGCTCGACATGTTCGGTGAGTGGAACCGCGCGTACGGATCCAACGGATTCCTGCAGTACCAGTTCGTGGTTCCGCCGGAGGCCGTCGACGAGTTCAAGAAGATCATCGTCGACATCCAGCGCAGCGGGCACTACTCGTTCCTCAACGTGTTCAAGCTCTTCGGCGAAGGCAATCAGGCGCCGCTGAGCTTCCCGATCCCGGGCTGGAACATCTGCGTCGACTTCCGCATCAAGCCGGGCCTGAACGAGTTCGTCACCGAACTCGACAAGCGTGTCCTCGAATTCGGCGGACGCCTGTACACGGCCAAGGACTCGCGGACGTCCGCGGAAACCTTCCACGCCATGTACCCGCGCATCGACGAGTGGATCGCGACGCGCCGCAAGTACGACCCCACAGGCGTTTTCGCCTCCGATATGTCCAGAAGGCTGGAACTGTGATCAACGCTGTAGGTAACCCGCAAACCGTTTTGCTTCTCGGTGGAACCTCCGAGATCGGCCTCGCCATCTGTGAGGAGTACCTGAAGAAGGCGCCGCTCCGCGTCGTTCTGGCGGCACTCCCCGGCGATCCGGGACGCGAAGCTGCGGTCAAACAGCTCGAAGCCAAGGGCGCCACCTCGGTGGAACTCATCGACTTCGACGCCGTTGATTTCGAATCGCACCCGAAGGTGATCGACCAGGCGTTCTCGAACGGTGACGTCGACGTCGCCATCGTCGCCTTCGCACTGGACGGTGACTCCGAAGAGCTGTGGCAGAACCAGCGCAAGGCCGTTCTGGTGGCAAACGTCAACTACACCGCTTCCGTCTCGGTCGGTGTTCTTCTCGGCGAGAAGATGAAGGCTCAGGGCTTCGGCAAGATCATCGCGATGTCGTCGGTTGCCGGCGAGCGCGTCAAGCGTGCCAACTTCGTCTACGGATCCACCAAGGCGGGCCTCGACGGTTTCTACCTCGGACTCGGCGAGGCTCTCGCGGAATTCGGACCGCAGGTCACCGTCGTTCGCCCCGGCATGGTGCGCACGCAGTTCAGTGCCCACGTCAAGGAAGCTCCGCTGACGGTCAACAAGGACATCGTCGCGAAGCTCGCTGTTGCCGCCTCGGACAAGGGCAAGGAAATCGTCTGGACTCCCGGCCCGTGGCGCTTCGTCATGATGGGTCTTCGCCACGTGCCGCGCCCGATCTTCCGGAAGTTGCCGGTTTAAGCTCCTCCCGTGCCAGAAACAACAACTGCTCCGAGTACAGACCTTTCGACCCCGTCGCCGTGGCGTAATGCCGCGGCGACGGTGGTGGAAATGGCCCTCGGAGCGCTGGTCGCCGCTGTTGTAGCCGCTGTCGGGCTCTTTGCTTTCGGCCGAGTGCAGTGGCCGGCGTTCACCTCTTCCAATGTCACGCAGGCCGTCACGACGGTGCTGCAGGTGCTCTGCATCGCAGTGGTCGGTGTTGCGGTTCTGATGTTCCGCGCCCGCAAGGCCGAGCGGGTCGCAAAACTCCTCTCGTGGGCCGGGCTCTCCGGCTTCGTCACCACGACGCTCGGACTTCCCCTCGCCGCGACGAGTCTGTATCTGCACGGCGTCTCGGTCGATCAGCAGTTCCGGACCGAGTACCTGACCCGGCTGACGGATTCTGCTGCGCTGCAGGACATGACGTACGTGGATCTGCCGCCGTTCTACCCGGCCGGCTGGTTCTGGATCGGTGGACGCGTCGCGAACCTGCTGGGAATGGACGGCTGGGAAGCCTTCAAGCCTTATGCGATCGGCTCGTTGGCTGTCGTCGCCGTCGTTGCACTCGTGTTGTGGACCAAGCTGATTCGACGCGATTGGGCCGTCGTCGCGGCATTGGCCGTCACTGCCGTCGTGTTGGCGTACAACTCCCCCGAGGCGTACGGCGCCGTCATCAACCTCCTGATCCCGCCGGTGCTGATCCTCGCGTGGGGCGCATTGGACCGGCCGGGGGCATCTCGATTTGCCGGAGCCGGCGCAATACTCGGAACCGGCCTGTTCCTCGGTTTCGCCGCAACGGTCTACACGCTCTATCTCGGATTCGCCGCGTTCGCAGTGACTCTGATGGCCTTGGTTGCCGCAGTACTTGCCGCACGCGCCCAGAACACGTGGAAAGCCGCACTGGGACCCCTCGTCAGGCTCGCCGTGATCGCCGTGATCTCCGGCCTGGTGGCTCTGACCGTCTGGACGCCGTACCTGCTGAAGGCACTCTCCGGTGCCACCGCAGAGTCCGGCACCGCAATGCACTACCTCCCCGATTCCGGTGCGGTGCTGCCCTTCCCGATGCTGAGCTTCACCCTCGTCGGCGGACTGTGCCTACTCGGCACGATCTGGCTGATTTCTCGTTTCCTCTTCTCCCGCCGCGCCCGGGCACTCGGCATCGGTGTCATTGCCGTGTATCTGTGGGCATTGCTGTCCATGACGTTCACCGTCGCCGGCAGTACGCTCCTCGGTTTCCGACTGGAGCCGGTCCTGATCGGACTCCTTGCCGCCGCCGGTGTGTTCGGTTTCTTCGAGTTCGCCGGTTGGATCGTGCTGGCCACCAGCGAAAATCCTCGCGTCAAAGCGGTACTGGTTGCACTCGGTGTCATCGGAGCCATCGCCTTCGCGCAGAACATCCCGCAGGTGCTGGCGCCGGATATCGCTGTGGCATACAGCGATACCGACGGCAACGGCGAGCGCGGGGACAAGCGACCCCCGGGTGCCGAAGCCAATTACGCCGACATCGACCGGATCATTCGCGAGCAGTTGGGACGCGAACCCCATGACACGGTGGTCCTCACTGCCGACATCGGCTTCCTCAGCTTCTACCCGTACTTCGGCTTTCAAGGACTGACGTCGCACTACGCGAACCCGCTCGCCGATTTCCGTGCGCGCGCCGCGCTGATCGAGCAGTGGTCGGAACTGAAGACGCCTGACGAACTGGTAGCTGCGCTGGACTCGGCGCCGTGGCGCAGCCCCGACGCCTTCGTCTTCCGCCAGGGCGCCGACGGGTACACGCTGCGGTTGGCAGAGGACGTCTACCCCAACGACCCGAACGTCCGCCGCTACACGGTCACGTTCCCCAAGGAACTGTTCGACGATCCTCGTTTCACCGTGACCGAGCAGGGGCCGTTTGTGGTCGTTACCCGCTCTGACGCAATCTAACCAGGAGATACGTCACAAAAGGCTTACCGTCGGGGTCGTTGACGCGACCCCGACGCACCCCTAACTTCATACCGTGCCCCGAACCGATGCCCGAGCGGCGATGATCGATGCAGCCGAGCGTCTGGTTGCCGAGCGAGGTCTGGCCGCTCTGACTCTTCGTGATGTTCAGACCGAAGCCGGGCAGGCCAACAAATCGGCTGCGCAGTATCACTTCGGGTCACGTGAAGGTTTGCTGGCGGCCGTCGTCGAGTCCAGAATGCGACCTGCCGGTGAGCGTCGTCGTGAGTTGCTCGACACGATCGATCTCGACGCGAATCCACCGACGATGCGTGCCCTCGTCGAGGCTCTCGTCCTGCCGTTGGCGGAACAGACCATCTACCGCGAGGGCACGTTGTACGCGCGGTTCCTGGTGCAGTCGATCTTCGACCCGGCGATGTCGTCGACTATCCGTGACCACATGCAGGCCGAGAGTTTCCGCGAAGTTCAGCGGCGGATAGTCGCTGCGTCCTCGTTACCGGCAGAGATCGCCGAACTTCGGGCGGGAACTCTGACCGTGCTCACCGTCGTCACTTTTGCCACGTGGGAAGGCCGCGTCGACAGCCGCGAACGTGCTCACGTGATCGTTGCCGACCTGATCGAAAGTTGCCTCGGAGCACTCTCGGCCCCGGCTGCGCAAATCTGACACGCTGTCCGGCGAGTTTGTTTCCGAAACTGCCGGGGTACTCAGCCCCTCCAAGCGCAGTCGAGCAAACGGCCGCATCAACCACCGGCGGGGTAGGTGATGACAGTGAGCGAACTCGTTGCGCAAAGCCGCGAGCTTGTACCGCATCGTGCAGTTCTCGATTCCGCAGAGCATGTTCTGGTCATTGCGCGCGGCAAACCGTTCGGGCGCGAACAGGCTTTCCATGAAGTGTTGAGCGTCGCGATTCGCAATCGCATCGAAGTACTCACTCTGGCAAGGGCTCTCATCGACGTGTCCGAGTCCCGCGACTACCGAGCGATCCCGACCGACACCGCGCACACTGTTGCGGTGCTCGAATGGGGCGAGCTACTCGAGATCCCCACCGAACACCACGAGAAGTCCAGGGCCGAGTCATCCGAGGACGTCGATGAATCGAGTGAACCCGACGATCCGATCGAACCCGAATATCTGGTCGAGACCGACGTGGGCGGACGGGTCGTCTTCGTCGCCCTCGCGTTCACGATCGGCGGGATAGTCGGATTCTTCGCGCACGACTGGGCACTTCTGCTTCTGATCACCGCCGTGTACCTCGTGTGGATCGCGGCACGGTTGGTCGCGAAACTCGTCAGTGTTTCCCGTAGTGCCCACTGGGCGGACGCTTCGCCGATTCGTGGCGCCGATTCGACCACAAGGAACGCGGAAAACTCCCACCGTCACGCTGTTGCAGCGTGACGGCGGGAGCATCCGCTTTCGCTAAAGCCTCTGCGGTACACCGTAAGTGACGACGGTATCGCCATTCGACGTGACAGCCTTCGCGTACGGCCTGATGGTCACCGGACCGATTGCTCCCTGTACATAACCGTGAACTCCGGACAGACGGACAGCGGCTTCGGGACCGTCGAACTCCTGATCTTCGAGCAGCGCGACGTCGGTGATACCGCCCGGCGCCAGGTCGACGTCCAGTTCCTGCGACGGAATGATGTCACCACCGATGACGAACCCATTGGAAATATCCAGGCCCAGTTCGAAATCCGGAACCAGACCGATCCCGAGGTTCGTTCCGCTCTCGACTGCCCAGTCGAGACCAGGACTGTTGAGAACGACCGTCGCGCCGGTCAACGCGATCGGGTAACCGATCTGATAGCCGATCGTCAGCTTCGTTCCGGTGAAACTTGCTGCATCCGGGCCGTCGATCTTCACGCCGGCAACCCCGTCGTGGAAGAACTCGACACTCAGCGGTGAGCTGTCGAGAGGTGGAAAGACGTGGATAGCGGTATCAGCCTGGAAGACTTCTATCCGATTTCCTTTGACGTCGGTGATCGAACTGGTGTTGTCGACGCCTGCCGACGCCGTCCCACCCCCCAGGACAACGGCCAACAAGGCCACTGCTCCTACTGCGCTACTACGAACTGCTGTCTTCGACATGCACAAGCACCATCCCATCCGGTATAGGCCCCGGACGTAGGTTCCAACTCTTCGTCGAGGATGGGATTCGTCGGGGCTGCCTGAACAAACGCGAGCAAGATCCTTGTTGCGATACCCCGGTCACGAACCCGTCAAACGGTGCACGAAAACATTACTTTCCGGACAAGTCGGGCGGACCGGTTTGTCCCGCTGAGTGCGCCCGCTCGCGGACGCGAACCGTTTTGTTCGTTACTCTGACAGTGGAAGTTATCGAATCGAGACCTAAATAGGCCACCCCGAACTTCTGAGAACTGCCACTTCAGGGATGGGCGCCAGAACCGAAAGGCACCGACTGCATGACCGAGACCTTGCCCGACGTCCAACTGCTCGAAGAAGCACGTCCAGGGCGAGTCCGTTCAGCAGTGCGGCGCTCGGTCGTCCAGCGCGGGCGTCTTGTCGACCTCGCGATCATGGCGACGTTCACCGTCGCGGCGATCTACGTGATGTCCAACCTGTGGAGCGATCTGCAGTCCGGCTATCTGTTCAACGCGGGCCGCGACCAGGCCATGTGGGAATGGTTCTTCGCCGATACCGCTCACGCCCTCGCCCAGTTCCGCAGCCCACTGTTCAGTGACCTGCAGAATTACCCACTCGGCGTGAACCTGATGGCCAATACCGCGATGTTCGGCATCAGCATCCCGTTGGCCCCGATCACGCTGATCTTCGGACCGACAGCCACGTATGCGATCGGGCTGACCGCCGGCCTCGGCGGCACCGCCATCGCTTGGTACTGGGCATTCTCGCGGCACGTACTGACCGGAGTCTCCGTCCGCTCCAAGGTCGCCGCCGCTGTCGGAGCCGGGTTCTGCGGATTTGCGCCCGCCATGATCTCGCATGCCAACGGCCACCCGAACTTCGTCGCGTTCTTCGTACTTCCGTTCATATTCTTGCAGGTAGTGCGCATTTCGAACGGCAAGCGTCCGGTTCGCGACGGAATCGTCCTCGGCCTACTCGTCGCCTGGCAGATCTTCCTCGGCGAAGAACCGCTCCTCATCTTCACGATGTCAGCCATGGTGTTCGGCGCCGCCTATGCACTGCCCGACCTGGCCAAGTCGCGCCAGGCGATCAAGCGCGCGATGCCCGGCCTCGTGATCGGCGGCGCGGTCACACTCCTGATCACCGCGGTGCCGCTGTGGTCGCAGTTCTTCGGCCCAGCGAGCTACGACGGCGTCTCACACGGTCAGGCAGGCAACGACACCGCTGCACTCACCACGTTCCCGACCGAATCGGTTGCGGGTGATCCCGAGGGCGCGGAGTTCCGAATGAACCCGACCGAGGAGAATGCGTACTTCGGATGGCCGTTGGTGCTCCTGCTTCTCGGTGCAACGGTGTGGCTGTGGCGCATCCGTCTGACCCGCGCTGCCGCTGCCGTGATCGTGGTGATGGGTGTGCTCTCGCTCGGTTCCGAACTGACCATCGACGGTGACAAGACCGGCATCACCCTGCCGTGGAAACTCCTCGCAGACTTGCCGTTGTTCGAATCGGTGCTCGAATCCCGATTCGCGATGGGCGCGATTCCGGCGATCGGACTGTTGCTCACCCTCGGCACCTACCGCGCTTTTGTCGAACTTCGTGGACCGCGCCGCACGGCCGCCGGTGTCTGGCTGGTGGCACTCGCCGTCGCGATGATTCCCCTGATCCCGACCCCCATCGACGCCGATCAGCGATCTGCGACGCCCGAATTCATCACCAGCGGCTCGTGGGAGAACTACGTCAGCGACGGCACCCTGGTGACGGTTCCCGTCGCGAG
The DNA here is from genome assembly GCF_030056935.1 of Rhodococcus sp. IEGM 1302. NCBI lineage: Bacteria > Bacillati > Actinomycetota > Actinomycetes > Mycobacteriales > Nocardiaceae > Rhodococcus > Rhodococcus sp. IEGM 1302. The sequence continues at coordinate 216,456 of NZ_JASHKY010000002.1, read as the reverse complement.
CGCCGAAGACGCCCGCGCACTGAGCTGGCAGGTCGACGCCGACTTCGGCTTCCCCATCGCCGGCGGGTACTTCGTCGGCCCGGATTCGAAGACCCGCGCCGGAATCTACGGCGCCGAGTCCCGGCCCACCTCGACCCTGCTGGTCAATGCCAAACAAACCGGCAAGGTCCCGTTGATCGACGTGGGCACCAGAGCGAACGCACTTACCGACCTGCGGTACTGGCACGCCGACGTACTGGTGCTTCCCCGATTCTCCGGCGACGACGCCCTGCGCCACACGGTCGACGAACTGGTCGGCTTCGACGCCAAGCGCGTCGACGACGTGTGGGTGTGGGACGTACGAGACCTCGTGAGCGGCAAGACCTCCAACCAGAGCTGAGCGGGTTGATCAGCGGGTCATGATCACCGGACCGTCTTCGGTGATCGCGACCGTGTGCTCACTGTGCGCAGCCCGGGCGCCCGAAACGGTGCGAAGGGTCCACCCGTCGGCGTCGTGCCGGTAGTCGTCGGTTCCGTCGGCGATGAGCATCGGTTCGATGGCGATGACCAGGCCGGGCCGTAGCCGGAAGCCTTTGCCTGCTCGGCCTTCGTTGGGCACGTCCGGGCCTTCGTGCATCTCGCGGCCGATGCCGTGCCCACCGTGATCGGCGAGCATTCCGTATCCGAGGCCGCGCGCGTACTGTCCGATCGCGGCACCGATGTCGCCCAATCGGTTTCCGGGCTGGGCGGCGGCAATGCCACGGGCTAGTGCCTCATCGGTCGCGTCGATCAGTGCCTGATCCTCACTACTTCCCTGTCCGACGGTGAAGCTGATGGCGGAGTCGCCGCACCAGCCGTCGAGTCTCGCACCGCAGTCGATACTGATCAGGTCACCGTCACGGAGTCGGTACCCATTCGGGATACCGTGCACCACAGCATCGTTCACGCTGATACAGGCCACACCGGGAAAGGGTATCGGCGCCGTCGCCGGCCGATAATTCAAGAACAGCGCCGAGGCGCCGGCAGCCGAAATGACCTCCGCGGCAACGGCGTCCAATTCGAGCAACGTCACTCCGACGCTCGCCGCCTCACGCGCCGCAGCCAGCGCCTGCGCGGTGATTCTCCCCGCCGCCGCCATCGCGTCGATTTCCCCTGCGGTCTTGATTTCGACCATTTCGAACACCTTCCCTGTCGAATAACTATACCGGTATTACTATAAGCACATGGTGCGCGTGCCGCTGACGGCGGAAGAACTCGAACGAGGACTACGACTGGGTGAACTCCTGCGATCGGCGCGGGGGGACCGAAGCATGGTTCAGGTAGCGCTCGACGCCGGCATCTCCGTCGAAACGCTGCGCAAGATCGAAACCGGACGCATCGCGACACCCGCCTTCTTCACCATCAGCGCGGTCGCGGAAGTGTTGGGTATTTCACTCGACACCATCGCCCGAACACTTGAAACACCACAATCCGAACAGGAAGTTGCATCCTGAGTAGTTCTCTCAGGATGTGCGGGCCCGCACTCGCCTAACATCGTTCCTTGTGCCGTCTGAAGTAGTAGTGCCCCCGAAACCCGTGCCCACTGGCCCCGAAGCTCCCCGAGAATCGGATTCCCAGCGAGTCCGGACGGCACGACTCATCGCGATAGTCACCGGACTTCTTGGCCTGCTTCTTGCACTCGCTACGCCGTGCCTGCCCGTCAAGCAGGAAGCCGCGAGCATCGACTGGCCACAGGGTGGGACCGTCAACAGCGTTTCGTCGCCGCTGATCTCCTACTCGCCCACATCGCTCGACATCAGCATCCCCTGTTCCACCCTCGGCCAGTTGGGCGGCAGCGGCGGCACACTGCTCTCGACCATGCCGAACGGGGCGCCGGACCGAAACGCCCGCGGCCTCACCGTCCGCACCACTGCCGACCGCCTCGAAGCACTCACCCGCGATTCGGTACTGATCTCGACCCCGCTCGATCAACTGAGCGGGTGCTCGGCGATCACCATCACGACCAACTCCGAGCAGACCGTCGCGGCGGTCAGCGGAATCGACGGCGTCGGCACCACCCTGACCGGTGACTACCGCCCACAGGTGGTCGGCATCTTCACCGACCTGCAGGGCGCAGCGCCCGCCGGACTGTCCGCCCACATGGACGTCGACTCGCGGTTCTCGTCCAGCCCCACACTTCTCAAACTGTTCGCGATGATCGTGGCGGCACTCTCGACCATCGTCTCGCTGTACGCACTGCACCGGATCGACGGCGTCGACGGCCGTCGTGCGCGGCGGTTCCTGCCGGCGCGATGGTGGAAGTTCACCGGCATCGACGCCCTGGTTATCGGCACGCTGGCGCTGTGGCATGTGTTCGGCGCCAACACTTCCGACGACGGTTACCTGCTCGGCATGGCCCGGGTCTCGGAGCACTCCGGGTACATGGCCAATTACTTCCGTTGGTTCGGCGTCCCCGAAGCGCCGTTCGGTTGGTACTACGACGTGCTGGCGCTGTTCGCGAAGGTCAGCACCGCGAGCATGTGGATGCGCCTGCCCGCGTTGATCGCCGGCATTCTGTGCTGGATGGTCATCAGCCGCGAGGTGATACCGCGACTCGGTGTTGCGGTGCGCCGCAACAAGGTTGCCATCTGGACGGGCGGGCTCGTGTTCCTGGCCTTCTGGTTGCCGTACAACAACGGCCTGCGTCCCGAGCCCATCATCGCCCTCGGCGCCCTGCTCACGTGGTGCTCCATCGAACGCGCCATCGCCACCGGACGTCTGTTGCCCGCCGCGATGGCCGTGCTGATCGCCGCATTCTCGCTGGCCGCCGGGCCTTCCGGGCTGATCGCCATCGGCGCGCTGATCGCCGGAGCCAGGCCGATCCTGCAGATCCTGATCGCCCGCGGCAAACGCGTCGGCTTCCTGTCCCAGATCATGCCGATTCTCGCCGCCGGAACCGTGGTGCTCGTCGCGGTCTTCGCAGATCAAACCCTCGCGACAGTTCTCGAATCGACCAGAGTGCGAACGGCCGTCGGGCCGAACGTTCCGTGGTTCGAGGAACGGTTGCGTTGGGACGCACTGATGACCATCTCCCCCGACGGCTCACTCGCACGCCGCTTCGGCATGTTCGTCATGATCGTCGGACTCGTCTTCTGCGTCATGATGATCCTGCGCAAGGGCCGGATCCCCGGCACCGCTATCGGGCCCTCGCGCCGAATCCTCGGCATCGTGTTCGCGTCGCTGCTCCTGATGCAGTTCACCCCCACCAAGTGGACTCACCACTTCGGTGTGTACGCCGGTCTGGCCGCCACGGTGGCCGTCCTCGCTGCCGTCGGTGTGAGTGCGTCGAGCATGCGTTCCAAACGAAACCGCGCGCTGTTCGCCGCGGGCATCCTGTTCATCCTCGCTGTGGCGTTCACGAGCTCCAACGGCTGGTGGTACGTCTCGAGTTACGGCGTCCCGTGGTGGGACAAGCCGCCGTCAATCGCCGGCAAGGGATTCTCGACGGCCTTCCTCGGCCTCACGATTCTCGCGCTGCTGCTGGCCGCGTGGTACCACGTCATGGAGCCGCGCCGGCGAAACGGCACGGAGGACAGCGTCAAGAAGACCAGGCGACTCCGCCTTCTCGCCCCGTCACCGTTGACCATCGCGGCCGGAGCGGTCGTGCTGTTCGAGGTGCTGTCCCTGCTCAAGGGCGCGGTCGCGCAGTACCCCGCGTATTCGATCGGCAAGTCCAACATCGAATCCGTCTTCGGCGGAAGCTGCGGTCTCGCGGGTGAGGTACTCGTCGAGTCCGATCCGAACGCCGGCGTTCTGCAATTGACGGATCGGCCCACCGATCTCGCCGGCGCAGGTGCATTCGGTGCGAGCGAATCAACCGGGTTCTCGCCGGACGGGGTTGCAGGCGACCTCACGGCCGACGCAGAAGACTCGACGGCAGGCAGTGCAAACAGCCTCGACACCTCGACCTCGCAGTCCGGCACCACCACGCCGGGAACCGGATCCGGCACCGCCGGTGGCTCGCAGTCGACGGCCGGCGTCAACGGCAGCAACGTCGCGCTCCCGTTCGGGCTCGACCCCGCAAAAACCCCGGTGCTCGGTAGTTACGGAGCACCTCAGAACGCGTCACTGACCACCGGTTGGTATTCACTCCCCGAGCGCAACGACGCCGCACCGCTCCTGACCGTCGCGGCCGCCGGACGCATCCGCTACGTCAACTCCGACGGCATCATCACCCCCGGCGCAGTGCTGCAGGTCGAGTACGGCAAGAAGCAGGCAGACGGGAGCGTCGACGCACTGGGACGTGTCGATCCGATCGACATCGGCCCGTCGCCGTCGTGGCGCAACCTGCGCGTTCCGATGGATCAGCTGCCCGCCGACGCCGACACCGTGCGTCTGGTGGCCAGTGACACCGACATCAGCGCCGACCAGTGGCTGGCGGTCACACCGCCACGAGTGCCGACCATGCGCACGCTGCAGGACGTCGTCGGATCCACCGATCCCGTGCTGATGGACTGGGCTGTCGGTCTGGCCTTCCCGTGCCAACGTCCGGTGGATCACCTGTACGGCGTCGCCGAGATCCCCGACTGGCGCATCCTGCCCGACCGCATCGGCGCGGAGTCCACCAACGCCTGGCAGGACCACTACGGCGGCGGACCGCTCGGCTGGACTACCGAACTGCTCTCGGCCAGGGCATTGCCGACCTATCTGGACAACGACTGGGATCGTGACTGGGGATCGCTCGAGCAGTACACACCGCTCGATTCGGACGCGGTTCCCGCGCAAATGAACGTCACCACCGAGACCCGATCGGGCACCTGGACACCGGGCCCGATTCGTTACCAGTCGTAACTGTTACGCGTGGACCTACCAACCACCTGGGCACGGTAGGTCCACGCTCAGCCCTGACATACCATCGGTAGCCGTGCCCGACGCCGTGACAGCTTCACCTCAGACTTCGAGTTCGCCGCCTCCTGCTGGTCAGGATGCCCGCGAGCGTTTCCATCGCACGCGATGGGTCGCGATCATCGCCGGCTTGCTCGGCTTCGTGCTCGCACTGGCAACTCCGCTGCTTCCCGTCGTGCAGACGACGGCTTCGGTCAACTGGCCGCAGAACGGCGTGATCGGCGACGTCGAGGCACCGCTGATGGCGCAGGTTCCCATCGACGTCAACGCGTCGATCCCCTGCACCGCGGTCAGCTCGCTGCCCGAGGGCGGCGGCATCTTGCTGTCGACGGCACCTGCTCAGGGCGACGGCGCCGCGCTCTCGTCGATGTTCGTCCGCGTGTCCGCTACCAGCGTCGACGTGCTCGATCGCAACGTCGTCGTCGCTTCGGCGGCACGCGAGGACGTCGAGTCCAGTCGCTGTGGCGCCATCGCGTTCAGCTCTGACGTCAACCGAACCACGGCAGAGTTCGTCGGACTGACCTATCCCGACGGCAACCCGATTCGTGGCCAACTCGACGGTGACTTCCGCCCGCAGGTGGTCGGCGTCTTCAGCGACCTGCCCGACGGCGCTGCCCCCGAGGGCCTCGGCTTCTCGATGACGATCGACTCACGTTTCTCGTCGAGCCCGAGCGTCTTGAAGCTGGTCGCGATGATCGTGGCAGTCCTCTCGACCATCGTCGCGCTGGTCGCCCTGGCTCGCCTCGACGGCACCGACGGCCGCAAGCACCGACGCTTCCTGCCCGCACGCTGGTGGAAGTTCTCCGGTATCGACGGAGTGGTGGTCGGCACGCTCGTCGTGTGGCACTTCATCGGCGCGAACACCGCCGACGACGGTTACCTCCTCACCATGGCCCGAGTCTCACCGGACGCGGGATACATGGCCAACTACTTCCGTTGGTTCGGCGTTCCCGAGGCCCCGTTCGGTTGGTACTACGAAGTCCTGGCCGTGATGGCGAAGATCTCGACCGCGAGCCCGTTCATGCGTCTGCCCGCTCTGCTCGCCGGAATCCTCTGCTGGATGGTCATCAGCCGCGAGGTCGTCCCGCGTCTCGGGCGGGCGGTTCGCCGGAGCAACGTCGCCCTCTGGACCGGCGGTCTGGTGTTCCTGTCCTTCTGGCTGGCGTACAACAACGGTCTTCGCCCCGAGCCCATCGTGGCTCTCGGCGCACTGCTCACCTGGTGCTCCATCGAGCGCGCCATCGCCACCGGACGTCTGCTGCCCGCGGCCACGGCAATCTTGATCGGCGCCTTCACTCTTGCCGCCGCACCCACCGGATTGATGTGTATCGCAGCCCTTCTCGCCGGTGTGCGCCCGTTGGTGCGCATCGTCGTCAAGCGTCACCGACTGGTCGGCACCCTGCCGCTTCTCGCTCCGATCGCCGCTGCCGGAACCATCGTGCTGGTGGTCATCTTCGCCGACCAGACCTTTGCCGGCGTCATGGAAGCCACGCGCGTCCGAACGATCATCGGCCCCAATCTCGAGTGGTACCAGGACTTCCTGCGCTACTACTACCTCTTCGTCCAGACGGTCGACGGCTCGGTTGCCCGACGCTTCGCGTTCTTGACGATGATCCTGTGCCTCTTCACGACGCTCTTCGTGTTGTTGCGCCGCGGCCGCGTCCCCGGCGCGGCAACCGGTCCGTCGTGGCGCCTGGTCGGCGTCGTCTTCGGCACGATGTTCCTGATGATGTTCAACCCCACCAAGTGGACTCACCACTTCGGTGCGTACGCGGGCATCGCCGGTTCTCTCGCCGCGCTGACCGCCGTGGCCGTGTCCGCGTCCGCCCTGCGCTCGCGTCGTAACCGATCGGTGTTCGTGGCCGGACTGCTCCTGATGCTCGCGTTGACGTTCGCCGGCATCAACGGCTACTGGTACGTCTCGAGTTACGGCGTGCCGTGGTTCGACAAGACCATCTCCTACGACGGCCGTGAATCCAACACCCTGTTCCTCGCACTCTTTGCTCTCGCCTTGGCCTTTGCCGCCTGGCAGTACCTGCGTGAGGGATTCGCGGCCCCGCCCGAGAAGCCGAACACGGCCAAGGGCAGACGAATTCGCAAGTTCGCGGCCGCTCCCCTCACCGTGATCGCCGGTCTGATGGTCCTGTTCGAGGTGCTCTCGCTACTCAAGGGCGCAGTGTCGCAGTACCCGGCGTACTCGCTGGGCCGAAGCAACATCGAGGCACTCGCGGGCAAGACCTGCGGCATGGCCGAGGACGTTCTGGTCGAGACCGACGTCAATTCCGGGAATCTGCGGCCTCTGACCGCTCCCGGATTCAACGCCGAGGATCCGTTGTCCGGAGTTGAATCGAAGGGCTTCTCCCCCAATGGGGTTCCCAGCGATCTGACTGCGGATTACATCGAAGTCAAGCAGGGCATGGGTAATACCGACAGCCAGAGCGTCGGTCCCACCTTCGCCACCGGTTCCGGCGCCGGAACCAGCGGCGGCACCGGCAACGTCGGCGTCAACGGCAGCACGGCCAAGCTCCCCTTCGGCCTCGATCCGTCGAAGACACCGGTCATGGGCAGCTACCAGCCCGGTGTGCAGGAACCTGCTTCCCTCATCTCGAGTTGGTACGGATTGCCCACTCGCAGTGAAGAATCACCGCTGGTGGTCATGTCCGTCGCCGGGCGTGTGTGGTCCGTCGACAACACCGGTGCGATCACGTACGGCCAGTCACTTCTGGTCGAGTACGGCAAGACTCAGCCCGACGGGACCGTGCAGGTTCAGGGTTCGTACATGCCGCGAGACATCGGACCCGCGCCGTCGTGGCGCAACGTCCGTATCCCGATCGACGAACTCGCGCCGGACGCCGACGCCGTTCGGGTGGTCGCGTTCGATCCCAACCTCACGGGCGATCAGTGGATGGCATTCACGCCGCCGCGCGTGCCCAAGCTCGAGTCCCTGAACTCGTACATCGGCAACGAGCAGCCGATCCTCCTGGACTGGGCTGTCGGCCTTCAGTTCCCGTGCCAACGTCCGTTCACACATCAGAACGGCGTGGCCGAGATGCCGAACTTCCGCATCCTCCCGGACCGTCCTCTTGCGGTCAGTTCCACCGACACCTGGCAGTCCGCGGACAACGGTGGCCCGCTCGGATTCACCGAGGTTCTTGCCGGTGCGACGACGGTTCCTACATATCTGAAGGACGACTGGGCGCGGGACTGGGGATCACTCGAGCGGTACGACCGGTACTTCCCCAATGCGGTTCCGGCAGAGGTGGAGACGGGCACCGCAACCCGCTCGGGCATGTGGATGCCCGGCGAGATGCGAGTGCACTAGCCTGCGCTACCTACTCGGGTGACTGCTCGGGTGCGACGTACGGAGACGGCCGAGACCGCTCCGACAACGACGACGCACCCGAGTAGTTGCCCAACGCCTGGCCGTTCGCCGAGCAGCACAACTGCCAGCAGCACGGCGAGAACCGGTTGCATGAGCAGGAGCGTCGCGCCCACCTCGGCGGGAAGCCGAGGGAGCGAGTGCCCCATCAGCATCCAGCCGAACACCTGGCCGACCAGCGCCAGTGCCGCGAGCCAGCCGAAGGCTTCCCAGCCCGGGACGAAATCGATCCGGCCCCACAGTGATCCGATGACGGACCCGGCGATGCCCGCGGACGTCGTCGAGATCAACACCTGGCTCGCTGCCCGATCCGCCTCGCCCGTCCGGCCGACCACGAAGATGTAGCCGCCGTAGGCGATTCCGGAGACGAGCGAGAGCGCCGTTCCCCACAGCAAGTCGTCGCCGGTTCCCCCACCCCCGAACACGCCGCCCGCCAAGGCGATTCCCGTGAACATGAACGGCAGGGCGAAGACGAACCGCATCGGCACCCGATGGCCGAACACCAACCAGGACAGTGCGGGCACCACGACCACCTGCACGTTCACGACGACGCTCGCCATCCCCGCGCCGATCATCAGAATCGACTGCGACCACAACGCGAAATCCAGTCCGAGCAGCAGACCGCCGAGCACCTGCAGAACGACTGCCCGCCGGCTCGGCTTGCCCACCCGGCGGTACTCCCGCCACGCCAACCACAACAGCGGCGGCAGGGCCAGGAAGCAACGGAAGAAGACGGCCGTCGAGGGCCCGACATCAGCCAACTTGATGAGGAGCGAACTGATCGAGATCGCGGCTGCGCCTCCGACGACGAGCAATCGAGGGTCGATGCGCCCCCGAGGAGTTCGGGTGGGTGTCGGTGTCTGCGCGGTCGCGGAGGTCAGTGTGGTCACTCGACAATGTTCCTGCCGCTAACTATTCAGCACAAGCAAATGTTCAGACCGTATATTCGGTAGCATTACTACCGTGTTGAATCTCGAAAGACTTCGCGCCCTGCACGCTGTCGCCGAGAACGGATCAGTAGCGGCGGCCGCCCGCACCTTGCATGTCACACCATCCGGGATTTCGCAGCAGTTGAACAAACTCGAGCGCGAGGTCGGTGTTCCGCTCCTCGAACCGCAGGGCCGCGGTGTACGACTTACCGAAGCGGGCCGAATCCTCGCGCGCCGAACCGCAGAGGTTCTCTCGACGCTCGCCCAGGCAGAGGCGGAAATCGCGTCGCTGCAGAGCGAGGTGACGGGCCGCGTACGTATCGGCGCCCTGGTCTCCCCCAGCAGGACGGTGCTGCCGCGAGCCATCGCCGAAATCAGGCATGCGCACCCGCAGCTCGAAATCACCTTCAACGAAGGCGAATCCGAAGAACTGCTCCCCGCACTGATTCGCCGCGACCTCGACGTCGTGGTGGTCGACAGTTGGAGCACTCTGCCCGTCGAACTTCCCGACGGACTCTCCTTCACACCCGTGTACGACGACGTGGCGCTGCTCGCTCTCCCGACGTCACATCCGCTGGCGGAGAACAAGGTCGTCGCGCTCAGCGAGCTGTCCGAGCATGCCTGGGCGACGTGGACCCGGGGAACGGACTTTCACACCTTCACCGTCCGGACCCTGCGCGCGCAGGGGTTCGACCCACGAATCGAGTACGAGGTCGCCGAGTTTCCCACCCAGGTCGAATTCGTCGCTCAGGGCCTCGCCGTCGCATTGATTCCACGTCTGGCGAGAGTTGTACCGCCGGAAGGTGTTCGAATGCTCGACACGGTTCCGCCGCTCGGCCGAGACATTTACCTCGCCTGGCGGACAGACAGCGAAAGGCCGGCCGTCCTGGCGGCGATAGAAGCGCTACGCCGCCAGTTCGACGCCCTCGGTGACAAAAAGAACTAGAGCGGCATCAAGTTGTGCTTGCGCGGGTTCTTGAAGATCGTCTTGTCCGCGAGCAACTTCAGAGCCTTACGGATCTCGAGACGCGTCTGCGAAGGCTCGATCACCGCGTCGATGTATCCGCGCTCGGCCGCGATGTACGGCGTCGCGACGAACTCGTTGTAGAAGTTGATCAGCTGAGCACGCACCGCGGGTGCATTATCGCCGGCCTCGGCGAGCTGACGCCGCCCCATGATGTTGACGGCACCCTCGGCGCCCATCACGGCGATACGAGCGGTCGGCCACGCGAGGTTGATGTCGGCACCGAGCTGCTTGCAGCCCATGACGGCATAACCGCCGCCGTACGCCTTACGAACCACCACGGTCACCTTCGGCACAGTGGCTTCGATGTACGAGAACAGGAAACGCCCGCCGCGCTTGATGACGCCGACCTTTTCCTGATCGACGCCGGGAAGGAAGCCCGGTGTGTCGACGACGAAGACGAGCGGGATGTTGAAAGCGTCGCACAGACGCACGAAGTGGGCAGCCTTGTCGGAGCTGTCCGCGTCGAGGGCGCCACTGAGGTACGTGGGCTGGTTGGCCACGACACCGACGGGCAGGCCGTCGACGCGGGAGAATCCGGTGATCACGTTGTGCGCGACCTGGGCTCCGATTTCGTGGAAAGTGCCGTCGTCGAAGATCCGCAGAATGATGTCGTGCATGTCGTAGCCGGCGTTGTCGGCATCCGGCATGAACGCATTGAGTTCGAGATCCGACTCGGTGATCTCGGGTTCGAGGCCCGGGTTGATCAGCGGCGCCTTCTCCTGGCACGACGACGGCATGAAGCTCAGGTACTCACGCACCCAGTCGAAGGCAGCCTTCTCGTCGGGAGCGACGTGATGGATGTTTCCGTACTCCGCCTGCTTGCGGGCTCCACCCAAGTCCTCGAGGCTGACCTCTTCGCCGGTGACCGACTTGATGACGTCGGGTCCGGTGACGAACATGTACGACTCTTCGGTCGCGACCACGACGTCCGTGTTGATCGGGGCGTAGACGGCACCGCCGGCGCATTTACCGAGGATGACCGAGATCTGCGGGCACAGGCCGGACAACGGCTCCTGACGTGAACCCATGTTGGCGTACCAGGCCAACGAGGAAACGGCGTCCTGGATGCGAGCTCCACCGGAATCGTTGATACCGACGACCGGGCAGCCCACCTTCAGCGCAAAATCGTTGACAGCTGCGACCTTACGGCCGAACATCTCTCCGGCGGCACCGCCGAACACCGTCTGATCGTGCGCGAACACGGCTACCGGACGCCCGTCGACGGTTCCGTGACCGGTCATGACGCCGTCGCTGTACGGGTTGCCCTCGCCCGCCATCTTCACCAGGGCACCGATCTCGATGAAGCTACCGGGGTCGAGCAACATGTCGATGCGCTGGCGCGGCGTGCTGTGCCCTGCTGCATCGCGCTTGGCAATGGCCCGAGCCGAGCCGGGTTCCTTTGCCTTCTCCAACTTTTCGCGGAGTTCAGCGAGCTTCTCCGCGGTGGTTGTCGTCACTTCTGAACTCCGGTTTCCGCTGCTTTGGTCTGAGCTGTCTCGATCTGGGCCAGCTTGGTGGTGAGGTCTGCCGCAACCTTCGCGATGTACGGCTCGTCGACGATCTGCAGGTGGTCCCCGCCGATGTAGACGACCTCGAGGTTCTTCACGTAGTCACCCCAGCCACCATCCGCCTTGCGGGTCTTGAATGCAGGCTCGAGCGTCATCAGCTCGTCGTGGTACTTGTCAGCCATGTAGAGCACGACGTCGCCGTCGTAACTGCTGAACTCGGCCGTCTGGATGGCGCGATTGTCCAACCACGACGTCCGCTGATGCTCGATGATGCCGCCGGGAATCTTGGCGCCGCTCATCTTGATCATGTCCATCAAGATCTGGATCTGATCCTCGTCGGCTTCGGTGGAAGCCAGAACGTCAAGCGGCAGCGGCACATCCAGGTTGTAGGTGCGCTTGGCGAACTTGCCGTAGCGCTCCCAGCGCTTGCGTCGTTCCGCCTCGGTGTCCGGCACGACCTCGCCGGCCATGATGGTGTCGAGCAGCCCGACCACACGCACGTCGGCACCCTGCTCGCGCAGCAACTTCGCGACCGCATACGACATCACGCCACCGAACGACCAGCCACACAGCACGTACGGCCCGTCGCCCTGGATCTCACGCAGCAGCGGAACGTAAGCAGCAGCGCGGGTTTCGATCGAGCCCTCGACCCGCTCGAATCCGTACATCGGCGTGCCGGCGGGCAGGCGCTTGAGCAGAGGCTCGTACGTCACCGTCGAACCACCGGCAGCATGGAAGACGAATACCGGTACGGCAGTGGAACCTTCGGGACGGGCACGCAGAGTACGTACGAGTCCGTCGATCTTGCCGTCGTCCTCGAGGTACTGGCGAACGACGTCCGCAAGCTCTTCGATGGTGGTGGAGTCGAGAACGTCATCGAGAGTGATCTCGCCGCCGGCACGCTCGGAAAGCCGAGCAGCAAGCTTCTCGGCGAGCTCGTCACCGACGATCGGCAGATCGTTGAAGATGCCCTTGGCCGACTTCCCGGTGACAACCGCCCACGTCGCAAACGTCAAGCGCTCGGCCGCATCTCGCGGCGGAACGTCCGAGCCTGCGTCGTCGGCAGTTCCGGCACGAGAAGGATCGGAAGGCGCAGCTGCAACCGGAGCAGTGGTAGGTAGTTCCACTGCCACCTCGGCGGGAGCAACGTCCTCGTCAGCAGCGTCGGCCGCCAACTTCTCCGCGGCCTGCTTGTCGGCCATCGCCTGAACCTCTTCGCGATTGTCGATCGCGTAGCGCAGGTACTTGTTGACCTCGTTGAGGCTCGCGTCCTTGACTGCCTGGAGCTGGAGCTGCGGAATGTCGAACTCGTACTCGACGCGGTTCTTGATACGCATCGCCATGAGCGAGTCGAGACCCAGTTCAATGAGCGGTACCTCGGCCGGCAGATCCTCCGGCGAGTACCCCATCGACTCGGCAACCACGATCTTGAGGCGGTCGTCGAGGCTCTGCGAACCGTTCGGATCCCACTTGTCTCCGGCGTCTTCGACGACCTCGGCCAGGGATTCCATCGGCGCACTGGTCTTGACCGGCGCGCTGACGACCAGCTCGGGCAGCGGCTCACCCGACGTGACGACGGCGTCGAAGAGCAGACGGAACGTAGCACCCTCACGAGCGTGCACCTGCACCGACGCTCCACCCGGATGCGGGTTGAGTGTCGTCGTCAGGGTCGCAGCGCCGGCCAGCTCACCATGGGGAACGGCAGCGGTGAGAGCGACATCCGAGAGCACCTGTCCGGCAGCAGCGCTCACGAGCACAGCCAGATCGGTGACGACGGATGCATCGACCTCCCACACGTGGCGGCCGTCGGGCAGAGCGACGTGCGAACCGGGTACGCGAGCCGAACCGCCGGCACTGACGCGAATGTCGAGCCAATACGGCTTACGCAGGAATGCGGTACGCGGAACCGAAGCGAAATCGCCTGCGGGAAGCAGAGACTCGAGGTTCACGGCATGGCCGTGCACGTACAGCTGTGCGAGAGCGGCAAGAACACCCGCGGACTCGTCTTCCTTACGCTTGAGCGTCTGGATGAGCTCCATGTCGTGCAGGCCCGAATCGAAAGCAGTAGCCGCCACCGACATCAACGTCACCGGATTGGGTGCAAGTTCGACAAAAGTGGTGTGGCCGTGGGCAACTGCACCGCGTACCGCGTTGGTGAAGTACACGCTGTGGCGAAGACCCTTGACCCAGTACGCCTCTTGATGGATCGGCTCGTGACCGGGGCGGTAGAAAGTGTCCTTGTCGACGGACGAGTAGACGCCGAGCTTCAACGTGGTCGGCTCGATACCGGCCAACTCGGCGGCAAGCTCACCGAGCAGCGGATCTACCTGCGAAGTATGGCTGGCGCCCTTGGTCTGCAGGACACGCGCCATCTTGCCGTCGGCCTCGGCGGCCGCGACGATCGCCTCGATGTCCGGCTGTGGTCCACCGATCACCGTGTGCGTCGGAGCTGCGTAAACACAGACCTCGAGCTTGGGGTACGTGGGCAGTAGCGCCTCGATCTCGGATGCGCTGTACTCGAGCAAAGCCATCAGACGGATGTCGTCACCGACGAGTGCGCCCTCGGCCTCACCCATCAGCCGTGAACGTGAACAGATCACGCGCACAGCGTCTTCCAGGTTCAGACCACCGGACACGTACGCGGCAGCGGCCTCACCCATCGAGTGCGGAACCACGGCTTCGGCCTCGGCGCCGTGGTGACGCAGCAACGCGGCCAGACCGACCTGGATGGTGAAGATTCCCACCTGGGCTGTCTCGACGTTGTACTCGATCGAATCGTCGAGGAACATCTCGACCATCGAGTAACCGGCCTCGTCCTGGATCAGCGCGTCGACCTCGTCGACGGCTGCCTTGAAGGCCGAGTTCTCCGTGTAGAGCTGCTTGGCCATCTTGCGGTGCTGCGAGCCGAAGCCCGAGAACACCCACACCGCGCCCTTGGGCGACGGCGAGTCGGCGGAGAAGACTCCTTGAGCAGGCTTGCCCGCGGCGACGGCGCGCAGCGAGCTGATGGCCTCGGAGCGCGTCTTCGCCAGAACAGCGGCGCGCGAGCGTCCGTGGTTGCGACGCGCGAGTGTGCGGGCGACGTCGGCGAGGGGCGTCTTGCTTCCCTCTTCGGTTTCGAGCCAGTCGGCCAGGTCAGCGGCTGCGCGGCGACGACGCGACGGCAGCGCACCGGAAACGGCCAGCACAACGGTGCTCTCGTTCTCTGCTGCCGGTTCGTCGACCACGGGGGCATCCACAACCGGTTCATCGACTACTGCGTCGGCGGGCACGTATTCCTTGACCACGACGTGCGCGTTGGTTCCACCGAAACCGAAACCGGAGACACCGGCGACAGCCTTGCCGGTGTAGCGCGGCCAGTCGGTGGCCTCGGGCGTCACCTGCAGGTGCGACTTCTCGAAGTCGATGTGCGGGTTCGGGCCCAGGTAGTTGATCGTCGCGGGAATCTTGTTTTCCTGCATCGCCAGAACGACCTTGATCAGGCCGGCGGCGCCTGCAGCTGCTTCCAGGTGCCCGAAGTTGGTCTTCGCGCTACCGAGCAGTGCCGGCTTGTCGTCGTCACGACCACGACCGACGACACGACTGAGCGCGTCGGCCTCGATGGGATCACCGAGATCGGTACCCGTTCCGTGCGCCTCGATGTAGTCGACGGTGGTCGGCAAGATTCCGGCGTCGCGGTACGCGAAACGCAACACGTCGGCCTGGGCATCGGGATTGGGTGCGAGCAGACCGTTGGAACGGCCGTCCTGGTTGACCGCGGATCCGGCGATCACCGCGAGGATGGAATCTCCGTCACGCTCGGCGTCTTCGAGACGCTTGAGCACGACGAGTCCGCCGCCCTCACTGCGAACGATGCCCTGAGCCTGAGCGGAGAAGGCACGCAGTTTTCCGTCGGGAGCGAGCATCCCGGTCTGATCGAAACCGAGGGTTCCGGGAGGGGCCAGCAGCATGTTGACACCACCGGCCAGCGCGATGTTGGAGTCACCGCTGCGCAGCGAACGCACAGCCTCGTGAACGGCAACCAGCGAAGACGAACACGCGGTGTCCAGAGCGATGGACGGTCCACGGAAGTCGAAGAAGTACGAGACCCGGTTCGCGACGATGGCAGTCGACGTTCCGGTCAACGCGTACGGATGCGCCGTCGTCGGATCACTGACCGCGAGCAACTGGTAGTCGTTGGCGGAACTGCCGATGAAAACACCGACCTGCTTGCCCTTGAGCCCACTCGCCGGAATGCGAGCGTGCTCGAGTGCTTCCCACGCGAGTTCGAGTGCGAGGCGCTGCTGCGGATCGACGTTGACGACCTCGAGCGGAGACATCGCGAAGAACTCGGCGTCGAAGCCCTTGACGTCGTCGAGGTACCCGCCCTTGGTGTTCGCGTTCTCGACCGCGGCCTTGATGGCGGGATCCGACATGAACTCGGCCCAGCGGTCCTCGGGGAGGTCGCTGATGCCGTCGCGTCCGGCCGCCAGCATTTCCCACATGTCCGAAGGCGTGTGCCCGGCACCGGGGAATCGTGTGGACAGTCCGACGATGGCGATGTCGTGAGCGTCCGTCGCGCCGCCTGAGACGTAGTACGAGGCGTCGACGGTCTCCTCCGGCGCCTCGGGCTCACCTTCGATGATCCGAGTAGCCAGCGAAGCGATGGTGGGGTGTTGATAGGCAACCGTGGCGGTCAGCGTGACGCCGAGCAGATCCTCGATGTCTCCGCTCAGAGCGACTGCGTCCCGCGAGGCGAGCCCGAACTCTTCCATCGGGCGATCGTCCGTGATCGAACCCGCCGGCTGTCCGGTCGCGTTGGCGATCCAATTGCGAAGCCACTCACGCAGCTGCGCGACACTCATCTCGCTCACAACGTCTTTGCTCTGCGCACCATCTTGTTCAACCATCAACTCACCAAGCCACCGATCATGAAGGGACTGCTCCTCAAACGCTATCGGGGAATGCGGTCTGCTGATAGCCGCCTCGCAACGTTCCCTCGATATAGCTCGCCTTACACGCGCGGCGAGCGATCTTGCCGCTGGACGTACGCGGAATCGAACCCGCGGGGACGAGCAGGATGTCTCGGGCCGTAACACCGTGACGGGAAGAAATCGCCGCACGCACGGTGTCCGCGATCGGCTGCGGATCGGCCTTGCCTGCGCCGGGAGCACGCTCGGCCACGATGACCAACTGCTCCGAGGAATCGTCGTCGTCGAACTTCAGACCCGAGTGCGTGTTGGAGAACACGACGGACGGCAGCTGGTTGGCCGGTACGGCAAACGCAGCGATGAAGCCGGGGCGCAGAGCCGGGCTGGCTTCCTGAGCCGAAGCCTCGAGGTCCTGCGGGTAATGATTGCGACCGTCGACGATCACGAGGTCCTTGACGCGCCCGGTGATGTACAGCTCGCCGTCGACGTAGACGCCGAAGTCGCCGGTACGCATCCAGTTGGCATCCGCCGGCGTGCCCTCGGTGTGGCTGTCTTCGCTCAACCGATTGTCCAGCTTGTTGTGGAAGGTCTCCGCCGTCTCGTCGGGGCGACCCCAGTAGCCGATACCGATGTTCTCGCCGTGCAACCAGATCTCGCCGACGTGATTGTCGGGGACCTCGGTCAGCGTCTCGGGATCGACGATCGCCGCCCACTGACTGCGCGAGACGTACCCACAGGAGACCTGCGCGATTGCGTTCTCGGAGTACTGGTCGACGATGACCATGCGTCCCTTGTTGAGTTCCGTGCGGTCGACGTAGATGACCTTGGCCTCGTCGGAATGCTTGGTCGAGGAGACGAAGAGCGTCGCCTCGGCCATGCCGTACGACGGCTTGATCGCAGTCTTGGGCAGACCGTACTGAGCAAAAGCGTCGTTGAACTTGCGCATCGACGACGTCGTGACCGGCTCACTGCCGTTGATCAGTCCGATGACGTTGCTCAGGTCCAGGGTCTCGCCGTCCTTCGGCAGGCCACGCGCGGCAGCGTGCTCGAAAGCGAAGTTGGGAGCGGCAGCAAAGGTGCCGGCGCCGTCGGAAACCGCAGCAAGTTCCTTGATCCACCGGTACGGCCGCTGCACGAAAGCGCGCGGGCTCATGATGGTGATGTACTTGCCGCCCAGAGCAGGCAGGATGACCGTCAGCAGGCCCATGTCGTGGAACAGCGGCAGCCACGTGACACCGCGTGAGTCCTCGTTGAGTTCGATGGAGTCGACCATCTGGAGCGCGTTCGTTCCGACAGCACGATGGGTGATCTCCACGCCGGCGGGAACTCGGGTCGAACCCGAGGTGTACTGCAGGTACGCGATGTCGTCGAGTTCGATGTCGGGACGAACCCACGTTTCACCGACGGTATCGGGAATCGCGTCGACGGCGATGATGCGCGGACGCTCGGCAGCGGGAAGCGAGCGGAACAACTGGCGAACACCGGCCGCCGACGATGCGGCAGTCAGAATCGCAGTCGGCTTGCAGTCACCGAGAACAGCGTGAAGACGGTCGGTGTGACCGGGCTCGTCCGGATCGAAGAGCGGCACCGCGATGGAACCGGCCTGAATGGCCGCGAAGAACGAAATGACGTAGTCGAGTCCCTGCGGAGCAAGAATCGCGACGCGGTCGCCACGCTTGGTGACCTGCTGCAGACGGGCTGCAACAGCGCGCAGACGCACACCGAACTGCTCCCAGGTCAGCTCCAGGGCTTCACCGTCACGCTCGCGTGAGTAGTCGATGTACCGATACGCGAGCTCGTCCGCGTTGACACGCGAGTGTTGCTCGACGTAGTCGACCAGCGTGAAGCCTGGTTGCAGGCGGATCTGGCCCTTCTCGTCGAGAAAGCCATCGAACAGCGCGTTCATTCCATCTCCTCCGAAGCGATCACACAAGCACTGTCTTTCATGCCTGCGCCCCAGACTTCCTTCGCTCTCTCGGGTCCATCTTCGATCAATCGAATCGCACTTTGTGCGCAACTCACCTGAATCACTTCATCGATCCCAAACCATCGATATGTTACAGATTCGCATCGTCCGTATTCTCCGGCCTACTCGCCCGCCAGTAACGGGATGATCGGGGCGAACGCTTCCATCTGCGTCGGGAAGACCCCGACGTACGACATCGACGTCTTCTCGCGGACCAGTCGAATCTGGTCTGCGATTTCCTCGAAAGTGCCCACAGCCAGGTATGGAGAGTTCAACAGCTCCTCCACGCTCAGCTTACGATCCACTTCGATGTTCGGCGGAAAACCTTGGTCCAGAGCGGCGATTGCCATTTCGGCAGCCTGCTCTCGATCGTCGGTGATCATGATCATGGTGATGGTCCAGTTGAGTTCGATCTCATCGAAACGCTCGCCGGCAGCTTCGCGGATCCGCTCGACACGTTCGATGGTCTTTTCCATCGTGATTCCGGAGAGCAGAAGCCGCCCGTCACGGTTGGTCGGTGTGGCGACCGAGATGATGTCCGCGTACTTCGCCGCGAGAGCAAGCATCTTCGGGCCTCCGCCGCCCACGATGATCGGTGGCCGCGGGCCCTGCCGCGGTCGCGGGCTGCCCTTGAGGCCGCGCACCTGATAGTGCTTGCCTTCGAAAGTGCATTCCTGCCCGCGCAGAAGAACGTCGAGAATCTGCAGAGACTCCTCGAGCTTCTCGATGCGAACGCCCGGACTTTCGTAGGCGATGCCGCCCTTGTCGAACTCTTCCTTCATCCAGCCCGCACCGATACCGAGTTCGAGTCGACCACCGGACAGCACGTCGATAGTCGCCGCGTCCTTCGCGAGCACAGCAGGATGACGGAAGCCGTTGGCCAACACGGCGGTGCCGAGACGAATCTTGTCGGTGGCCACCGCGAGCGCTCCGAGAGCGGCGATCGGGCCGACCTGATTACCCAGGTGATCCGGAATCATGAACGAGTCGTAGCCGAGTTCCTCGGCCTTCTGCGCGAGCTTGACGAAGCGTCGCGCACCACCCTCTTCGGCGTTGCCCTCGCCACCGGCCGCAAACCGAAATTTGCGTAGGGCATCGCTGCCGTGGGTGGAACTCATATATCGATCTCCTGTGATGGACACGTACGTCGTACTCGAACTACAAACTCGGACAAATCGAACCTACTCGCCAGTCACTTACGTGACAGCACTGTAGAGGAAGCCCCCGGACCGTGCAGCACTCTACCGGGACCAAACGAGCAGATTACCCGCGAGCGAACTCCCGAGACGCCCGATTGTGACGAATCAACAGTGCGGCGGTGACTCAACTGTGGGGCGGCGTCGGTGCAGCGTCGATCTTCTCCGCAGCCCACTGTGCCATCCATTGGGTGGCCGTCGTGCCGTTCGGATCGACTTGGAAGGAGTTGTACATCGCGTGCACAGGGTTGTTGTAGTACTCGAGCAGTCGCGGCGCCGAACTCAGCCAGTTGGTCGGGTTGAGAGCGGCTGCCGGCGCGTCGCAGATACCGTCGCTCGGCGCGCAGATCTGATAGGTCCGATCGTTGAGGTCACCGAACCCGCCGGGCCTCGGGCCGGTCATCGTGAGACCGGGCAGCTTCAGCCCGTTCAGCGACAGCTCGGCGCCGACACCGGCAACGCTCGGGCCAACGGTGTTCCCGAACGCCGGATCGCGCCGACCGTCGGCGATCAAGCCGACGCCCAGAACCAGATCGGCAGGCACCGCGCCGGTACCGTCGCCGATACTCGCGGCGACGTCACCCGCGATCACCGCGCCCTGGGAAAATCCGGTCAGGACGTAACTCGTGAGCGGGCACTCGGCGTGCCGCTTCATCAGAAAGTCGTTAGTGGCAGCAGTTCCCGCGGCCCGACTGTTGTTGTAGGACTGCTGTCCGTCCGGCGGGATCGCAACCGGATTCGAAAACTGTGCGACATACGGAACGGTGTAGACGTCGGCCCGTGAAGTATCGAACTTCTCCTGCAGAGGACGGGTCACGTTCAGCATCAACGACGCCGGATTGGCCGTCGGGTTGTACGGGTCGTCGGTAGCGCTCGACTCCCACGTACCCGGTATGGCTACTACCTGGACATCGGGGCAACTGGCCGGCTGAGACACCGGAGGCTCCGGGCTCGGCGGGATCGGAGTCGGCGAAGGCACCCGCCCGGCCAGGATGTACCAACCGCCGATCACAACCGCTGCGACCACAAGAATGATCAGCAGCGGGATCAGGCACCCACGACGCTTTCCAGACCTCGCCATGACCCGCGCCTACTTGCAGTAGGTGGCGTTGGCGACGTCGATGTAGATCTGAGCGTTCGCACCTGCCTGCTCGGGAGTGATCTGCTTGCCTTCCGCCGACGCTTCCTGGCCGACGAAGGCGGTCACGAAGGTCAGGACCTCGTCGTCGGTCTGAGGACCGGCAGCGCAGATGTAATTGGCCGTGTTGACGGCGATGCTTCCGTCACCGGCTGGGGTGATGCCCTTCGCCTTCAGTCCGTCGAGGAACTTCTGTGCCTCGGGACTGACCTCGACGACTGTGGGACCCGGGAAGCCCTCGATGCTCTGCGGCTGCTCCGGCGGCGCGGTGGCCGCGGCTCCCGGGCTGGTGGGCGCAGCCGACGCCGTCGTGGTCGCAGAGGCGGACGCAGATGCCGAACCGCTCGAGGACGAAGCCGCCGCGGACGTCGTGGTGACCGGATTGGAGGTTGCAGTGGAGTCGTCACTACCGCACGCGACAAGCGCGCCACCGGTGGCGAGCGCCAGGGCGCCGACCGCGATCGCGCGTGCACAAGTGTTTCGGTTACCCGAGAAAAGCGACATCAATGTCCGTCCTTGCCTTCAGTCGAAAGTCCATCAACAGGTTACGCAACGCACGCGGGCGGGCACCGATCCGTGATCGGGCCCGCCCGTCGTGCACCACTGTGAGTTAGTGAACTTCTGTCTTGTCACCGATCACCGTGATGTAGCCGAACTGGAAGTTCTGCTGGACACCACCGGGAATGTCGAACTTGTCACTGATCGGGAATCCGAGTCGTCCACCTTCGTATCCGACGCTCTTCCAACCGTCGAACAGCGGACCGTTCTCGACGGACCATGCACCGGTGCCGGGGCTCCAGTAGATGTTGCCGCCCTCGAACTCGGTGAAGCGTCCGTTGTCCTTGATCGGAACCTCGTTCGACTTCGGGAATCCGAGCCAGCCGTTTTCCCAGCCGAGTTCGCCGTACTTGCCCATGATCATTCCGAGAACCGCGTGAGTTCCGTTGGCGCTGCTGTACATTGCGCCGATCTCGAATCCCTGGACCTTGCCCGGCTTGCCGGGGGTCGCGATCTCGTCGGCAGTCGGGTAGCCGAGCGGGCCACCTTCCCAACCCTGTGCGGACCACTCGGCGAGGATGTCGCCGCTGACGGGGTGAGCGCCGGTCTGCGGGGTCCAGTAGATGGAGCCGTTCTGGAAGTGGTTGAAGCGTCCGCGTCCGTCGGGGGTACCGAGTTCGGGGGTACGCGGGAAGCCGAGCGGGCCGGCCGCTGCTCCGGTGTTCATGTACGCGCCGGCGATACGACCGGCGACGGGCTGGGCGCCCGTTCCACTGGTGAAGTAGATGCGACCGTTGCGGAAGTCCTGTGCCAGGCCACCCGCGACGCTGTACTCGGGGGTGATGCAGTCACCGATCCAGCCGTTGGCTGCGGCCGTCGCACCGATCTCACCCGAAGTGCCGCAAGCCGGCTTCTCGACCTCGACGCCGATGGCGTTGGCCAACTGCGGCCACAGCTGATGAAGCTCGAACTGCCAGTACGGCCACGAGTGGGTTCCGGACGGGCGGTAGTTGACCTGCGCGGGGATTCCGAGCTGGTTGAGCTTGGTCGCGAAGGTCTGCGAGGTCAGGCGAGCGAGGATCTCGAGGCCCATGCCTGCGTAGTTGGTGCTCACGCCGGGAATTCCCGACGGCTGGTCGTACGGGCCGGTCGTACCGCTACCACTCGAGACGTACAGGCTGACGCCCTTGAGCTTCTCGGCGAGCGCGTACGGATCGTGTGCAGCCCACTGCGGGTTGGACGGCGGTCCCCACATCGCGGCGGAGTTGTATCCACCGGCGTCGGTCATCGCGAACTGGATTGCCTGAGGCATGCCGAGCGAGGTGGTGGTGAGGATGCCGGAGAGCGAAGCGGCGAACTTGAAGAAGCCGGGGTTGCGCGCCGTGAGGAACATGGCGGACGTGCCGCCCATCGACAGTCCGACGACACCGCGTGTCTGCGTGGTCCGCCAGTCCTTTTCGAGGATGGGGGGCAGTTCCTTGGTCAGGAACGTCTCCCACTGGTAGTTCTTGCCGTTGTCGGGCTGGAGCCAGTCGGAGTAGAAGCTGGACTGACCGCCGACCGGGAGGATGACGTTGACGTTCTTGTCCGCGTAGAAGGACTCGGCGTCGGTCTCGTAGGTCCAGGCGTTCTCGTTGTCGGTCGCGCGAAGACCGTCGAGCATCCAGACCGAGGGGAAGCTGGCCGACGGATTGACGTTCCAATCGCGGGCCAAGAGGATCTGCACCTGAATCGGGGTGCCCATCGCGGGAGAGTTCACCCACAGCGCGACGCGACGCTCGCTGAGCCAGTCGACCTTCGTGACCGCTGCTCCGGTGGGGTTCTGGGTGGCGGCCGGTGCGGCCTGAGCAGGTGCCGGCGCGGCTGCCGCGGTTCCGGCCGTCGTCAAGCCCGCGGCGATCGGCAGAACCAGCATCGCTGCCAGTGCGCCGACGACCTTTGTCCGGAAGGTTGCCCGGGACCGGCGACGGTCCTCCGTGGCAAGGCCTACTCGCATGAGCTCACTCTCTTTCCTTACGTTCGGTCCGCGCGTCGATCGTGTGGCCGCCTGAGCAGCCAGACCCCCGTTGAAACTATTTCTACACGCAAACGATCCCCGCTTGGGGTAGCCGCGCTGTTACTGGTGGTGCAATTGTTACTGACATCGGGCGCTTGTGCAGCACCTGAATACACAAGTGCCGTCCCGGTTCTCCTTCGAGGAGTCCGGAACGGCACTGGTGAAGTGACTAGGTCACGGGATCGCGCACGATCACCAAGCGTTCATGGTGTCGAGGATCTGGCCGCGAGCCTTCCACAGCTCTGCCGACCAGTACGGCCACGAGTGCGTGCCGTTGGACGGGAAGCTGTAGGTGGCCGGGATACCCAGCGAGTTCATGCGGATCTGGAATGCACGGGTGTTGACCAGGGCGAGAGCCTCGAGGCCCATGCCGTTAGCCGTGTTGTAGTAGTCGATCGGTGCGCGCGGGTGGTCGTATTCACCGGGCAGGCCGCTTGCCGACGAGATGTACATCGACAGGCCCTGCAGACGCGGTGCGAAGACGAACGGGTCGTTGCGCAGCCAGGACGGGCTCCACGGCGGTCCCCACATGGAGTCGACGTTGAAGCGACCGGCATCGAGCATTGCGACGCGGATTGCCTCGCGCATGCCCGGAGCCGAGATGTTCAGGTAGCCCGACAGCGAGCCGGCGAACTTGAACTGGTCACGGTGGTAAGCAGCCAGCGTCAGAGCAGCGCTGCCACCCATCGAGAGGCCGAGGACCGCGTTGTTGGTGGGCGAGACGCCGTAGTTCGCGAGGAAGTTGGGCAGTTCTTCGGTGAGGAAGGTTTCCCACTTGTACGTGATCTGCTGGCCGTTGAAGTTCGACGGTGCATACCAGTCGCTGTAGAAGCTGGACTCGCCGCCGACGGGCATCACGAGGGTGATGTTGTCGTTGCGGTACTGGTCCTTCGCATTGGTCTCGAAGCTCCACGCGTTGGCGTCGTTACGCGCACGCAGGCCGTCGAGGAGGTAAAGGGCAGCGTTTCCGCCGCGAGCGGCCCACTGGACCTGGACCTTGATGTTGCCCATCGAGGAGGGCACCCACAGCTCGTCGTATCCGCCGGAGGGGGCGGTGTGGCTGGGAGCAGTGTGCGCAGGCGCAGCAGAGGCGACAGCACTACCGGCAACTCCTGCAGCAAGGGGGAGCACAAGTGCTGCGGCACCGATGGCCAACGCTCGGTGCTTGAGGCGCTGGGTCAGCCTCTTTCTGGCAAAACGCATGGATACTGCTCTCTCTCTTCGTCTGCGGAACCCACTCGGTGGAGTGGTTCCGGCGGATTCCGTCGGGGAACAGGCTTTTCTGCCAGCCCGAACGAGTTCGGGTCGGCAGCGGACCTCTTCCAAGTCACACTGCGCTCGCTGGACTTTATGTCACAGGTTCAGCTGTGACAAATAGGTGGACCGTTACGTCCCAGTCCGCGAGCAACACCGTCATCACCCCTCGGGGGTGATTCAGGTTAGGTGAATCGTCTTCGAGTACATCGTGGCCAATCAATTCGGTGTTACTGAATCGAAATATTCAAACCCTCAACAGTCGGTGATGCTGATCACATCACCTGGGTGAATCCGGTGGAACGAGACCGCAGCGTTCCAATTCGTAGGCGGGAACCCGGTCGAATCGGTACTTCGCGAAGTCGAATGCCTGCTGGAAGTTCTGTTTGAATCTGGCCCAGGTCAGCTCGGAGCGGTACGACGTGAGCAACTCCTGCGTTTCCGGGCAGGTGATGGCCAGCTTTGCGTCCGCAACCCAGTCTTCGTCGAGGAAGAACGGCAGCCACGGTCGAACGTCGATCATTCCCGTGTCCGCGACCACCCAGTCCGGATAGAGATTCTTGTCGTGCCCGATCCGGCCGTCCTCGAGTCGCTCGGTGTGAGCTGCCAGGGGATACGCCAGCCCCATCTGATCGAGCACCCGAACGTCGAGGCCGACGTTCATGCTCGTCATTCCGAGGTTGAGGAAGAAGACGACGTGCTCGGCCGGCTCGTCGATCGGTCCGGGTGGTGGGACGACGAACCAGGAGTCGTAGCTCGCGGACGGCAGCAGCAGCCCACCCTCCGGAGTCCGCGCGATGGTCTCGACCATGGCACGCATTCGCGGATAGTCGAGGTAGTCCTCGGCCAGGATCGGATGCTTGTGACCGGTGTTGAGTGCGTAGAACGCTCGCTCGTCGACGATTCCCGAGCGACCCACCACGGATCCTTCGGGCATACCCGTCGTGTTCGCGGCGAAGAAGGCCCAGATGATCGTGCCGATCCACAGCACCGCCGAGACTCCGAAGATCGCGGTGTCGCGATTACTTCCGAACGCTGCCCGCGCCGGCACCCGCAACGGAATGACCGCCACCGGGATGAGCAGGCAGAACAGCACCGGCAACAGGACGCGGCCGTGCATGAAGTCGCCGCCGACGCGCAGAGAGTAGATCCCGAGGATCAGCCCACTGCCGAGAATGAAGGTGACAATCGCCCGCGGCGTGCGCAGAAACTGCTGAAAGCGCTGCCACAGCGGGCGTGCGGGTTGATCTGCGGTAGCGGTAGGTGTGTCCGCTCGGCTTCGCCACACGAGCAGCAGCGCACCGATGAGCAGGAACAGCAACGGCAACCAGAGCAGGTACGGCCCGACCAGGTTCCACAGGTACGCAAATCCCTGCGCCCACTTCGCGCCACCGGCGTCCTTCGACACCGCGGTGTTCGGGTACGGCAAGGCGTAATAGCCCATTCGCCAGACCTGATAGGCCACCGGGACAAGTCCGGCGACGACGACGATCAATGTGCGAATCTTCCAGGTCAGGCCTGCGGAGAGAACGATCATCATCAACGCGGCAGCACCGGGAATCGCCATCTCGGGTCGAACCAATGGTCCGAGTCCGGCCACGAACGAGAGAGTCAGGATCGACGCCGTGGACGGCGTCGACGCCTGCGCCCACCGAACGAGCAGTAGCCACAGGAGCGCGATCCAGAAGATCACCAAGCAAGTCTCGAGCCCGGAAGTGGCGAAATCTCGCGCAGGCGGAACCGCGATGTAGACGAGAACACCCGCCGGTACCAGCAGGATCGTTCCGCCCGCCGACGGCCGAACGCCGCGGTACAGACGACCGGTGCCGAGCATCGCCAGCACGACGGCAGCAGTCGATAGCACGAGCGCGATCGTCAGAACGACGTATTCGAGGCGGATCTGCGTGAGCCAGCTGAACGCGTAGACGATGTACGTCCACGCGGTACTCGTGTTCGCCTCGACACGCTCACCCGCATTGAAGACCGGGCCGTTCCCCGCGAGCAGGTTGCGGACGGTTCGCAAGACGATGAGTCCGTCGTCGGCGATCCAGCGACGCTCCCACGCCCCCCAGAACATGAGGGCAGCAGCAAGCACCACCCCGCCGAGAAAAACTCCTCGACTGAGGGTGGTGCGATTCGCCGCAGTGTCGACGTGCGGGTCGGCCTCGGTGCGTGGCTCAGACGAGGTAGACAGCGACACCCACTACTCCGATCCACGCAATCGCGAGGAGTTGCAGCACCCGGTCACCGAGCGCGATCTCCTCAGGCTCTCCGGCTTCGCCGCCGTCGACGTCCACCGCGTATCGCAGCACCGCGATGGTGAACGGCACCATCGAGATGGCGTACCAGTTGGTGCCCTTGATGGCGTCCTGCTGGAACGCCCACAGTCCGTAGCAGAGGACCAGCGTCGTCGCTGCCATCGTCCACACGAAACGCAGGTACGTCATCGTGTAGCTCTCGAGGGACTTACGGATCTTCGCGCCGGTCTTCTCGGCCAACTGCAGTTCGGCGTAGCGCTTGCCTGCCGCCATGAAGAGTGAGCCGAACGCCATCATCAGCAGGAACCACTGCGAGAGATCGATCTCGGCGGCAACGCCACCGGCGATCGCTCGAAGCAGGAAGCCGGACGAGACGATGCAGATGTCGATGACGGCCTGATGCTTGAGACCGAAGCAGTAGGCGAGCTGGATGACGATGTACACGCCCATGACCACGGCGAGTTGCCAGTTGGCCAGGAAGGACAGCCCGATCGCACCGGCAAGCAGCACGACTGCCATGCCGTAGGCGATGTTGACGGGTAGAACGCCGGCCGCGATGGGACGGAATCGCTTCGTGGGGTGAGCACGGTCGGCTTCGACATCCATCGCGTCGTTGACGAGATAGATGCCTGATGCCGCCATACAGAACACGACGAACGCCAGCGCGACGGGCAACAGCACGTCGGCTTCGGTGGCGGTTCCGGCCGCGATGGGCGCTGCCAGCACAAGGACGTTCTTGACCCACTGACGTGGGCGAAGCGCCTTGACGATGCCGGCGGGCAGGGACTTCGGGGGTCCGCTGACCGTAGCCGGTTCCTCGCTCATTTATCTCCACATTTCTGTTCGGCTCTGGCTTCTTCGACCCGGCGAACTACCGCCGCGGATGCGGCTCCCAGTGCCGCTCCGGCGAGTACGTCGGTCGGGTAGTGAACTCCCAGGACCAGACGCGAGAGCATCATCGGGGGCACCAGCAACGCCGGTAAGGGTAGCCCGGTGAGCCGACCGATCAGCACAGCCGCCGCCGTCGTCGACGTCGCGTGTGATGACGGGAAGCTGAGCTTGCTCGGTGTCGAGACGTTGACCTGCACCGAAGGATCGGAAGGTCGCTTGCGCCTGACCACTCGTTTGATCACCACGGAGGCGGCGTGTGCACCGAATGCTCCGACGGCTGCTCCGGCCCATTCCCGTCGACGCGGCTTGTCCACAGCAGCTCCGACGGCAGCGATCGCGATCCACCCGAGGGAGTGCTCACCGAAGTGAGACATACCGCGGGCGACCTTGACGGCTCCCGGCAGCTGCCCGACGGTCGATTGAATTCCGGCCAGAATCTGTACTTCAGGAGATGCCGAAGACACGTTCCCACCTTTCCGTGCTGGTCAGTGAAGGAACGGCGTCCTGGTACTGCTTCTTGAGCTCAGGGAAACGCGCGGCGAGTTCGCGGCGCAAACGCATGGCTTCCTTGAGCAGTTCGAGTGCCTGCTTGGGGTTGCGCTTGCGGTAGACGACGCCGCGGCCGTCGGCGGTGGTGACGGTGACGCCGTCGACCTGCGAGAGCAGGTACCACCTGGCGTCGATGGTCGGCACGTTGAGCTGAGGACGCTCGTGATGCTCAGGGTGCGCAGGCTTGAGGTTGTGTACCACGGCCTTGCCGACGCGGACGATCTTGGCGACGGGGTTGGTCGGCGCGCTGACGTCCCCGACCTCGGCGCCGGAGGGCAGCGGTAGTGCGGTTGCCGAGGGCACCACGACGGCGTCGGGGTACTCCTTGCGCTGGGCATGGACCTCACCGAGTGCGGTGGGCAGCATGTTCGCGACGTGTTCCGGTCCGGCAAGGAAGTCCGCGATGGCCTTGTTCTGGATCGCGACGGTGGAGTACTCGAGGCACAGCAGGTGCTTGAGAGTCGCCTTCACCGTGTTGACGACAAGGCCGCGCCCGTTGCCCGGCATGTGGAGCGCGGCCACCACCAGACGGTTACGGAGGTGGAAGTACGCCTGCCAGTCGATGGCGTCGTCCTTGTCGCTCCACGCCATGTGCCAGATCGCGGCACCAGGCAACGTGACGGTCGGGTATCCGGCTTCCTTTGCGCGCAAACCGTATTCGCAGTCGTCCCACTTGATGAACAGTGGCAGCGGCTGCTTGAGCTCTTCCGCGACCTGGCGCGGGATCATGCACATCCACCAACCGTTGAAGTCGACGTCGATGCGACGGTGCAGCAGTTTCGAATCTCGCAGCGAATTCTTGGAGAAGTCGTGGTCGTATTCGACGTTCGGCGCGGCAGACCACATGAAGATCCCGCGGTTGACCACTTCACCCATCACGTGAAGGTGGCTACGTTCCTGAAGGTTGAGCATCTGCCCACCCACCAGCATCGGCGACTTCGCGAAGCGCGAGAAAGCAAGCGCACGAAGGATCGAGTCGGGTTCGATCTCGATGTCGTCGTCCATGAACAGGATGTGCTGGCACTGCGTGGTCTTGAGCGCCTCGTACATGATTCGGCTGTATCCGCCGGAGCCACCGAGGTTGCCCTGATCGTGAATGGCGAGCCGATCACCAAGTGCTGCAGCAGCTTCGGCGAACCCGGGCTCGTCACGCACCTTACGAGTGCCCTGATCCGGCATGATGACGGCCTTGATCACGTCCGACACCAGCGGATCCG
This sequence comes from Rhodococcus sp. IEGM 1302, assembly GCF_030056935.1. NCBI lineage: Bacteria > Bacillati > Actinomycetota > Actinomycetes > Mycobacteriales > Nocardiaceae > Rhodococcus > Rhodococcus sp. IEGM 1302. The sequence continues at coordinate 186,817 of NZ_JASHKY010000002.1, read as the reverse complement.
AGGACAACGCAGCCAGCGCCTTGACCGCGTCGGTCGGGCGATTGAACGTCGGAATACCAACGGCGACCGTCGCTTCGCCGGGAGCCTCGACGGGCGCGTACCAGCCGCCGCTCTCGACGACTACGGCCGTATCGGTGGTGATGTCGAACCAGATCCAGCCGCCGTCCTCGAACGGTGCCAGCTCCACCTCGAGTTCGACCGCGGCATCACCGTCGGCAAATTCCTTGCCTTCCACGTGAATTCGCGAGGAGTCCGCCTTGGAACGGTAGACATCCACGCGGCCGTGTCCGGACAGTTCGAGTCGAAGGACCACAGATTTCAGGATGGACCATCGACGCCAGTAGCTGGCGGGGAACGCGTTGAAGTACGTGGCGAACGAGACCTCGGTCTCGGCACCGAGCGCGACGGACGTCCTTGAGGTGGAGTGAGCCCGACGACTGTTGGTCGAAGCTTCCTCCAAGTACAGCGTGCGGACGTCGAGAGGTTCGCCGGCGCGGGGAAGGATGATCCGAGAGAGCAGGGACTTGCCGAGGTAGGTCACCTCGTCGCCGGTGACGGCATCTTCGCCTTCGAGTAGATGACGTGCGTTCATTCGCTCTCCCCTGCCAATTCCGCACCCGTTTCGAGATGCGGGCGCAGGGTGTTCTCGAACATCGTCAGCGCGCTGGCGATCGCCATGTGCATGTCCAGGTACTGGTAGGTGCCGAGACGCCCACCGAAGAGGACCTTGTTCTCCGCGGTCTCCTTCTTGGCGCGTGAGCGGTACGCGGAGAGCTTCTCACGATCCTCCGGAGTGTTGATCGGGTAGTACGGCTCGTCCTTCGCCTCCGCGGCACGTGAGAACTCACGCATGATGACGGTCTTGTCGGTCGGGTACTCGCGCTCCGGATGGAAGTGACGGAACTCGTGGATTCGGGTGAACGGCACGTCGGCGTCGTTGTAGTTCATGACCGGGGTGCCCTGGAAGTCTCCGGTGGGCAGAACCTCGGTCTCGAAATCGAGGGTGCGCCATCCCAGTGCACCTTCGGAGTAGTCGAAGTAGCGGTCGAGCGGGCCCGTGTAGATGACGGGTGCGTCGGGGCTGGCGGTGCGCAGTTCGTCGCGGACGTCGAAGTAATCGGTGTCGAGGCGGACCTCGATCTTCGGATCCTTCGCCATGTTCTCGAGCCACGCCGTATATCCGTCGACGGGCAGGCCCTCGTACGTGTCGTTGAAGTAGCGATTGTCGAAGTTGTAGCGGACCGGCAGGCGGCTGATGTTCGCCGCGGGCAACTCGGTGGGGTCGGTCTGCCACTGCTTAGCCGTGTAGTCACGCACAAATGCTTCGTAGAGCGGGCGCCCGATCAGGGAGATCGCCTTCTCTTCGAGGTTGGAGGCGTCCTTCGAATCGATCTCGCTGGACTGTTCGGCGATGAGGGCGCGTGCTTCTTCGGGAGTGAAGTACCGACCGAAGAACTGCGACACGAGACCGAGTCCCATCGGGAACTGATACGCCTGCCCCTTGTGCAGCGCGAAGACGCGGTGCTGGTAGTTCGTGAACTCCGTGAACTGAGTGACGTAGTCCCAGACCTTCTTGTTGGAGGTGTGGAACAGGTGGGCACCGTACTTGTGGACCTCGATGCCGGTCTCCGGCTCAGCCTCCGAGTATGCGTTCCCCCCAAGGTGGTGACGGCGATCCAACACCAGCACGCGCTTACCCAGCTGGGTAGCGGCACGCTCGGCGATGGTCAGCCCGAAGAATCCCGAACCGACGACGATCAGGTCGTACTGGGCACGGACGGTCTCTGAATTTGCAGCGGTCACGATGAACCAGGGTATCGGACCTGTTCGGAAGCCGAGGGTTGGATGCGTCACCAGGGACTATGGCCCTCGTTTCCTGATTTCAGCATCGCTGGCGGCTGCCACTCACAAATTGCTTGGCAAAACCAACGATTGTCTTGCCAACCATTGGTTGCACTGCTTATATTTTGGGAACAGTAACCACCAAGTGCATTCGAGGGAGATCATCGTGATCCAGGAACTGTCGTATATCGGAGTCGCGTCACCCAGGGCTGACGACTGGAGAAAGTACGGAACCGGACTTCTGGGCGCGAAACTGTCACCAGACGGACCGGATGGCGCAATCCGGCTCGCAGTAGACGACGTCAACTATCGAATTGCCGTCCACCCCGGCAAGGTAGACGAATTCCTGTACGCCGGTTGGGCAATGGCCAATGAAACCGATCTTCACTCGTTTGCCGCGCACCTCGACCGGAGCGGCATCACGCTGCACGACGGCAATCCCGACCTGCTCGCCGAGCGGCAAGTCGCCGAACTCGTGTGGTTCACCGACCCATGGGGAACTCGACACGAGATTTCGTGGGGAAAGGCATCGACACCACTGTCGTTCACACCGGGTCGTGTCATGCGCGGCGGATTCGTGACCGGAGATCAAGGCCTGGGCCACATCGTTTTACAGGTACCGAATATCGAGGAAGCCAACAAGTTTTACGTGGATGTGCTGGGTTTCCGACTATCGGACCGGATCACCAACGACCAATTCACCGTGCGCTTCTATCACGTCAACGGACGTCATCATTCACTTGCACTGGCCGAATATCCCGGCCACGTCGGATTCAACCACCTCATGCTCGAAGTCGAATGCATGGATGATCTCGGACGCCTGATCGATCTTCTCGACAGCCACGACACCGAGGTCATGCAAACGCTGGGGCGCCACACCAATGACCTGATGACGTCGATCTACATCGGCAGCCCGTCCGGTCTGCAGATCGAGTACGGGTTCGGTGGACTCACCGTTGACGATCTGAGTTGGGTGGCAAGAACTTACAACCAACCGAGTTACTGGGGCCACAAGCGTCCAGCCGAGACGAGCAAAAGAGTACCCGGAATCATCAGGCCTCTGACGGCCGCGCCGTCGGCCCCGTGAGCTTGGCGGATACGACCGTCAATGTCTCACGTTCCTGATCGGTCAACGACTCGAAGACCTCTTGCTCGACGCCGTCGAGGGCCGCATCACCCTCGATCAACTTCGCTACTCCGGAGTCCGTGATCGAAACGACCTGCCTACGCCGATCAGATTGATCACGTTCGCGCACAACGTATCCCGACTCCTGCAGACTGTCGAGATAGGCAACGATGTCACCGGGGTCGACCACCACTCGGGAAGCAAGCTCCTTTTGATGGCATGGGCCGAGTTCATCGAGTGTGCTGAGAATGGCGTGATGATTGGGCAGCAGTCCGACGCGAGACAAAGCCTCCGCGTACGACTGCCTCACGCGGAGTGCGGCTTTGACCAAGCCGTATCCGATCCGACTCGAAAGCGGCCTGCCGGAGAGCGATGGCGTCGATTCGGTCGCAGGCATTGGCTCATTCTATGCAGGCCTCGCAACATATATCGAAGGTGCCATCGGGCGATCGTCCTCGTTTAACCGAACCGTGATCGGTTCGTCGACCGGAAAGTGTGCGGGAAGTAGAAGGAGTCCCTCCGACGCGCAGCGTTCGAGAAGTTCGCGGCGGGTGACCCTGGCGATCTCGGGATCCGCGTCGCCGCCCTGGCTGAGGTCCGGGTACAGAAACTGGATCGGATGGTGGATCACATCGCCGGAGATGACGGCGCCGCCGTCGGCAGTGCGAATCTCGATCACGATATGGCCCGGCGTGTGGCCGGGCGCGCTGCGAACGACGACGCGTGTGCCTTCGGACTCGACCAGGACGTGGCCGTCGTCGACCGCCTCCCACTTCGCCCCGTCGAGAACGGGACGGACGCTGTCCTCGAAGGTCTGCGCCAGATCCGAGACCACTCCTTCGTGTGGACCGTCGGCGGCGAGTTGTTCGAGCGCGGCCAGTTCGGTGCGATCGAAAATGTAGGTCGCGCGGGGGAAGGTAGGCCGCCAGGTTTCGGCGTCGAGGGCGGTGTTCCAGCCACAGTGGTCAGGGTGCAGATGTGTGCTGACCACCAGATCGACGTCGTCGACGGACACACCGGTGGCTGCGAAGCGTGAGAGGTAGTCGGTGCCGAACATGTGATGCGGCAAGAGGTTCGGCCGGTGCTTGCTGTTTCCGTTGCCGGTGTCGACGACGACGGCCTTGCCGCCGATCTCCACCAGGTAGGTGTGGATGGCAAGTACGAGGTCACCGCTATCCGCGTCGAAGAACTCCGGTGTCAGCCGCGCCGACGTGTCCTCGATCTCCGCATCACCCGCGTGCGGAAAAAGCTCTCGCGGCGGAAACGGCCAGTGCGCCAGCTCCGTCAGTTGGGTGACGCGCGCCGATCCGACGTCGATGGTGAAGCTCATCAGTGATTGCCTTCCGAACAGCTCGATACCGCTTGTAGGCACACACAAAGGCACCCACCGAAATGCTCGGTGGGTGCCTGGTCGGTGTCAATGGTTTTCGACGCCGGTGATCAAAGACTCTTCGCGATGATGCCCTTCATCACTTCGTTGGCGCCGGCGTAGATCTTCTGGACGCGGGAGTCCTCGTACATGCGCGCGATCGGGTACTCACGCATGTAGCCGTATCCGCCGTAGAGCTGCACGCACCGGTCGACGACGGCGCATTGCTGCTCGGTGAGCCAGTACTTGACCATCGCGGCGTCTGCGCCGTCCAGCTCGCCGTTGAGGTGATCCTCGATGCAGTTGTCGAGGAAGACACGGCAGGTGCGTGCGATCGTCTGGCACTCGGCCAGCTCGAAGGCGGTGTTCTGGAACTCGAAGAGGCTGTGCCCGAACGCTTGACGCGCCTTGGTGTATGCGACGGTCTCCTCGACTGCACGCTCGATGGTGCCGATGGCCTGCGCGCCGATGATGAGGCGTTCCTGCACCAGCTGCGCCATCAACTGACCGAAGCCGAGCCCCTCGGACTCACCGAGGAGGTTCGAGACGGGAACGCGAACGTCGGTGAAGGACAGCTCCGACGTATCGGCGCCGTGCTGCCCGACCTTGTCGAGCACGCGGCCGACCGCAAAGCCTTCGCAGTCACGAAGATCCACGATCAGGAGCGAGACACCCTTGGCGCCCGCCTTGGGGTCGGTCTTGACGGCGAGCACGATCATGTCGGCGCTGCCGCCGTTGGTGATGAAGGTCTTCGACCCGTTCACGACGTAGTAGTCACCGTCGCGGATAGCGGACGTCGTGATGGCCTTGAGGTCGGAACCTGTTCCGGGCTCGGTCATTCCGATGGCGCCGAGGATTTCGCCTGTCGCCATACCTGGCAGCCAGGCCTTCTTCTGCTCTTCGCTTCCGTACTCGAGCACGTAGTGGGCGACGATGCCACTGTGCACGGAGTTACCGAGCGCATAGTCACCGCAGTAGCCCTGCGCCTCGAAGACAGCGAGATCGTGCGCGAAAGTTCCACCGCCCCCGCCGTATTCCTCGGGAATCGAGCAGCACAGCAGGCCGAGCTTGCCGGCTTCGAGCCACACGGACCGGTCGACGCGATGCTGAGCGTCCCACTGCTCACGCTTGGCGATCAGTTCACGATCGAAGAAACCACGGGCCAGTTCGGCTACTGCGGTGATCTCGTCGTCGTGCCACGACGGCTTGCGCTTGGTCGCCATGATCAGACCCGCTTCAGCAGGGCAGCGAGTGCCTGACCGCCGCCGATGCACATGGTGACGATGCCGAATTCGAGGTCGCGGCGGACCATGTCGCGTGCGGCACGCAGGGTCAGGATGGCTCCGGTGGCGCCGACCGGGTGTCCGAGGGCGATCGCTCCGCCGTACGGGTTGGTCTTCTCCGGATCCAGGCCACTGTCACGGATGACGGCGATGGCCTGCGAAGCGAACGCCTCGTTGACCTCGGCGGTGCCGATGTCGGAAGGCTTCAATCCTGTTTGTGCAAAGAGCTTTTCGAGAGCGAGCACGGGAGCGTAGCCCATCAGGCCGGGCTCCATGGCTGCCGTCGTGACGGTTTCGAGCGTGACCAGTCCGGTGAGACCGCGCTTGGCTGCCTCGGTGCCCGTCGCGAGGACGAGTGCGCCGGCGCCGTCGTTGATGCCCGACGCGTTACCGGCGGTGACGGATCCGCCCTCTTCGAATGCGGGGCGCAGCTTGGCGAGGGTTTCGACGGTGGTTCCGGGCTTGGGATGCTCGTCCTCGGTGACGGTGACGGAGCGCCGACCACCGGTCTCGACGGGAGTGATTTCCTCGGCGAATGCCGCCTTCGCTGCGTCGGTAGCGGCGCGGCGCTGAGATTCGACGGCGAACTCGTCCTGCTGCTCGCGACTGACGCCGTACTTACGGGCGACGGCTTCGGCAGTGCGGCCCATGTGAGCCTTGCTGAACGGGTCGGTGAGCATCGCGACGGTGCCGTCGACGAGGCTGCGATCGCCGAGCTTGTAGCCCGAGCGGGCGGCGAAGTCGTAGAAGGGCATGCGAGACATGCTCTCGTCACCGCCGGCGAGCGTGATGGCAGCTGCGCCCCATCGCATCTGCATCGCCGCAGACCACACAGCCTGCAGGCCGCTGCCACAGAGGCGGTTGACGGTGTAGGCGGGGACGTTCTCGGGCAGTCCGGCGGCGATGCCGACGCGGCGTGCGTTGTAGGCGTCCGGGCCGACCTGGCCGATGCAGCCCATGACGACCTCGTCGATGTCTTCTGGCGCAACGCCGGCGCGGCTCAGCGCGGCCTTGGCTGCTGCGGCGCCCAGCTCGTGTGCGGGTACGTCCTTGAAGACGCCGCCGAAGCTACCGACGGGGGTCCTGGCCCCGTCGACGATGACGATCGGTTCGGGTGTGGTCATGATTGTCCCCATCTGCTGTGCTCACGTCGATTTCTCTGTCCGTGGCCGATACTAGGACATCGAAGTATCTCGCAGATGGGGACGTTGGTGTCAGGGTGTGGGAGCGCTCTCGGCGACGGGCACGACCTCGGCGTCGGTGTCTTTGTGGTTCCGGTAGCGGTAGAGCCCGATACCCACGAGGATCGCTGCAAGTCCCAGGGACACGATCATCTGGCTGCGCGTCGAGTCCAGGGTGAGCATGCCGATGCAGAGCGCGATGATGGCGGCGATCGTGGCGTAGGTCAGGTACGGGAAGAACCACATCTTGAGTTCCAGCTCCTGGCCCGAAGCTTCGAGCTTGCGGCGGGTGCGCAGCTGGGACACCGAGATGACCAGCCAGACGAACAGCGCGATCGCACCGGAGGAGTTGACCAGGAACAGGAAGACCTTGTCCGGGGAGAGGTAGTTCATGCCGACGGTCAGGAAGCCGACGATCGTCGAGACCAGGACAGCGCGCATCGGGACGCCGGTCTTCTCGATACGTGAGAGCGACTTGGGGGCGTCGCCGCGGCCGGCGAGGGAGAAGATCATGCGGCTCGCGGTGTAGAGACCCGAGTTGAGGCAGGACAGAACCGACGTGAGGACGACGACGTCCATGATGTTGCCCGCGGCCGGAATGCCGTAGGAGTCCATGACGGCGACGTACGGGCTGAGTGCAACCGACGCGCTGTCCCAGGGAAGCAGGGTGACGACCACCGCGATCGAGCCGATGTAGAAGATGAGAATTCGCCAGACGACGGATTTGACGGCTGCGCGAACAGCTTCGAGCGGGTTGGCCGATTCACCGGCGGCGATCGTGGCGATTTCGGCCCCGAAGAACGAGAACACGACCACGAGGACTGCGGCGAGCATCGCTCCTGTTCCGTTCGGCAGGAAGCCGCCGTGACCGGTCAGGTTTGTCATTCCGGGTGCTTCGACGCCGGGCATCCATCCGCAGATCGCCACGATGCCCATGCCGAGGAACGCGATGATGGCGACGACCTTGATGGAGGCGAACCAGAACTCGAACTCGCCGAACGACTTGACCGAGATGATGTTGGTCAGCGTCAGCACGATCATCAGAATCAATGCCCAGGTCCACTGGGGAACGCCGGGGACCCAGCGATTCATGATGAGGGCACCGGCGGTGGCCTCGATACCGAGCACGATGATCCAGAACCACGCGTACAGCCAGCCGATCGAGAAGCCCGCCCAGCGGCCGATGGCCTTGTCGGCGTACGAGGAGAACGAGCCGGTTTCCGGCGACGCTGCCGACATCTCACCGAGCATGCGCATCACGAGGATGACGACGACGCCGGCAAGCGCGTAGGAAATCAGGACACCGGGTCCCGTCTCCTGGATCGCCACACCGGAGCCGACGAACAGTCCGGCGCCGATGACGCCTGCGATCGCAATCATCGACAGATGCCGCTTCTTCAGCGTGTGCTGAAGTGCCGGCTGGTCTGTACTGGACATCAGTACTCCTTGTGGGCTGTTCGGAACGTGGATCTCGGTGGCGCTCTATCCGGAGCGCATTTTCGATAGCGCCAGTGTCGGACCTTCGGCAAGCTCGCGTCAGGCTCCACTTTGTACAAACGTGACCGCAGGCACTACAAAGTGGCAAGTTCGAGGTGTCAGACTGGACTCATGCCCATCACGCTCCGCCAGCTTTGTGCGACCGAACAGTTCGGCCTTCGCGTCCTGGCTGGGCACGACCAGCTCGATCGCACCCTGACCTGGGCACATGTCTCCGAACTTCCCGACCCGACGCCCTTCCTCGACGGCGGTGAACTACTACTCATCACCGGGGTGTCACTACCGACGACGGCCGCGGAAACGACCCGATTCGTACGGACCCTGGTGGCGGCCGGAATTGCCGGAATCGGTTTCGGAACCGGCCTCGGATACGAGCAGGCGCCACAGACTCTGGTGGATGCGGCCACCCGTTTCAGTGTGCCCCTTCTCGACGTCCCATTGCGAACACCTTTCATCGCCCTGACCAAAGCGGTGTCGAAGGCGCAATCCGACGACGACATGAAAGCGCTGCGCAGCAATTACCAGAGCCTGCGGCGACTGCTTCAAGCTGCGGTGACGGTCAACGGCACCCGGGCAGTCGTACGACGGGTGGCGGAATTGATCGGCGGATGGGCGGCTCTGCTGGACTCGGCCGGACATACCGTCGAGATCTCACACACCGCCGCGGCCGCCGGAATCGAGCGAACTGCCCCCGAGCGCGACGCCCGCCCGATGGAAGTCAGTTTCCTCACGAGTGAGAACGAGGACGTCATCTCCCATCCGCTGCTGACGTCGAGGGGAAAGCTGATGGGGTACCTCGTCGCCGGCTGCCCCGGCGCCGTCGGTTCACTGAATCAGGGCATCGTCATCGCAGCCGCGTCTCTGCTCACGTTGATGACGGCTCGAACCCGAGACGCACAGCTGACGATGAACCACCTTCGTACCGTTGCGATGCATCAGCTGTTCGAGGGACAGAATGCGCTCGCCCGCAACATCTCCGGGGAACTGTGGGGAGGATTTCCGGTCGAGCCTTTCCAGGTCTTCCACGTAGCGGGCCCGAGTGGCCTGCTCGAGAGCGTGTCCGTCTCACTGCTCGATGGTCTCAGCCGCGATCTGGCGTTCGGCATCACCGACGGTGCACTGATTGCCGTCGTCTCGGCTACCGACAGCGGGCGAATCCTCGCCCGTGTCAACGAAATCGACGTCACCGTCGGCGTGTCGGACATGCTGTGGTGGGACGATCTCTCGCGCGCCAGACGCCAAGCCGCGCAAGCAGCAGCCGAGGCGGGTGCCCGCAACCTGCCTTCGATGCGGTTCGCCGAACTCTCGGAGAGCGGATTGTCCGCATTTCTCGACCAGGATCGCTCGACGGCATTCGCGGCGGCACACTTGCGCCCGCTTCTGGAAGCGAAGGGCGGTAGCGATCTCTACCGGACCTTGGCCATGTGGTTGGCACACAACGGGGTGGGCGACGCCGCAGCCACAGCGCTGAATATTCATCGGCATACGTTGCGCAGCAGACTCGCTCGGATCGAGAGCCTTCTCCAGCTCGACCTCGGCTCCCCCACGGAACGTGCGGAGTTGTGGCTCGAGTACCGCCTGCTCGGCGACGCCCCGACCATCTGACCGACAACCAACGAACCCTGAACGACCTGAAGGGCCTCCGCCGGGTTACGGCAGAGACCCTTCAGAGTCGATACGTGCGAGTCGCTACCGACCGACCTTCCCCTAGCTTCCGCCCGTCGGTATCCACTCGCGGAGCACGTTGGCATCAACTACCTGCGCGCCCAAAACCTTTGTCCAGATGATGGTTCCGTTTTCGTAGACACGGAAAGTGCCTGCTTCGGAGGGCAACTGCATCTCCGGGCCGGCAGGAGCACCGAGAGAGCCGCTTTCACCGCCGAGCTCCCGATACTTCTTCTCGATCTGCGTCTCCGTAACCGTACCCGATGGATCGTCGGATGGCGAATTGGATTCCGGCACTGTCGATTCCGAATTCGGTGCCACTACCACACCCGCACCGTCACCGATGGTGAACCAGTCGGATTTCAGGCCGAGTTTCTGACGGAACTGAATTCCGGTGGCGCCAACAGTTGCATCTGTTCCGACTACCTCGACTGCCGTCACTCGCCCGCCGTCGGTACCGAATCCGTTGCGCGAGAGAATCTTGAGCGATTGCAGCTCACCCACATCGAAGGCGTCCGCAATCTGCCCTGCGGTCAGATTCACTGTCCAGTCATGATTCGGAGAAAGGGCGTCACCGAGATCCTCGACGGCCGGGAATTCACCGCCGGAGCTGTAACCTCCTGTGGACGAGGAGAATTCGGTGGCAACGATCTTGCCGTCACGCGACAGAACGGCGCCGGCGGTGGACCGGACGGCTTCGGTGGTGCGGGGATCTTCCTTGCCCGCTCCGCCGTAGACCTGGCAGTCCTGAGTGTCGCAGGTGTCGGCGTACGAGCTGCGATGCTCGGTCGCAGCGTACGAGCGTGCTGCCACGGCTTGCGCCCGTAGCGCTTCGGCCCCACCGGAATCGGCCCATTCGGCCTTCGCTTCGACCGGCACCACGCCGAGCAGGTAGTCCTCCATGTCGAGGAGATTGACTGTCCGAGCCGAGCCGTTGTCGAGCACTACGCCGAGGGCGCCTCGATAGGGCGCGTCGTTGTTGCACAGCTTCAGGAACTGGTCGGCGGGTCGATCAGGACCGAGGTCCACCGGGTCCACCCACGGATGGTCGGTGACCGCTTCCCAGACAACCCCGCCACCACACCCGCTGGTGACCACTACCTGCGCACCGCCACCGGGCAGTGCAGTGAGATGGGCAGCCTCGCCGGGCGCGGTGCGCTGACCGTTGACCACGAGGCCGGCGTCGGAGTAGACGTCGAGCGTCGAGTTGTCCTGGGCCGTGAGCCGCACACTCATCTGGGCAGGCGGCATCGAGTCCAGGACGGTTCCCCCGTAGTAGTGACTGAGGATTCGCTCGCCGGACCAGCCGTCGTTCTTGGCGTAGCCGTAAGCGCCCCACTGGCCCATTCCACGGCCATGTCCGTTGCCGTGCCCGGAGAGCGTGAATTGCGTGTCGGCAGCGACGGCGTGCAGGATCGACGGCTCGTCAGCGCGGATTTGCGTGAAACCTCCGATCGCGACGCCGAGCGCAAGAGCCGGAACGAGACCGAGGACCGAGATCCGCATCAGCGAGGTTCGCCTCCCGGGTCCGCCCACCAGAAAGCGACCTGCGCGACCGGACACAGGCTTCTTACCTGCAGTTCCGCTTCTTCCGCTTCTCGCCATCAATGCTCTCCTCATCGCTACCGGCCTCACGAGTCCGCGAAGTCGGTACTTCGCGCGCAGGCCAGTCCACAACGATTTAACTAAAGTCTCACCCTAAGGTTGAGCGTTATGGACTTTTGTGACTAGTGTGGCAAGAGTGTTTGGAGTTAGCAACACCAGTCACACGAGTCACATCAGCATCACGAGTTGCAGACGTACGCGTCCGAAAACTGGAGTTCAACCCCAGAACATGGCATCCGACCTGCTCGGATCCGGTTTTGAAGGATTCCGTTCACGGCCGTCATCGGCCCTGAAGTTCGCTCGCAAGTAACTACAACCGAGGAGTAATCCCTTGCCACACCGTCGACCGAAGCCCTCGCTCGTACTCGGGGCTGTAGCCGCAGTGGCTGTCGCAAGTCCTTTTGCGGTCTACGGCTTCACGAGCACTACGTCCGATGTACGTTCCGCGAACGAGACGACGTCAGTAGCAGTGCCGACCCAGATCGCAGAGGTGCTCCTCGCGTCGGTGCCCGACATCATCATTCCGGTCAAGGAGCTGACCGGTCTCGATCTCCCCGACATCAACCTCGGTGATCTGAGAAACCTCAAGCTCCCGACCGAAATCCCGCTACCTCCCGGGATCACGCTGCCGACCGAGCTGTTCCCGGCACCCGCTGCTCCCGGCGCCCCGACCGAAACCGCTCCGGTTCCTTCCGAGGAAGAGCCAGGTGCCGTGGTCAAGGAAGTCACCCGCGACACTCCGTTCAGCATGGTCGCGTTGACCTCGGACACCATCGCCTCGGCGCAGTCCAAGGTCCGCGCCCTGGCCGAAGACGGCACCTGGGGCCCGTGGTTCACCCCTGACGCCATCGACTCCGCCAGCTCGGATCAGGCCACCAACTCCGGTACCGCCACCGAACCGGTCTTCGTCGGCGCCACCAAGTCCATCCAGATCCTCACGCCGCAGGGTGCCGCTGCTCCCGCAGCCGAGGTTGTGCCGGCCCCGACTCCGGAAGCTGCCCCCGCGCCCGCTCCGGAAGCTGCCCCCGCTGAAGCACCCGCAGCCACCGGCGAACTCGGGTACACACCCGCTTCGGTGTCCAAGCCGCTTCGCCAGGTGACGACGGCAGCAGATGCCGTCACCGCCGTGTTGATCGACCCGGGTGCCAGCGAGGCAGACAGCAATCTGCAGGCCGTCGCAGCGCCGCTCGGCGGCAGCGGACCGTCCGTCATCACCCGCGCTCAGTGGGGAGCAGACGAGTCACTTCGCTGCGACTCCCCCACCTACGACGACTTCATCGGTGGCGCGACCGTTCACCACACCGCAGGTAGCAACAACTACACGAAGGCCGAATCGGCCGGCATCGTCCGCTCGATCTACGCCTACCACGCACAGACGCTCGGCTGGTGCGACGTCGGATACAACGTCCTCGTCGACAAGTACGGTCAGACCTTCGAAGGCCGCGCAGGCGGACTCGACAAGGCAGTTCAGGGTGCACACGCGGGTGGATTCAACGAGAACACCACCGGTATCGCGATGATGGGCGACTACTCCACCGTCGAGCCTTCGCAGGCGACGCTCAACGCCGTCGGCAAGTTCCTCGGTTGGAAGCTCGGCATGGCCGGACTCGATCCCAAGGGCCGAACGACGATGTACTCCGAGGGCACCGAGTTCACGCCGTACCCGCAGGGCGCAGCAGTCGATCTGCCGATCATCTTCGCCCACCGCGACGTCGGAAACACCGCGTGCCCGGGTGATGCCGCATACGCACACATGAACGACATCCGGAACATCGCGGCCGCGAACATCGGGGGAACGTTGAACCCCTCGAACCCTTCCAATCCGTCGACGCCTGCGCCCAAGCCGACCACTCCTGTCGACACGGTCACCGGTGGCACCGGTTCGTCGATCCCGGATCTGGTCACACAGATTCTGCAGATCACCGACAATTCACCGCTCGCGCAGAAGTGGATCGCCGAAGGTGGCGAGATCGGACGCCTCGGCCAGGCACTGTCCGGAATTCTGCAGGCGAAGCTCGGCAACCAGGGTGCGCTGTTCCAGAACGGCGCTGTCTACACCTCGCCGAACGGCGGAGTGTTCACCGTGCTCGGCGAGATCTTCAAGTCGTGGCAGAGTTTCGGTTCCGACGCGGGTGAACTGGGATTGCCGATCTCGGACGAGTACTCGATCCCGGACGGCCTGCGAAGCGACTTCGAGAACGGTTCGCTGATCTTCAACCAGATCACCGGCATGGTCACGAAGGTCCTCAAGACCTACAACGAGACCTTTGCCCAGGAAATGGCCAACAGCGCGCCTGTCGGCTGACACTCGAGCAAGACACGTCCTCGGGCGCTGGTGGGTTCTACGACCACCAGCGCTCGAGGACTTTTGCAACCCCGTGTGCCGAATTGGTGTCGGTGACCTCGTCGGCTGCGGCTTTGGCTTCGGGGTGAGCGTTGCCCATGGCAACGCCGAGTCGAGCCATCCCCAGCATCGGGATGTCGTTGGGCATGTCCCCGAAGGCCACCAGACCCGACAGGTCGAAGCCGAACCTCTCCGCGGCAGCAACCAGGCCCGACGCCTTCGTGATGCCCGGCGCCGAGAGTTCGATCAGTCCGTTCTCGGTGGAGTACGTCATGTCGGCGAGCGCACCGACGTGCGGAGCGAGCGTGTCGTACATCGCCGTGCTGGTCATGCCTGGACGGCGAATCAGGAGTTTGACGGCCGGCGCCGCAAGCACTTCGTCCTCGGACATCTCGGTGTTGTCCGGGTTGAGCCAGGCATGTTCGTAGTCCGGTGAGCTGACGAACTGTGGGGTGGCGGCGTCATGTGCGCTCTCCCCCACCCGTTCCGCGGCCAAACCTGCGCCCGGGAGGGCAACCAGTGCCAGCTCGGAGAGTTCGGTGAGTGCGTCGACCGACAAGGTCGCGGCGCTGAGGACACGGTCGGCGTAGCTGTCGTACACAACGGCTCCGTTGGCGCACACGGCGAGTGGCGCGTATCCCAAGCCCTCGACGACGGGCGAAATCCATCGCGGAGGACGCCCGGTTGCCAGCAGGAACGGCGTGCCGGATTCGACGACGGCATGCACGGCGGCGCGGGTGCGGGCACTGACCAACTCGTCGTGATCGATGAGGGTGCCGTCGACATCGGTCGCAACCAAGGTTGGGCGGTCAGGGCTGATACGACGGTCTGGGCTCACACCGCCATTGTGCCTGCCCGGTACGACGGTCTCGCTCAGCGCGCCCGCTTCGCGCGTTCCTGTGCGTCCATGGCCGCAGCTTCCTCCGGCGTCGGTGCGCCACCGCCGAGTCGACGAGGCACCCAGTACGCCCCGGGCTCGTGCACGAACCCGTCCTGAACGTGGCGCAGGATCGCATCCATCTCGATGCGCAGGATCTCGCTCAGCGCTTCGGCGGGCTCGACCGGATCGATCGGTGCACCCACCTCCACCGAGATCGGGAAATGATTGCGGCCCAGATTTTTCGGTCCGCCCTTGGTGACGATCCGCTGGGCGCCCCAGACGATCAGCGGAATTATCGGTACGCCGGCGTCGATGGCCATCCGAGCTGCTCCGGATTTCATTTCCTTGATCTCGAAGCTCCGGCTGATCGTCGCCTCCGGGTAGACGCCCACCAGTTCGCCCCGTTTCAGGGCGTCGACTCCGGCTCGATACGCCTGCGCTCCGGCAGAGCGATCGACTTCGATGACGCCGCATCCACGCATGAGGACGCCGAGGACCTTGTTGTCCGCCAACTCGGCCTTTGCCATCACCCTGAGCTTGCGTTTCGCGGTACCGACCGCCAGGGCCGCCGGTATGAAATCAAGGTAGCTCGTGTGGTTGATCGCGATGACGGCACCGCCGGACACCGGGACGTGTTCCGTCCCGGTGCGGGTGACTTTCACGCCCTGGAAACCGCTCAAACCACGCGCGACTACCTCGACAGCGGTGTAAACGGGTTCGAAGGACATCGGTCAGCCTTCGGACTTCCGCGCCTCGCGAGCCTTGGCTTTCGCCTCGGCCTCATCGGCATCCATCTTGTCGGCCTGCTCGAGCGTCGGCGCGCTGCCACCGAGGCGGGCCGGCACCCAGTACTCGCCGGCGGGATGGTCGTAGCTCTTCTGCAGATCGAGCAGCAACTCCTGCATCGTCGACCGCAGCTTCGCCGTCAGCTCACTCGCCGGCTCGAAAGGTGCAATCGGCTCGCCGACGGCAATGGAGATGGGAGTGTTGGTGCGGCCCAAACGCTTCGGATAACCCTTCGTCCACACGCGCTGAGCGCCCCAGATGACGACGGGAACGATCGGGACGCCCGCCTCGATCGCCATGCGGGCGGCGCCGGACTTGAATTCCTTGATCTCGAAGCTCCGACTGATCGTGGCTTCGGGGTACACGCCCACCAATTCGCCGCGCTTCAGGAAATCTACGGCCGCCTTGTAGGAGTCGGCGCCCGCGCCGCGGTCGACCGGGATGTGCTTGAGGGCCCGCATGATCGGTCCGGAGATCTTGTTGTCGAAGACCTCTTTCTTGGCCATGAACCGGATGTAGCGCTTCGGGGTCCGTGCCGGCAGTCCCGCATACGTGAAGTCCATGTACCCGGTGTGGTTGATCGCGATCACGGCGCCACCGGACGCCGGGATGTTCTGCTCTCCCTTGACGGAGAACTTCAGGCCCTCGAAAGCGAAGACGGTACGGGCGATGCCGATGACTGTTCTGTAAACGGGATCCACAGTTCGCTAGCGTAGACGGGAATCCGTGATCTGACCCGCAGCAGTTCTGGGGTGGATGTTGGTCAGAATGTCGCAAAAGGGGCGTACGAACGAATGAAGTCGGCAGGACGAGCGGCAGTGGGGGCAGTCGCACTCGCCATGACGTTGGCGATAACCGCATGTGAGGACGACGGACGGACGGGAATCCTGACGGACGAACCGTCTCCGCCGACGACTGAAACCACGACGACAACCACTCTCGCACCCACGACGACAATTGCGCCCGCTGCGCCGGTCGCGCCACCTCCGGTTGGTGACGTGCCCGGCAATCCGGCTGCTGCGCCGGCCTTGGCAGCTTGGGCAACGGACCTGGTGTCCTTGGACGTGGACGCGCTCACGAACGCATGCTGGACGATGCCGCCCACAACGATCGCCGACCGATACTCGGATGTTCCCGCCATCTTGACGGCCATCGCCGCACCAGGCGTCGACGGCCAGTACGCGGTCACCTGGAGCGGCGGCGGACTCTCCGTCGCCGCCAAGCGCTCGGAGATCGCTTCCGGCTATGCGTGCCCGTTCGTCTTCCCTGCGGGGCAATCAAACTTCTACACCGCGGCCGACGCTTCCCACGCCGTCGTCAGGTTTCTCTCACGCGCCACGGGACGGCCGGTCAATACCCGCGACGTCGAGACGTTCTATCCACTGATCTGCCCCGGCAACAGCCCGTGGGATCCGGACGGCACCGGCGCCACCGGCCAGCCGCCTCTCAAGCTCGATCCGAATCAGCTGGCCGGTATCAAGTCTTTCGACGCCGACGCTGCAACAGTCACTCCGGTTCGCGGCGACTACGTCCGTGTCACCCTGCCCGTCAGCGACGGAACCGGTAACTCGCGCTCGATGCAGTTCACCCTGTCGATCGGCCCCGAGGGATATTGCCTCGGGGCCGCGACCTGAACTGCTTCGGTCAGGAACCGAAGGGAAGGAAATCGCTCGAGCCAGCGCTGCCTGAACCGAGGCTGCCCGTGCCACCACCGGTTGCAGCCTTGACCTGAATTGCGTGGGCCGCCGAGGTGGAGCCTGTGAATCCGGCTGCGCCACTGTAGATTGCCGAAATCGAATGCGTGCCAGTTGTGGTGAAGGTGTGGTTCAGCGCCGCGATCCCGTTGACCACTGCCACAGCGTCACCGATCGGAGTATCCCCATCCATGAACTGCACCGTTCCACCGTTCTGCACCGAACTGACAGTCGCCGACAGGGTCACCGACTTGTTCACCACGGCATCACCAGGCACCGTCACCACAGTCTCCGTGGTGACATCCGAAGGCGCAGGGTCCGTTACATTCACCGTCCGCGCCTGGGCCGAGGATCCGACTACACCGGCTCCTCCCGAATAGACCGCAGTGATGCTGTGCGCACCCGCAGAGGTAAACGAATGCGTCAGGCCCGCAGCGCCGGCCGTAACCGCTTCAGGACCGCCGATCGCGACGCCACCGTCGTAGAACTGCACGGTTCCGACGCCGACAGCATCATCCGACGACGTTCGGACGGTTGCCCACAAGTCGGTCGCCACACCAGTTTTGGCGTCGGTCGGAATATTCAGTTCGACGACGGATTCCTGGTCGGCAACACTGACCTGAACTGACTTCGCACTCGCAACCGAGTTTTTGAATCCGGCACCAGCGGTGAAATCCGCGGTAATGCTCTGCGCGCCAGCGGCATCGAAGGAATGTGAGAGGGTCGCGGTACCACCGGACACCGTGACCGGGGAACCGATCGCCGCACCGTTCGACTTGAACTGCACCGAACCCACAGCGTTGCTCGGAGCAACCGTCGCCGTCAGATCAACAGCCGCACCCGTAACCGCCGTAGCCGGAACCGACAGCGACGTCGTCGTCACCACATCCACCGGAGCCGGATCAGAAACGGTCACCGTCTGAGCCGACGCCGACGAACTCACAAAGCCAGCACCGGCGGTGAAATTGGCCGTAACACTCTGAGCACCAGCAGCATCGAACGCATGCGACAGCGTCGCAACACCCGACGTGACTGCCACCGGAGTGCCGATCGCAGTGCCATTCGACTTGAACTGCACCGTACCGACAGCATTGTTCGGAGCAACCGTCGCGGTCAGATCAACAGCCGTGCCCGTGATGGCAGTCGCGGGAACCGACAACGACGTCGTCGTCACCACATCCACCGGAGCCGGATCCGACACCGTCACCGTCTGAGCAGGCGCCGACGAGCTGACAAACCCTGCACCGGCAGTGAAGTCAGCCGTAACACTCTGAGCACCAGCAGCATCGAACGCATGCGACAGCGTCGCAACAC
>NZ_JASHKY010000002.1:165485-168131 GCF_030056935.1 Rhodococcus sp. IEGM 1302 | reverse complement strand
CAGGCGCCGACGAGCTGACAAACCCTGCACCGGCAGTGAAGTCAGCCGTAACACTTTGTGCACCAGCAGCATCGAATGCATGCGACAGCGTCGCGACACCTGACGCAACTGCCACCGGAGTGCCGATCGCAGTGCCGTTCGACTTGAACTGCACCGTGCCGACAGCGTTGTTCGGAGCGACGGTAGCGGTCAGATCTACGGCCGTACCCGTGACCGCCGTAGCCGGAACTTGAAGCGTTGTAGTCGTACTCAGCGCTGAGCTCGAGATCTCGATGGTCTGAGCTTGCGCGGTCGAACCACCAAAACCTGCAGTACCTGAATAGACCGCAGTGATCGAGTGTGATCCCGTCGTGGTGAACGTGTGATCCAGGGTCGCCGCTCCGCCAGTCACCGCGATGGGTCCGCCGATGTCGATGCCACCGTCCTTGAACTGGACCGTTCCGCCGTTAGCTGCCGGTGAGATGTTTGCGGTCAGCGCGACCGAGGTCTGCTCGACGGCACTACTCGGGACTGTCAACGACGCAGTCGTCTGTACATCGGCAGCGGCCACGCTCACTGTGCGTGCTGGTGACGTGGATGTCAGAAACTCGAGAACACCGTCGTATACAGCGGTGATGGAGTGATCGCCTGCCGCGGTGAATGTATGTGGCAGTGTGGCAACGCCATTGACGACGGCCACCGGGGCGCCGATGTCAGTTCCGCCATCCTTGAACTGAACGGTGCCGCCTGTCGGTGCCGGGGAGACCTGCGCAACCAAATCGGTCGACTGACCGACCGTTGCAGCCGCGCCGGATGTCACTGTGGTCGAGGTCGCCGCCTGCGAGACGACGTTGACGGTGGCCAATGCCTGACCACCCGCATTCAACCCACCACCACTCGAATCGCGCGGAGAGCAGTTGTAGCGCTCCCAGTACCCCGGCCAAAGGGTCTCGTACTGCAAGAACGTGAACGCATTCTTCGGCGAATTGAACGCACCCGAATCACCATCTGTGGCACGCAACTTCGGCTGCACCGTACTACCCGCGGCACCGGCAACCACCGTCACGTCGATCGCGGGCAACCGGAAGGTCTTCCCTGCCCCTACCTCGATTCCACCGTCACTGTTCTTGCTCGTGCTCGGGCCGTTACCGCCCTTGTTGTTCGAGTCAGCAGTCTGATTGTTCCCCGAAATACGCAGATGCGTACCCGCGCCATCCGGCGAACCGCCGTCGTTGATCCGAATCACCGACGGAGTCACACCGGACAAATTCGACGAAGTACCTGCCACGACCTGAGCATCCACCAACGACACCCCTGCAGGTATATCGAAGTCGTACTTGAGCCGCGTCCACTTACCGACACTGCGGCCTGCATGCCCACCCGTCGGCACCGACATCACGTTCGGCTGAACCCGATAGGTGAACGTCGACCCCGCCACCACCTTCTCCGGCGCAGACACCGTCACACCCGTCGAATGAAACACATCCGCGATATCAACAGCCAGATGTTCATAACCATCGCAACCCAGCTTGAACCCGATCGAGTTCTCCACCGCGGGAGATGACGTCGGAGCTGCCGAAGCAACGCCACCTGCCACCAGCACGCCACCGACCAACGCCGCCACCACGACCGCGGAACTTCTTCTCACCAACACGAACTCTCCTCAGCTAGCAACAGACGTGGATCGGGAACCGCACGGAAGGAGGTCACTCGAACAGAGCGGAAATCGGAATGGAGCTGGACGCTCGTACAGTACCCGTCAAAAGTAGTACTTGTATCAGTTATTTCAGACAAATATTCACGAATTGCCAATAGTTCAGCTAACGACCAATCCGCGATTCCCGAAGAGCAATGCCCCCTTGCACCTATGGGCGCAAGGGGGCATCACATCATCGGAGAATCATGAACCGAACGGCAGCGACAGCGAACCGAGCGAACCGGAGCCACCACCCCCGTTACCGACGTTCACAACCGATGCAGTCGACGTGGAACCCGTGACGCCCTGGGCTCCGCTGTAGACCGCGGTGATCGAATGGTTGCCGGTCGTGGTGAAGGTGTGGCTCAGCACGGCCTGCCCACCGACAACATCAACGGCAGTTCCGATCGGAGTCGTTCCGTCGAAGAACTGGACGGTTCCCGACGTCGCGCCGGAAGAACTGACCACAGCCTTCAGCTGCACCGCCGTGCCGACCTTTGCCGAGGACGGAGCCGTCAACGACGTAGAGCTTTCGACATCCGACGGGGTCGGAACCGTGACATTGACGTCGACAGACTCCGCGGTGGACGACGTGAACACGCCAGAGCCACTGAATACAGCCGAGACTACAAAGGTGCCTTCTGCTCCGAACACGTGCGGCAGCTTGGCAACTCCGTCAACAACCGCGACCGGGGCGCCCTGATCGACTCCACCGATCTTGAACTGAACCGTTCCGCCGGACGGCACCAGGGCGTCCGAGGGATCTTCGGACACTGTCGCGAAGAGATCAACAGGCAGTCCGACCTTGGCTTCACCCTGAACACTCAGCACCGTCTTTGTCGCCTTGTCGACCGGAGCCGGATCCGACACCGTCACCGTCTGAGCAGGCGCCGACGAACTCACGAAGCCAGCACCCGCGGTGAAGTCAGCCGTAACGCTTTGAGCGCCAGCAGCATCGAACGCGTGCGACA